>JAKPQE010000037.1 GCA_029572955.1 Pseudomonadota bacterium
CCTCTACAATGCCGCCGACCGCTATATCCAGGAATGGTTCATCGAGAGCGCCTATCCGGGCAGGGAGAACGTCGAGCTCGTTTACGAGTACCTCGCCTCGGTCGAGGCCGATCCCATCGAGCTCACGCAGCAGGAGATCAAGGAGCGGCTCGCGCTGCCGATCGGCGCCGACGGCGTCGGCGCCTGCGAGCAGATGCTCGAATCCGCCGGCGTGCTGCAACGGCTGGTGTCTTCCGAAAACCGCGCCGCCGTGCGCATCGAAAGCGACCTGCCGACGCTCGCCGACCTGCTGCCGAAGCGGGCGACGACGCGCCGGGCCGTGTTGCGGGCAGTCGAGGAGATCGTCGGCCCGCGGCGGCGCGAAACCGTCTTCTTCCAGCCCGCACGGCTCGCCGGCATGACCGGACTCGAACCGCCCTCAATCTCGGCCGCGCTCCGCGAACTCAACCAGCTCGACGTGTTCGACTACGTGCCGCCGTTCCGCGGCCGCGCGATCCGCATGCTCGATCGCGAGACGCCGTTCGACCAGCTCGACCTGGATTTCGAAACCGTCGAGAAACGCAAGGCCGCCGAATACGAAAAGCTCAACCGCGTCGTCCAGTTCGCCCTCAGCCCGGAATGCCGCCAGCGGCAGATTCTCGATTATTTCGGCGAGCGGGACGGCCAGGCCTGCGGGCATTGCGACAACTGCGGCCGGACGGGCAAAGCGGCCGCTCCAGCCGTTCCGGCCGAACTCGGCGACGAGGCAATCAAGACCCTGCGGATCGCGCTGAGCGGCGTGGCCCGAGTCCAGAAGCGGTTTCGCTGCGGCAAGATTCTCATCGCCCAGATGCTCTGCGGCTCCGCCTCCGCCAAAATGGCCAGGCTCGGACTCGATCAGCTCAGCACGTTCGGGCTGCTCGAACACCTCACGCAACCGGAGGTCGTCACGCTGCTCGAATCGCTCCTGGCCACCGGGCATCTCGCCCAGACCAACGTCGACCCGCACCGGCCGGTGCTCGAACTGACCTCGGCCGGGATCGATCTGATGAAGGGCGGCACGG
>JAKPQE010000068.1 GCA_029572955.1 Pseudomonadota bacterium
GCCGCGAGCTCGTCGCAGCGATCGCCGGAGCCCGCCGTGCACGACGGGCCCTCATCGGCGCCGCTGTCGCCTCCGCAGCCGCCGGCGTCACGTTCATGGTCCTTGTCGCCGTCGCGATCGACGCCGCCCGGCACCTCATCCGATGACCGGATGATCCCGTGAACGAACCGCTACTTCCGTGCCGCGATTGCGGCGCCCCGATCGGCCAACCCCACCAGGACGGTTGCGACATCGCCCGCTGCCTGTGGACCGGCATCCAACGCATCCAGTGCGCCGGTGGCCTCACCGCCGAGGTTTGCAAGGTGCTCCACGAAGCCGACCGCGGTGACCTCGCCGACGAACTCGCCGAGTACCACGGTCTCGACGACCCCGACCATGATTGCGGCAACGACATCTGGACCGGAGTCTGGCCCGGCGTTGCCGAAGCCGAAGAGTACGGCTGGTACTCGTACCCCGACCACCCGGAGGCAACGGCCGACCTCAACCGGATTCACATGGAATGCGACTGGGACCGCGAATGCGGCCGATGGGTGAAGCGATGACCGGCTGGCTGTTCCTCTGCGACCTGTACGTCGCCGTCACGGATCAAAGCCGACGCTTCTCGCCCGCACCGACATGACGTTCGACGAAATGGTCCGCCCGGCACCTCATCCGATGACCGCCGCCGCCGTCGAGTTGGAGGAACTCGCCCTAGCGTTCCCCGTCTCGCTCGATCTCCGCGCCATGGCGACGGCGCACGCCGTGGCGATGGCGCACGACCTCGCCGGCCTCGCACTCCCCGCCGGCCGCGCGGTCCGTGGCACCGACGTCACCCTCGCCGAGTGGCACGTCGGGCACCGCCTCGAGCTCGTCATCGCGACGCCGTCCGGCCCCGCCCGCGCCTCGCTCGAGCGCCGGCAGTTGACCGACGAGCACCCCGTGACGTGGGAGCTCAGCTACCGCCGGCGCGCCGGCTCGAGCGACGTCGAGAGGATCGGGCCCAACGCCGGCACCGGCCCCGAACTCCTCGAGATCCTCCTCCGCACCGCCGAGTCGATCGCCGCCGGCCAGGCCCCACCACCCGAACCGGCCCGCCGTCGGAGCAAGTCGTGACGGCGCGGAAGCCCAAGCCCAAGCCGACGATCGGAGGCCGGTGGCAGCCGCCCGCCGGCCGGCGCGATCCGCTC
>JAKPQE010000069.1 GCA_029572955.1 Pseudomonadota bacterium
TCCGCGACGGCGCCGTCGTCGCCACAGCCAGCGCCTTCAACGCCCAGAGCCGGTTCGGCGACAACGTCATCGCCCGCATCCACCACGCCGGCGGCTCCGCCGCCCAACTCGCCGAACTCCAGTCCGCCATCGCCGAGACGATCAACGCCCTCCTCGCCGAGATCGGCGCCGAAGACGCCGTCCGCATCGCCGTGGCCGGCAACACCGTCATGACGTGCCTTCTGCACGGCATCGACCCCGCCTCCATCGGCGTCATGCCTTTCACGCCCCCGCGTCGGCGCTTTGCGCCCCGTCCCGCGGCGGCGTTGGGACTCCGCCACCGGGGCGCGGTCCTCACCCTGCCATGCATCTCGGGCTACATCGGCGGAGACATCGTGGCCGGCATCGCCGAGACCGGCCTCGGTCCGGGCGAGATGCTCGTGGACATCGGCACCAACTGCGAGATCGTCTTCGACACCGGCAACGGCGTGGTCTGCGCCGCCGCCGCCGCCGGCCCCGCGTTCGAAGGCGCCGGCATCGTCTGCGGCTGCCGCGCCGTCGAGGGGGCCATCGACCACTACGCCGGGAACGGCGATTTCGAGGTCATCGGCGGCGTTGCGCCCAAGGGCCTCTGCGGTTCCGCGATGGTGGACTTTCTCGCCGTGGAGCGCCGCCTCGGCCATCTCAACGCCTGCGGACGCCTCCAGCCTCCGGCCCCGTCGTTCACGATCGCGCCCGGCATCGTCATCGTCGAGGGCGACATCGAGCAGCTTCTCAAGGCCAAGGCCGCGGTCCATGCCGGCATCGCCACGCTCGAAGACCACTGCGGCCGCCCGGCGGACCGTCTCTTCCTCGCCGGCGGCTTCGCCAAGTATCTGGACCGCGCCAACGCGGTGGCCATCGGCATGCTGCCCGACCGCCCGAGCGTCATCGTCGGCAACACCAGCCTCGCCGGAGCCGCCCGCGTCGCCTGCGAGCCGGAGAGTCTCGCCCGGCTCGAATCCTACATCGACCTGCCCGTCGAACGTCCTCTCAACACGCTTCCCGGCTTCGAGGACAACTTCATCGACGGTCTTCTGCTTCCCTAGCCGATGGCCGTGGTGCGGTTCACGTCGTTCGAGAGCGGCAGCCAGGCGAGCACCTTCTGGATCTGGGCGTCCCAGATGTCCCAGGAATGGCCTCCGGGGCCTTCCGAATAATCCACCGGAAG
>JAKPQE010000079.1 GCA_029572955.1 Pseudomonadota bacterium
ACCGATTCGCTCGACGAGGCGCTGAAGTGGGCCGACGAAGCGCGCGCCGCAGGCACGCCGCTCAGTATCGGCCTCTGCGCCAACGCCGCCGACATCTACCCCGAGATGGTGCGTCGCGGCATCACCCCGGACCTCGTCACCGACCAGACCTCGGCCCACGACACCCTGAACGGCTACGTGCCCAACGGCATGACGCTGGCGGAGGCTCTTGAACTGCGCCGGCGCGACCCGGACGAGTACGTGCGGCGCGCCTGCGCGAGCATCGTCGTCCACGTCCAGGCGATGGTCGCCCTCCAGAAGGCGGGGGCCGAGGTCTTCGACTACGGCAACAACATCCGCGGCGTGGCCAGGGACCAGGGCTATGCCGACGCCTTCTCCTTCCCCGGCTTCGTGCCCGCCTACGTCCGGCCGCTGTTCTGCGAAGGCAAGGGGCCCTTCCGCTGGGTGGCCCTCTCCGGCGATCCCGCCGACATCGCGCGTACCGACCAGGCCGTGCTCGACACCCTTCCCGAGAACGAGACCGTGGCGCGCTGGATCCGCATGGCCGGCGCCAAGGTCCACTTCCAGGGTCTGCCGAGCCGCATCTGTTGGCTCGGGTACGGCGAGCGCGCGAAGATGGGCCTTGCCTTCAACGAGCTCGTGCGCCGCGGCGAGGTCAAGGCGCCGATCGTCATCGGTCGCGACCACCTCGACGCCGGCTCGGTCGCGTCGCCGTACCGCGAGACCGAGGCGATGCGCGACGGCAGCGACGCCATCGCCGACTGGCCGCTCCTCAACGCGATGCTCAATGTGGCCGCGGGGGCGAGCTGGGTGAGCTTCCACCACGGCGGCGGCGTCGGCATCGGCAAGAGCCTGCACGCTGGGATGGTGATCGTCGCCGACGGCACCGACATGATGGCGGAACGCCTCGAGCGTGTGCTGACCTGCGACCCCGGGACCGGGGTCATGCGCCACGCCGACGCCGGCTACCCGGAGGCGCTCGCGGCGGCCGAGCGCGGCGGGCTGGACCTGCCGATGGTG
>JAKPQE010000086.1 GCA_029572955.1 Pseudomonadota bacterium
CGACCGGCGCCGCCGTGGTCTTCGTCGACATCCTTGCCGACACCTTCGACATCGACCCGGCCGACCTGGAACGCGCCATCGCCTTTGCCAAGGGCGAAGGCCTCCGGCCGCGCATGGTCGTCGCCGTCGACCTCTTCGGCCTGCCGGCCGACTATGCCGCGCTCGCCGCGATCGCCGATGCCGAGAAGATGACGCTTGTCGCCGACGCGGCGCAGGGCTTCGGCGGCAGCCTCGCCGGCGCCAAGGTCGGCACGCTCGCCGACTACACGACGACGAGCTTCTTTCCGGCCAAGCCGCTCGGCTGCTATGGCGACGGCGGCGCCATCCTCACCGACGATGGCGAGAAGGCGGCGCTGCTCGCCTCGCTACGCTTCCACGGCAAGGGCCGCGACAAGTACGACAACGTCCGGCTCGGCCTCAACAGCCGGCTCGACACGCTGCAGGCGGCGATCCTCATCGAGAAACTGGCCATCTTCGCCGAGGAAATCGAGGCGCGGAACCGGATCGCGGCGCGCTATTCGGCGGCGCTCGCCGATGTCGCCACGGTGCCAGTCATCCCCGAAAGCTACGGCTCGGCCTGGGCGCAATACACGCTGCGCACCGAGCGGCGCGACGCCGTCGCCGCCGCGTGCCAGGCGGCCGGCGTGCCGACCGCCGTCTACTATCCGATCCCGCTGCACCGCCAGACCGGCTATCGCGACATCGCCTCGGCCGTCCGGCCGATGCCGGTCTCCGAGACGGCCGCCGCCGAGGTCATCAGCCTGCCGATGCATCCCTATCTCGGCACCGCGGACCAGGACCGCGTGATCGCCGCGGTGCGCTCGGCGATCGGCTGACGGCGCGGCCGGACCACCAGCCGGAGGGCATCGGCCCTCCCCGTTCGATGGACACGACCCCATGTGCGGCATCGCCGGCTTCATCGACCTGACCGCCTCAAGCCCCGGCGCGGACCTTGTCCGCGCCGCGACGGCGATGGCCGATGCGATCCGCCATCGCGGCCCGGATTCGGGCGGCGTCTGGCACGATGCGGCGGCCGGCGCCGCACTCGCCTTCCGGCGCCTCGCCATCATCGACCTCGCCGAGACCGGCAACCAGCCGATGGCCTCGGCCAACGGCCGCTTCGTCATCACCTTCAACGGCGAGATCTACAATTTCCGCGACCTCGCGGCCGAGATCCCCGACGTCGCCTGGCGCGGCCATTCCGACACCGAGATCATGCTGGAGCATTTTGCCCGCTCCGGCTTCGTCGCGACGCTGAAGCGCCTCAACGGCATGTTCGCGATCGCCCTTTTCGATCGCGAGACGCGCGAGCTGTGGCTCGCCCGCGACCGGCTCGGCATCAAGCCGCTCTATTGCGGGCGTCAGGGCAATCGCTTCTTCTGGAGCTCGGAGCTGAAGGCCCTCGTCGCCCATCCGGACTTTGCCGGAACGGTCGATCGCGAGGCGGTCGCCGCCTATCTCCGCTTCAACCACGTGCCGGCGCCGCGCACCATCTATCGCGGCATCGCCAAGCTGAAGCCCGGCCACTGGCTGCGCCTTCGGCCGGACGGCACGGTCACCGAGGGCAGCTACTGGGACCTTGCCGAGGTCGCGGCGCGGCCGAAGGCGCGGCTCGGCGAGGCCGAGGCCGTGCGGGCGCTCACCGACCTCCTCGGCGATGCCGTCGCGCGCCAGCTCGTCGCCGACGTGCCGGTCGGCGTGCTGCTTTCCGGCGGGCTCGATTCCTCGAGCGTCGCGGCCCTCGCGGCGCGGGCCTCGTCGCGGCCGATCCGCACCTTCACCATCGGCTTTGCCGAAGCCGGCTATGACGAGGCGAGCCACGCGGCGGCGGTCGCCCGCCACCTCGGCACCGACCACACCGAGCTGAAGCTTTCGGCGGACGACGCGCGCGCCCTCATCCCGGCGCTCGCCGACTGGTACGACGAGCCCTTCGCCGATTCATCGGCGCTGCCGACCTATCTCGTCAGCCGGCTCGCCCGCGAGAGCGTCACCGTGGCGCTCAGCGGCGACGGCGGCGACGAGGGTTTTTTCGGCTACAACCGCCACCGGGTGCTCGCCGACCTCGCCCGGCGCATCGACCCCCTGCCCGGCTTCGTGCGCCGGGGGCTGGCAGCCGGGCTGCGGCGCGCCGGGCCGGGCAGCTTCGACGCGCTTTCCCGCCTCGTGCCCGAAGGCCGGCGGCCGCGCATGGCCGGCGACAAGGCGATGAAGCTCGCCCGGGCACTGACCGCGGCGGGCGACGAGCGCTATCTCGACGTCGTCGGCCACTGGCGCGCCGAGGACGGCATCGTTCCGGATCTCGCGGGAAGCTGGACGCCGCCGGCAGGGGCGCCGGCGGGCGACATCGCGGCGCGGACCGCTTTTTTCGACACGCTCGGCTATCTGCCGGACGACATCCTCACCAAGGTCGACCGGGCGAGCATGGCGGTCAGCCTCGAGGCGCGGGTGCCGCTCCTCGACCACCGCGTGATCGAATTCGCCTGGGAGTTGCCGACCGACCTGAAGATCCGCGACGGCAAGGGCAAATGGCTGCTGCGCCAGATGCTCTACGCCCATGTGCCGCGCGAACTCGTCGAGCGGCCGAAGGCGGGCTTCGCCGTGCCGCTCGATGCCTGGCTGAAGGGGCCGCTGCGCGACTGGGCCGAGACGCTGCTCGCGCCGGGCCGGCTTTCGGCGCGCGGCTTCGTCGACCCGGCCGCCGTCGGCCGTGTCTGGCAAGCCTTCCTTGCCGGCAGGAATGCCCGCTCGGAGGCGATCTGGTCGGTGCTGATGCTGGAAGCTTGGGCCGAGCGCTGGCTCGGGCGGCCCTGACTTGTCGGCTCAGGGCGAGCCGAGGAGGCCCTCGAGGCGGGCGGCGAAGGCCGCCGCCACCGCGTCGCGGCGGTAGACGTCCGGCAGCAGGCTCGGACGGGGCATCGTCACCGGATCGGGACGAACCGCCATCATGGCGGCGGCGAAGTCCGGCCCAGTAGGTGCGACGGCGACGGCGCCGGCGGGGGCGCGTGCCATCAGTTCGGCAACGTTCGATTCCGGCGTCGCGATGACCGGCGTGCCGAGCGCCAGCGCTTCGAGCGCGGCATTCGGCAGGCCTTCCCAGCGCGACGGCATGAGGAAGGCGTCGGCGCCGGCAAGATGGGCCGGCAGGTCGCCGGTGAAGCCGGGAAAGACGATACGGTCGGAAAGACCTTTCGCGGCGGCCTCGGCAACGAGCGCGTCGCGGTCCGGCCCCTCGCCGAACACCTCGACACGACCCGGCACGCCGGCCTCGGCAACGAGGTCGATCAGTCGATCGAAGCCCTTCTGCCGCGACAGCCGGCCGGCGGCGACGAAGCGCGGCCCCTCGCCGGGGACGCGCCGCGGCGTTGCGGCTCGCGCCCGAAGACCGTCGACATCGACGGGGTTCGGCAGCACGAGCAGGCGCTCGGCGAGCCCGGGCGCGGCGGCGAGGAGATCGGCGGCGATCGTCTCGCTCGGCGCGACGACGAGATCGGCCCGGCCATAGAGGCGGCGATAGACCCAGGCGCCGCGCAGCGGCCGCGGCAGCACGGCGAGCGTCGGGGCGACCATGTTGGCCTCGCGCACGACGAGCCGCGTTGCGCGCGGCAAGAGCGGCCTGGCGGCGAGGAGGGCGAGGTTGAGATAACCCATCACCGAGACGACGACCGCCGGCCGGCTCTGCCGGATATGGGAGACGAGGCGCGGCAGCGCACTCCTCAGCCGCGGCGCGCCCCAGCGTTCGGCCGGCACTCCCGCCGGGAGTTCGCCGGCGAGCGTCTCGGCGCCGCCGAGGACGACGAGGCGCGGCGAGAACCGCGCGCGGTCGAGGCTGCCGGCGAGGCGCAGCATCACCCGCTGGGCGCCGCCGCCGGCAAGATCCGGCAGCACGAAGAGAATGTCGGGACGGCGGGTCACGGGCGACCTGCGGCCTTCAGCCAGAAGCGCGCGAGATCGGCGGCTCGGGCATCGCCGCCGCAAAGGATTTGTGCCCGACCACCGGCGTCTTCGGAGGGACTCTCGAAGCCAGCGATGTGGCTCCAGTCAACATTGGAAAGGCCGGAGACGGCGAGGCAATCGCCCCGCTGAAACAGGACATCGAGCCAAGGCATCCCGACACCAACATGCGCTTTTGACAAACACCAACGACCCCAACAGCCTTTGAACGGCCCTGCCCGCCGCCCAACACCACATATCTCCTCGATCAATTCTTGTTATTGTTGCTCCTTTACGAAATAGCCAACATTCTTTTCTTCAATAATATCTTTGTACAAACGCTCTATCATCACAATATTTACACTCCCTCGAAACATTCTCGCAGCCTTCCTCTGGTTAAAAATCCCCATCTCTCCGCAGAGACGAACATCTTCGCGAAGCTTGACAAATATATCTGCCACAGACTTTGGATCAAATTCCCTCTCTATGAATCCACCACGACCACTCTCGATAAACCCCTCGTAATTACCGATGGAGACAACCGGCAAACCAGAAGCCATAGCCTCAATTACATCCCTTCCCCAAGGATTATTCTGACGTCTCAATCGAACAAGGACATCTGATTGCGCCAAAATCTTTTCCGGCTCTGACGAATGCTCTCTCAGATTTACGAATTCTTCCAATTCGTACTCCTCAATTTCCTGTCGCAAGAACTCTTCGAAACTCATACTCCAACCCGATACCCTTGAGTCCTTTCCATAGATATAGAACCGTATATCTTTTCGACCCATGGATTTCAAAATTCTTGCCACATCCAAGATTCTATCAACACCCCTCCCATAATCAAAATTCGTCAATGATGCCACGCGCAGAAACTCGCCGGCCACCCCATCGTGCGCCAGCGGCCTATTTTCAAAGCATTCTTCAGGCGCTATGTTATTTATTACTATATTATTCTTACAATCCGCGCGTTTTCCAATCATTTTCTCAAAATGTTCTTGCTCATTTTCACTAATAAAAATACGAGCATCCGCTTGATCAATAACGCCATATAGCCACCTTGACCAAGGATTTTCAGGGTATATACACCGAAGATGGCATATCCACGGCACATTCAATCTCCCCGCAAGCCAGCGCCCAAAAAGAGCCATTCCTTCGTGGTTTACGTGGACCATACTTACATTCTCCCTCCTTACAATATTCAAGAACTTCGAGTATTTCCGGGAAAATACGGCCACATCCTTTAAGAAAATCAAAAATGATAATATATTTTTTCTTTCGGATGGACGAAATGCTGGCATTTCCGGAAATACGAAATGAGATACATTCTTTGATTTATAGAATTCTTCACTGGATCCATGTTCTCGAAGAGCAATTACCGGGCGAAAACGACGTGAATCTAAATTTCCCGACATAACTCTCAATGAACGAGACGACCCTCCGCGACCACCTTCAACATCAATATATAAAATTGACCTCATGCCACTCTCCTATTTTACGTTTCTATTTCAAATTGCCACAAAACGAGAATCTAAATCAATCGAAATTGACTGAGACTTGATTCACAATCTCAGTTAATGGAGGTTGCGATGGGCTAATTCTTAGCTGAGCACACGACAGATGGCACGGATGTCACCGCATCTTCTGCTATTGCACGGTGCGCCGCGTTGAACTGGCCCACATTTCGACTGAATAGCCCCGAGTTTTCTAGACGCCCTTGGTGCTCATTTTCTGCTGCCGTTCGAACTCGACGGGTGGCAGCATCCCGTTCCTCACATGCTTGCGCTTCGGGTTGTAGAACATCTCGATGTAGTCGAACATATCCTGCCGGGCTTCGGCCCGGGTCTTGTAGGTCCGGCGCCGGATCCGTTCGCGCTTGAGCAGGTTGAAGAAGCTCTCGGCAACGGCATTGTCGTGGCAGTTCCCGCGCCGGCTCATCGAATGTTCCAGATTGTGGGCCTTCAGGAACGAGGCCCAATCCCGGCTGGTGAACTGAGAGCCCTGGACGCCCTTCTGTTTGTCAAGCGGCAATACGGGTCTGATTGATCCGCTTGTGGCCGCGGCTGATGATGTGGAAGACCTCACGAGCGATATAGCGTTTAAGGGACCGAAGCGCGTCGAGTTTGGAATGTCCCTCGG
>JAKPQE010000089.1 GCA_029572955.1 Pseudomonadota bacterium
CTGCCCGACTTCAAGGGCATGGAGGCGGAGGCGTTCGCCGAGTCGATGGCGGGGATGGCGACGAACCTCGCGTTCGCGATCTACGTGCCCGTCTCGGGCCCGGAAGAGGACTATCTCAAGTCGCGCGGCGCCACGAACGCCGTTGACGGCGCCTACACGGCCGATGACACGCTGTTCGCCGTGGTCCAGGGAGGCTACGCGGTCTGGGGCGACAGCCCGGCGACCGTCAAGCTCGCCGCCGGCGAGATGGCCGGGACGCTGAAATCGAAGCTCGACGGCATGGCCGTCGAGATCGACTACGGAAAGGCCGTCCTCCAGAAATACGGCGAGTTCATGACGGGCATGAACCAGATGCAGAAGCAGATGGCGGCGGAAATGGCCGCGATGACGAACCAGCCGGTCGAGACGAACGCCTGGAAGACGGCGCTCGAGAGCTACCAGCAGGCCTCGATGGAGGCTTCCGCCAAGATGCTCGAACAGATCGACTCGATGGTCGTCGGCCTCGGCGCCGACATCGCCCGAGGCATCAGCGTGGGCGTTTCCTGCGGATTCGCGCCGGGCAGCGACCTGGGCGGGATCATGGCAAAGGCCGTGCCCGTCGACCCCAAGCTCTATGACGCCGTCCCGGCCTCGGCCGACCTGTTCGTCGCGATCGGCAACTGCGGCCAGATGAGCTACGACACCGAGACGTCCATGGATCTCGTCGCCAAGACGCTCCTGCCCCAGATCAAGGACGAGGCGATTCGCAAGCAGGCCGAGTCCCTCCTCTCCGGGCTGGTCTCCCTCACGAAGCAGGCGGGCGCGAGCGTGATGTTCGTCGACCGCGACAAGCAGGGCCGCATGGTGGTCGCCTCGAAGACGGCGTCCGCGGATCCCGCGAAGTACCTGGCCGCGAACGGCCGGCTCTATGCCGATTTCTTCTCGATGCTCGGCACGCTCCTGCCCGAGCAGAAGTTCGCCTCCTTCGACGCCGCGGCGGGCAAGATGGGCTTCGATTTCGTCTCGCTCTTCAAGCTCCTCGACGCGAAGTTCGGCGAGGAAGGCGACGAGACCGGCCCCGAGGAGATGGAGACGGTGTTCAAGGTGCTCGACGCCTTGATGGGCCGTTCGGTCGAGGGCGCCTACAAGCTCGAGGGCGACCGCTTGGCTGCGGTGTGCCGCGCGGTCGGCTCCGACTACGAGGCCCCGGCGGCCGGCGACGGCGCCGCGCTCGCCGCTCGCATCGCGGCGGTGATGCCCGCAGGGTCCACCGCGAAGCCGTTCGAGACGTTCTCCCTCTCCCTGAGCTCGATGATCCGCCACTATGGCGCCCGGATCGCCTCGGCGATCGGCGAGGACGGCGA
>JAKPQE010000120.1 GCA_029572955.1 Pseudomonadota bacterium
CGCCATGGCTCGGGCCTGATCGCCTTTCACGGCCAGTCCGGCGACATCATGTTCCAGGGCGCCAGCACCGCCAACGTGCAAGCCGCCTTTGACGAGCTGAACGAACTCGGCTTTGACCTCGGCGGCGCCGGCCCCGCCGTGCGCACCAGCATGTCCTGCGTCGGCGCGGCGCGCTGCGAGCAGTCCTGCTTCGACGAGGCACGCGCCCACCGGCAGGTGGTCAACACCTTCCTGGACGACATGCACCGCCCGGCCCTACCCTACAAGTTCAAGTTCAAGTTCTCCGGTTGCCCGAACGACTGCGTCAACGCCATCCACCGCGCCGACTTCGCGGTGATCGGCACCTGGCGCGACGACATGAAGGTCAACCAGGCGGAAGTGAAGAACTACGTCGAGAAGCTCGGCCGCAAGTACATCATCGATCATGTCATCGCGATGTGCCCGACCCGCGCCCTCAGCCTCAACGACGACGACACGCTCGATGTCGACAACAAGAGCTGCGTGCGCTGCATGCACTGCCTGAACGTCATGACCAAGGCGCTCTCGCCGGGTGACGACAAGGGCGTTTCGATCCTCATCGGCGGCAAGCGCGCCCTGAAGATCGGCGACCTGATGGGCATCAACGTGGTGCCGTTCATGAAGCTCGAGTCCGACGAGGACTTCGAGAAGCTCAACGAGTTCGCCGGCAACGTGATCGACTTCTTCGCCGAGAACGCTCTCGAGCACGAGCGCACCGGCGAGATGATCGACCGCATCGGCCTGCCGGCCTTCCTCGAGGGCCTCGGCATCGATCCGGATCCGAACATGGTCAAGCATCCGCGCACGTCGTGCTTCGTCCGCACGGACGATTTCGACGACGAGGCGGAGAAGTGGTACGAGCGCAAGGGCCGCGAAGGTGGTTCGGGCGCGGAAGCCGCCGAGTGATGGCTTGAGACGCTTCTAGGGAGACGAAACGATATGTCTGATACTCAACCGCGTACGCCGGACGAAGTCGGCGTGCCCGACCCGTTCCCCTTCATGCATCCGATGCTGAAGAAGAACTACGGCAACTGGGATTGGCATGACCGTCCGCGTCCGGGCGTCCTGCATCACGTCGCCAAGAACGGCGAAGAGGTGTGGACCGTGCGCGCCGGCACGCAGCGGCAGATGGACATCTTCACCATCCGCAAGCTGTGCGACATCGCCGACCAGCTCGCCGAAGGCCACGTCCGCTTCACCACGCGCTCGAACATCGAGTTCATGGTGACGTCGTTCGACAAGGTCCAGCCGCTGATCGACAAGCTGACCGCGGAAGGCTTCCCGGTCGGTGGTACCGGCAACTCGGTGTCGATGATCTCGCACACCCAGGGCTGGCTGCACTGCGACATCCCGGGCACGGACGCTTCCGGCGTCGTCAAGTCCATGATGGACATGATGTACGACGAGTTCGTGAAGGAGGAGATGCCGAACCGCGTTCGCATCACCACCTCCTGCTGCCAGATCAACTGCGGCGGCCAGGGCGACATCGCGATCAACGTGCAGTACACCAAGCCGCCGAAGATCAATCACGATCTGGTGTCGAACGTCTGCGAGCGTCCCGCCGTCGTCGCCCGTTGCCCGGTTGCGGCCATCCGCCCGGCCATGGTCAACGGCAAGCCCTCGCTCGAGGTGGACGAGAAGAAGTGCGTGTGCTGCGGTGCCTGCTATCCGCCGTGCCCGCCGATGCAGATCAACGGCGAAGAGTCGACCAAGATCGCGGTCTGGGTCGGCGGCAAGCACTCGAACGCTCGCTCCAAGCCGACCTTCCACAAGCTGGTGGTCGCCAACCTGCCGAACAACGCGCCGCGTTGGCCGGAGGTCTCCGAGGTCGTTCGCAAGATCCTTTATGCCTACAAGGACAATGCGAAGGACTGGGAGCGCATGGGTGAGTGGATCGACCGCATCGGTTGGCCGCGCTTCTTCGAGCTGACCGGTCTGCCGTTCACCAAGCACCACATCGACACATGGACTGGCGCACGCCACAACATGAACATGTCGACGCACGTTCACTTCTGATCGGAAGCGAACGTCACGCACGCCCGGCTGCCCCCGACCCGCCAGGTCGGGCCGGGGGAGGGGCTGCGTTGGTATTGGCGATCATGTCCGCGTGCACGGGGGTGCCGCGACAGGGACAGGGGGCTGATCGTGAAGCTCGCAGTGTTGGTCAACGAGGGTCCGTACACGCATCAGGCGTCGGATTCCGCTTATCAGTTCACCAAGGCGGCGCTGGAGAAGGGCCACGAGATCTTTCGTGTGTTCTTCTACCATGACGGCGTCAACAACGGCACGCGGTTCACCGTGCCGCCGCAGGACGACCGGAACCTCCAGGTTCTGTGGTCGGAACTTGCGGCCAAGTACAATCTGGACCTTACCGTCTGCATCGCGGCCGCGCAGCGCCGCGGCATTCTCGACGAGGGCGAGATGAAGCGGCACGGCAAGGACGGCAACAATATCGCGCCGGGTTTCCGCATTTCGGGTCTGGGCCAGCTCATCGAAGCCGGCATCAAGTCCGAGCGGCTCGTGACCTTCGGCGACTGAGGAGGGGGCGATGAGCGAAGATATGGACGACGATGTCGCCAAGAAGTTTCTCTACGTCAATCGCAAGGCGCCCTACGGCACGATCTACGCCCTCGAATCACTCGAGGTGGTGCTGATCGGTGCGGCGTTCGAGCAGGACGTGTCGCTGGCCTTCCTCGATGACGGCGTCTACCAGCTGATCGACGGTCAGAAGACCACCGGCATCGGCATGAAGAATTTCTCGCCGACCTACAAGGCTCTCGGTGACTACGAAGTCACCAAGCTTTACGTCGAGAAGGAATCGCTCGAAGAGCGCGGCCTCACGGTCGATGATCTGATGGACATCGTCTACGAGGACGAGGACGACGACTGGGAGGAGAAGCCCTCCATCCGTCTCGTGTCTCGTGCCGAGATGGCCGAGATCATGGCCGACCAGGACGTGGTCCTGAGCTTCTGAGCGGGGAGGGGGATAAATGTCGACACTTCATACGGTGAACAAGTCGCCCTTCGACCGCTCGACGATGGCGAGCTGTCTTGCCCACTTGAAGGCGGGCGATGCAGTGCTCATCATTGAGGACGGGGTGGTTGGTGCGCGGAAGGGAACTGCCTTCGCTGCGACCGTGACCGCCGCGATCGGCAACGCGGAAGTCTTCGTGCTCGGCCCCGACCTCGCGGCTCGCGGCATGGGCGAAGACGACCTCGTGGATGGCGTCAAGATCGTCGATTACGACGGTTTCGTCGATCTCGTCACCAAGCACGATCGGACCCAGGCTTGGCTCTGAGGCCTCGGGCTTTGGAGCTATGTTGAAGAAAGCTCTCCTGGAGGGAGGGCAACAGCGGGAGGACCAGAAATGGCCTATGAACTGAATGGCGAAACCTACGCGGCGGACGAGGAAGGCTACCTGACCGACCTCTCCAAGTGGAACCCGGAGCTCGCCGCGCTCATCGCCGTCGACGAGAAGATCGACATGACCGATGAGCATTGGGAAGTCGTCAACTTCCTTCGTGAGTACTACGACGAATACCAGATCGCTCCGGCCATCCGCGTGCTCGTCAAGGCCATGAAGAAGAAGTTCGGCGCCGAGAAGGCCTCGAACAAGTACCTCTACGAGCTGTTCCCGTACGGCCCGGCCAAGCAGGCGTGCAAGATCGCCGGTCTGCCGAAGCCGACCGGCTGCGTCTGATCGCAGGACAGTTCTAAGCTATAACCGGTCCGCAGAGACCGGATGAGCCGGCCGCATCTGCGGCCGGACGGACCGCCGGGTGCAACCGACACCCTGGTGAGGGGAGAGACGTACGTGCTGACAACAGTCTACGCCCTTGTCTTTTACGTCGCCACGGCGCTGCTCGTCGGCGGGCTGGCCTTCCGTGTGTGGCAGTACGCCACCACGCCGGCGCCCCTGAAGATCCCGACGACGCCCGCGCCGACGACGCGCACTGGCGTCTGGTTCCGCATGGCCAGGGAAGTGGTGCTGTTCCAGAGCCTTTTCAAGTCCAACAAGTGGATTTGGCTGTTCGGCTATCTCTTCCACGGCGCGCTGGCACTCGTGCTGCTGCGCCACGTCCGCTATTTCCAGGAGCCGGTCTGGACGGTGATCACCCTGATCCAGCCGTTCGGCAAGTATGCCGGTTTCGCCATGATCGCCGGCCTCGGCGGCCTCTGGGCCCGCCGCCTCCTGGTGCCGCGCATCCGCTACATCACCAATCCGTCCGATCACCTGATGCTGGGCCTTCTGGTCGCCATCGGCCTGTCGGGCCTCGGCATGAAGTTCCTGGCCCACACCGACATCGTCGCGGTCAAGGCCTTCTTCCTCGGCCTGATGCGCTTCAATCCGCAGCCGCTGCCGGCCGATCCGGCGCTGCTCATCCACCTCGGCCTCGTCGCCGCGCTGATGATCGTGTTCCCGTTCTCCAAGCTGCTGCACGCTCCGGGCGTCTTCTTCAGCCCGACGCGCAACCAGGTCGACAATCCGCGTGAACGCCGTCACGTCGCCAAGTGGGCCACCGCCCGCTACGAGAGCGGCAAGTAAACGGGCAGGGAGATCAAGAAGATGGCCAAAGTCGACATTCTCGATCGCGCCGCCGGCGAGGAACTCCCCGACCCGATGGAGATGCCCGCGCTGTGCCCCGGTGCGATGGCGCAGAGCAATCCCTATCTCGCCCAGCCGGCCCATAACGAGGCGCTCGGCTTCCCCGGCGAGCTCATCGAAGACTGGCACGACGTCGCCATCGCCAAGATGGGCGAGCTGCTCGGCAAATACCGCTCGCTGAAGGTCTATCTCGACTCCTGCGTGAAGTGCGGCGCCTGCACCGACAAGTGCCAGTACTTCCTCGGAACCGGCGACCCGAAGAACATGCCGGTCGCCCGTCAGGACCTGCTGCGCAAGGTCTATCGCCGGCATTTCACGCTCGCCGGCAAGTTCTTCCCCAAGCTGGTCGGCGCTGAGGACCTCACCAAGGAAGTGCTCGACGACTGGTACTCGTACTTCCACCAGTGCTCGCAGTGCCGCCGCTGTTCGGTCTATTGCCCGTACGGCATCGACACCGCCGAGATCTCCATGGCTGCCCGCGAGATCATGGACTCGATCGGCATCGGCCAGAAGTACTGCAACGAGATCATCGGCAAGGTCCACAAGATCGGCAACAATCTCGGCCTGCCGAAGCCGGCGCTGGCCTCGACCCTCGAGGATCTCGAGGAAGAGGTCTACGACGACACCGGCGTCAAGGTCCGCTTCCCGCTCGACGAGCCGGGTGCCGAGATCCTGCTCGTCACGCCGAGCGCCGACTTCTTCGCCGAGCCGCACATCGACGGCCTCATTGGCTATGCCAAGGTGATGCACGAGGCCGGCGTCAAGTGGACGCTGTCGTCCTATGCCTCCGAGGCCGCCAATTTCGGCATGTTCATCGGCTCCTACGAGCAGATGCGCCAGGTTGCCCAGCGCATTCGCAAGGCGGCCCTCGATCTCGGCGTCAAGCGCATCGTCGTCGGCGAATGCGGCCATGCCTGGCGCGTCGCCTATTCCTTCTGGAACACGCTCGCCGGCCCCTGGGATTTCCTCGACCCGAACTACCCGGTGCCGCAGCACATCTGCGAGTTCACCTACGACCTGATCCAGAAGGGCAAGCTGAACTTCGACAAGTCGCAGAACGACCACATGACGCTGACGTTCCACGATTCGTGCAACGTCGCGCGCGCCTCGCGAATGGGCGACATGCCCGGCGGCCAGTTCGAGATCCCGCGCGCCGTCATCAAGGCGGTCTGCAACAACTATGTCGACATGGCCGAGGACACCATCCGCGAAGCGACGTTCTGCTGCGGTGGTGGCGGCGGCCTGCTGTCCGACGAGATCATCGACATCCGCAAGAAGGGCGCCCAGCCGCGCATGCGGGCCCTTCGTCAGGTCGTCGAGGAGCACGGCGTCACCCACATGGCGGCGATCTGCGCCATCTGCAAGGCGCAGTTCACCAAGGTGCTGCCGGAATTCGACTTTGCACGCGACACCATCGTCAGCGTCCATCAGCTGGTCAGCAATGCGATCATTCTGACCCCCGGTCCGGACGACGACGAGGATGAGGACGACGACGCGCCCGACGGCGCGCCGGAGACGGAAGACGACGAGGATTGATCGGCCTGGCCGCGATGACGCGCGGCCAGCGATCTGGGAGAACGCACGAGGCACGACGGACGGCGCGAATAGAAGACGGATGCTCCGCCTGGCGACAGGCGGTGCGAACCCGGGCGCAGCATCGTGCACGACGGAGGAGAAGGCATGACCATACCTGTCAGTGACAAGAAGCTCACTTTCCGGCGCTTCAAGGACGGCGACACCGAGATCGAGGACCTGTCGGAGAAGATCTTCAAGGCCGACAAGTCCTACAAGTGCCCGACCTACGTGCACCGCACGCCGCCCTGTCAGGGGTCGTGCCCGTCCGGTCACGACATTCGCGGCTGGCTCGCCATCGCCCGCGGCATGGACAAGCCGCCGGTCGAAGGCATGACGTGGCAGGAATACGCCTTCCAGCGCATGGTCGAGGCCAATCCGTTCCCGGCCACCATGGGCCGCGTCTGCCCGGCGCCCTGCGAGGACGGCTGCAACCGCAACGAGGTCGACGACTTCGTCGGCATCAACGCGGTCGAGCAGTATGTCGGCGACTGGGCCATCGAGAACAACCTGAAGCTCGAGGGTCCGAGCGCCGAGAGCGGCAAGAAGGTCGCCGTCATCGGCGGCGGTCCGGCCGGCCTTGCCGCCGCCTACTTCCTGCGCCGCCGTGGTCATGGCGTGACCGTCTTCGAGGCGCACGAGAAGCTCGGCGGCATGATGCGCTACGGCATCCCGGGCTATCGCACGCCGCGCGAGATGATCGACGCGGAAATCCAGCGCATTCTCGACCTCGGCGTCGAGGCCCGCACCAATGTGCGGGTCGGCGAGGACATCACCATCGGTGACCTCGAGCGCGATTTCGACGCGATCTTCTGGGCCGTCGGCGCCCAGGCGGGCCGTCCGCTGCCGGTTCCCGGCAACGACGCGCCGAACTGCATCACCGGCGTCGAGTTCCTCGATGCCTTCAACCAGGGCTGGGTGGTCCACACCGCCAAGAAGATCGTCGTGGTCGGCGGTGGCGACACCTCCATCGACGTCGCCTCGGTCGCCCGCCGTCTCGGCCACATCCAGAAGACCGCCGAGAAGGACGCCACCCCGCACGACGTGCTCGGCTATACCGCGCACGACGTCGCCGGCACGATCCAGCGCGAAGGCGTGCAGTCGGTGCTGACCTCGCTCTTCCCGATCGAGAACATGACCGCCGCCGAGCGCGAGCGCGAGGACGCCCTGCGCGAAGGTGTCGACATCAAGGGCAGCGTCATGCCGCTCGAGGTGATCGTCGGCGCCGACGGCCAGGCCATCGGCCTGAAGATGTGCGAATGCGACATGAAGGGCATGACCCCGATCGCGCGCGAGGGCACCGAGTTCGTCATCGATTGCGACATCATCGTTTCGGCCATCGGCCAGATGGGTGATCTCGCCAGCGGTCTCGAGGCGCTCGACAACGGTCGCGGCTTCATCGCCACCGATCCGTTCTTCCGCGTCAAGGATCATCCCAAGCACTTCGCCGGCGGCGACATCATCCGCCCGCATCTGCTGACGACCGCCATCGGCCACGGCTCGATCGCCGCCGAGAGCATCGACGACTTCCTCACCGGTCACTCCTTCGACAAGCGTCCGAAGGTCGACGTGCACCACTTCAGCCTGCTCGACGAGCTGCGCCAGCGTGGTCACGAGCCGGAGTCCTATGGCAAGGGCCAGACCCGCGGCACCGACTCGGCGAAGTTCGCGATCCACAACTACGAGGATCGTTCGGGCTCGCAGATCATCCCCTACGACGAGCTGTTCCTCGGCCACTTCAAGGCCGTCGAGCGCGCCCGCCGCGACGAGAAGCACGTCTCGATCGACAACGTCATCGGCAACTTCGAGGAGCGCATCACCGGCCTCACCGAAGCCGAGGCGCAGCACGAGGGCAAGCGCTGCATGAGCTGCGGCCTTTGCTTCGAATGCGACAACTGCGTCGTCTTCTGCCCGCAGACCGCGGTCTTCAAGGTCAAGAAGACGAACTACTCGGTCGGTCGCTACGTCGATACCGATTACGGTAAGTGCGTCGGTTGCCACATCTGCGCCGACGTCTGCCCGACCGGCTACATCCAGATGGGCCTCGGAGAGTGAGGGACGCCATGATTGGCCGTGCCGTCAGAAATGGTCTTGCCGCCGCGGCTTTCGCGGCGGTGACCGCCGTCGCCGTGTGGCCGGCGCTGGCCGGGGACGTTCCCCTGCCGAGCCCGGCCAAGGGCAAGGGCGAAGCCTGCGTTGCCGACACGGCCTTCATGCGCCGCAATCACATGTCGATGCTGGTGCATCAGCGCGATGCGACCATGCATGAGGGAATTCGCACCCAGCAGTACAGCCTGAAGGAGTGCATTTCCTGCCATGCGGTCGAAGGCGCCGACGCCAAGCCCGTCAGCATCGAATCGCCCGATCACTTCTGCCGCAGCTGTCACGACTATGCGGCCGTGACCATCGATTGCTTCGATTGCCATACCTCGACGCCCGGCGGCGCCGACAAGGCGGCCGAGGCCGATGGTGCCGGCGCCGATGCCGTGGCCCAGCTTTCGGACTACGCGAAGGGACTCGACCGATGACGATCGACCCGAAGATTGCGCCGGCCGTGGCCGGTGAGGAGGGCGTCGGGCGGCGCGATTTCCTGCGTGCCGTCGCCGGTTTTGCCGGCGTGACGCTGGCCCCGGGCGTGATGCTCTATTCCTACGGCGCCGCTGCCCGTCCGCTCGACGAGGCGGTGTCCGGCAAGGTGCGCTGGGGCATGCTCGTCGACGTCTCGCGCTGCCAGAGCGACTGCGACGCCTGCGTCTCGGCCTGCTTCAAGGAAAACGGCCTTTCCGCCGTCGAGCGTCCGACGACCGACGCCCAGTGGATCCGCAAGGTCGACATCCGCGACCCGCAGACCGGCGTCACCCGCTCGCTGCCGGTGATGTGCCAGCATTGCGCCGAGCCGCCCTGCGTCGACGTCTGCCCGACCGGCGCCTCGTTCAAGCGCGCCGACGGCATCGTCCTCGTCGACAAGCACATCTGCATCGGCTGCCGCTATTGCATGATGGCCTGCCCCTACAAGGCGCGTTCCTTCGTCCACGAGACGCACACCGACCAGGTGGAAGCGGCACCGCGTGGCAAGGGCACCGTCGAGGGCTGCACGATGTGCGTGACGCGCGTCGATGCCGGCAACGTGCCGGCCTGCGTGGAGGCCTGCGCCACCACCGGCAACGGCGCCATCATCTTCGGCGACCTCAATGATCCGGCGAGCGAGATCGCCCAGCGGATCAGGACCTACGCCACCTCGCAGATCCGGAGCGACCTCGGCGTCGACCCCGGTGTGCATTACCAGAACCTCTGAAGAGGACGTCATGGCGAGGATCGTCTATCAGGAAATGAAGCAGCCGCGGGCCTTCTTCTACGGGCTCGTCTCCCTGCACGCGGCGGTGATCGCAGTCGGTCTCGCGGCCGCCTACTACATGGAGCACAACGGCCACGTCGTGACCGGCATGAACAACCAGATCGTCTGGGGCCTGCCGCACGTCTTCGCCGTGTTCCTCATCGTCGCGGCATCGGGCGCGCTCAACGTCGCCTCGATCTCCTCGGTGTTCCAGAAGCTCGACTACAAGCCCTTCGCGCGGCTGTCCGGCCTTCTCGCCGTGTCGCTGCTGATCGGCGGCCTGGCGGTTCTGGTGCTCGACCTCGGCCGGCCCGACCGGCTGATCGTCGCCATGACGACTTACAACTTCAAGTCGATTTTCGCCTGGAACATCTATCTCTACACGGGCTTCGTCGTCATCGTCGCCGCCTATCTGTGGACGATGATGGATCGCAGCGCGGCCGCCTACAACAAGCCCGTCGCCTTCCTCGCCTTCCTGTGGCGCCTCATCCTGACCACCGGTACCGGCTCGATCTTCGGCTTCCTGGTCGCCCGTGAGGCCTATGCCGCCGCGATCATGGCGCCGCTGTTCATCGCCGCGTCCTTCGCCTACGGCCTCGCCTTCACGATCCTCGCCCTCATCACCATGTGCCGCTCGATGGAGAGCATGCTGATGACCGACGAGGTTGTGTACAAGTTCCGCAGCCTGATGATCCTCTTCATCCTCGCGGTGCTCTATTTCACGGCCGTGCAGCATCTGGCCAACATGTACTGGGCTAAGCACCAGGGCGTGGAGCGCTTCCTGCTTCTGGAAGGCGGCGTCTATACGGCGGTGTTCTGGATCGGTCAGATCCTCATCGGCTCGATCGCGCCGATGGCCGTGCTGGCCTATGGCCCGATGGCCACGACCCGCTGGGGCATCACCCTTGCCTCGCTGCTCGTGCTGGTCGGCGGCATCGCCCACATGTACACGATCATCATCGCCGGCCAGGCCTATCCGCTGAACCTGTTCCCGGGCATGGAGGTGTCCTCCAGCTTCGGCGACGGCCAGGTGACGCACTACATGCCGTCGATCCCGGAATTCCTGCTCGGCGTGTCGGGTATCTCGATCGCCATGCTGCTGGCCGCGGTCGCCATCCTGTTCCTGCGCTTCCTGCCGAAGCCGGAAACGGTGGTGCCGAACGCCTGAACGCGCCTATATGAGTCGCTGACTGCGCCCGGCACCGGCAAACGCGGGTGCCGGGCGTTTCGTTTCGAGGGGGCCTCGCCGTCGGCGTGAACGACATGCCGTGGCAGAACCGCGACCGCCGGCAATCCCCGGTCGCTGCCTGATCAACACCGAAAGGCCGGACGGTCGTGGCGCATCTCTATCTCTCGGCGGCCCACAAATCATCCGGCAAGACCACCCTCGCGATCGGCATCGCGGCGGCGCTGACCGCCCGCGGCACCGTCGTCCAGCCCTTCAAGAAGGGCCCGGATTACATCGATCCGATGTGGCTGCGCGGCGCCGCCGGCCGCGCCTGCTACAACCTCGATTTCAACACCCAGAGCCACGACGAGATCCGCACGACCTTCGCCCGCGCCATGCCCGGCGCCGATTTCGGCCTCGTCGAGGGCAACAAGGGGCTCTATGACGGCCTCGACATCGAGGGCTCCGATTCCAACGCGGCGATGGCAAGGCTCCTCGGTGCGCCGGTGGTCCTCGTCATCAACGCCGAGGGCATCACCCGCGGCGTTGCCCCGCTGGTCATCGGCTATCGTGCCTTCGAGCCCGATCTCGACATCGCCGGCATCATCCTCAACAGCCTCGCGACGCCGCGCCAGGAGGCGAAGATGCGCGTCGTGCTCGAGCGCTACACCGACGTGCCGGTGATCGGCGCCGTCGGCCGCGACCGCCGCCTCGTCGTCACCGAGCGCCATCTCGGGCTGACGACCCCGGCCGAAACCGGCGAGCGCGACGAGCGCATCGCCCGCATCGCCGCCGCGGCGGCCGCCGGCATCGACCTCGACCGGCTGCGCGCCATCGCCGCCAAGGCGCCGGCCCCGGCGCCCGTGCCGGTTCTGGGCCGGCCGGCGGTCCGCGACATCCGCATCGGCGTCGCCCTCGATACCGCCTTCGGCTTCTACTACCAGGACGACCTCGAAGCGCTCGAGGTCGCCGGCGCCGAGCTCGTCTTCTTCGACACGCTCTCCGACCGGCGCCTGCCGGAGGTCGACGGGCTTTTCATCGGCGGCGGCTTTCCGGAAACGCAGATGGCGGCGCTCGAGGCGAATGCCGAGCTGCGCGCCGACATCCGCGCCGCGATCGCCGCCGGCCTGCCGGTCTATGCCGAATGCGGCGGCCTCATGTATCTGACCCGCGCCATCCACTGGAACGGCCGGCGCCACGAGATGGTCGGCGCGATCGAGGCCGACACGGTGATGAACGAGAAGCCGCAGGGCCGGGGCCTCGTGCGCCTGTCCGTGACCGATCATCCCTGGAACGACGGCTCGGCGCCGGTCGCCGCCCACGAGTTCCACTATGCCGGCCTCACCGATGTCGCGCCCGGGACGCGCTTTGCCTATCGGGTGCTGCGCGGCCACGGCATCGACGGCGCCCGCGACGGCATCGTCGTCGGTCGCTGCGTCGCCAATTTCAGCCATCTGCGCTCGACCGCCGCCGATCCCTGGGCGCCGCGCTTTGCCGCCTTCGTTCGGGCGGCGAAGGCCGGGCGCGCCGGCTGATCGTGCCGCGCCACGGCGGCAAAGGGGCAGGAAACCGCTCCTGCGCCCTCCACTGAAGGAACGATGGGCGGTTCCGCGATGCCGCCCCCGAATGTGAGGAGGTTTTGATGAAACGGTTGGCACTCGCAGGCGCAGCGCTTGCCCTCGTTCTCGCCGCCACGCCGGCGCTCGCCCAGTACATGGTCTTTCCCGACAGCTCGCAGCGCATCATCTCGAACGGCGAGCTCGCCGATCTCGGCTGCCAGGACCTCTGGATCGCCCGCAACGAGATCTATCACCGCAACGGCTACTGCTTCAAAACCAAGCGCGGCAAGGCGTTCTTCAGCAATGCCGGTTGCTGGACGCAGAACCCGAGCCTGTCGAATGTCGAGCAGCGCAACGTCGCGCGCATCCAGGACTGGGAAGGCCGGTACGGTTGTCGCTGAGCGCAAGTGAAGCATTGACCTGATCGGCGATGTCGTTAAGGAACGGGCCGAGCGCCGGGATGGGTGAGGGGCCCGATTCCCCGGTGCGTGGGTCGAGCCGGGGAGCCGTTTGATGCCGCAATCGCCGAAAGCCGCCTTCGCCAGGCTGGAAGCCGAGAATAAGCGTATCGAAGGGGCGCATCTGCGCGATCTCTTCGCGGACGACCCGGGCCGGTTCGACCGGTTCTCGATCACCCTCGACGATTTCCTCTTCGACTATTCCAAGCACCGCATCGATGCCGGCGTGATGGATGCGCTCGTCGGGCTGGCCCGCGCCGCCGATCTGGCCGACTGGCGCGGCCGCATGATCTCCGGCGACAGGATCAACGCCACCGAAGACCGTGCCGTGCTCCATACGGCGCTGCGCAACCGCTCCGGCCGCCCGGTCTTCGTCGACGGCGCCGATGTCATGCCGGGTGTCCTGAAGGTCCTCGACCAGATGGCCGACTTCGCCGGCAAGGTCCGTTCCGGCGAGATCGCGAGCCATCGCGGCGCGCCCTTCGCCGACGTCGTCAATATCGGTATCGGCGGCTCCGACCTCGGCCCGGCGATGGCGGTCAAGGCGCTCGAGCCCTATTGCGACGGCCCGCGCCTCCATTTCGTCTCCAATGTCGACGGCGCCCATATCGCCGACACGCTGAAGCGGCTCGATCCGGCCCGCACGCTCTTCCTCGTCGCCTCCAAGACCTTCACGACGCTGGAGACCATGGCCAACGCCCGCACGGCGCGTGCCTGGATCGCCGGGCATGTCGGCGAGGCGGCGGTCGGCGACCATTTCGCCGCGATCTCGACCAACCGCGAGGCGGTCGAGGCGTTCGGCATGGACGCGCGCCGCATGTTCGGCTTCTGGGACTGGGTCGGCGGCCGCTTCTCCATGTGGTCGGCGATCGGTCTCTCGATCGCCATCGCCATCGGCTTCGAGCGCTTCACCGAGTTCCTCGCCGGCGGCTTCGACATGGATCGCCATTTCGAGACGGCACCGCTCGAGAGCAACATGCCGGTGGTCATGGGCCTCCTCGGCGTCTGGTACCGCGATTTCTTCGGCGTCGGTTCGCAGGCGGTGATCCCCTACGACCAGCGCCTCGAACTGCTCGCGCCCTATCTGCAGCAGCTCGAGATGGAATCGAACGGCAAACGCGTCGCCCGCGACGGCTCGCCTGTCGCCGTGCCGACCTCGCCGGTCGTCTGGGGCGCGCCGGGCACCAACGGCCAGCACGCCTTCTTCCAGCTCCTGCATCAGGGCAGCGACATCATCCCGGTCGATTTCCTCGTCGCCGCCGAGCCGCACGAACAGCTCGGCGACCATCACCCGATGCTGCTCGCCAACTGCCTTGCCCAGAGCGAGGCGCTGATGCGCGGCAAGACACTTGCCGAGGCAACCGCCGAACTCGCCGCCAGGGGCATGGGCGAGGCCGAGATCGCCGCACTGGCGCCGCACAAGGTTTTCCCCGGCAACCGACCCTCGACGACGATCCTCTATCGCACGCTCGACCCGCGCACCCTCGGCCGCATCGTCGCCCTCTACGAGCACAAGGTGTTCGTCCAGGGGGTGATCTGGAACATCAATTCCTTCGACCAGTGGGGTGTCGAGCTCGGCAAGACGCTGGCCGCCGAGATCCTGCCGATGGTCAAGGGCGAGGCCTCGGCCGAGGCGCGCGATGCCTCGACCCGCAATCTCGTCGAGCGCATCCGCTCGCTACGCGGCGCCTGATCCCGGCCCGGGGCTCCGGCCGAGGCGGGATTCGCGCAGGAGCGTGTAGAGCGAGGCGCCGATGATGATCGCCGCCCCGCCGAGCGTCACGAGGCTCGGCCATTCGCCGAAGACGACGACACCGATGATCGCCGCATAGATGAGGCGGGTGTAGTCGAGCGCCGCGACGGCGGCCGCCTCGCCGGCGCGATAGGCGCGGATGTTGCAGCTCTGGCCCGCCACCGAGGCGACGCCGAGGCCGGCGACGAGCAGCCATTCCTCGAGCGTCGGCTGCACCCAGACGAAGAGCGCCGGCGCCGCCGTGGCGATGCCGACGAGGACCGCCTGATAGGTGAGGATGGTCAGCGGCCGCTCGGTTCGCGACAGCTTGCGGATGAGGATCATGACGAGGCCCGCCGCCGCCGCGCCGGTCACCGCGAGCAGGGCGTAGTGGTCGACCGCCGCGCCGCTCGGCCGCAGCATGACGAGAACGCCGAGGAAGCCGACGATCATCGCCGCCCAGCGGTGCCGGCCGACCGTTTCCTCGAGGATGAGGATCGCGAACAGGGTGACGAACAGCGCACGGGCGAAGCTGATCGCCGTCGCGTCGGCGAGCGGCAGGTGCACGATCGCGGTGAAGCCGCAGAGCATGGCGGCGAGTGCGAGGGCGACGCGGGCAAGGTGCCAGCCGAATTTCCGCGTGACGAGCGCCTCGGGAAAGCCGCGCGCCACCGCCGGCGCCACCATGATGGTCATCGCCACCTGGCGCAGGAACAGCACCTCGACCACCGGCAGGCGCTGGCCGAGCGCCTTGACGAGGGCGGCCATCGTCGAGAAAAACACGCCGGCAAGGACCATCCAGAGGCCGCCGCGCAGATTGCCCGGCAGCGCCGACCAGCGCGCGACGAGGCCGCTCGCGGCCGCCATCGGTCCCTGGTCGTTCTGCTCGTTCATGGCTGTTCCGGAAGTCCGTCGCCGGTGGCGGGCGGCCTTGGCAGAGGTCGCGGCGGGTTTCGTCTGTCTCGTGGTCGATCCGGCGAAGCGGTGCCCTACATCATAGGGCGGCGATCCGGCCGCGCACAGCGGCGCGTCGCAGATTCCGGGCGAGGGGCAAGGGGTTGCGCCGCTCCGCCCGATCTGTTCGGATCGCCGTTCTGATCCGGCGCCCCTCGCGGGCGCGTTTCCCTTCGGGCGACAAAGACGAGGCAGCGATGGTTCCCGAGAAGTTCGGCATCGGCGCATCCGTGCGGCGCAAGGAAGACCCGGCCCTCATCACCGGACACGGCCGGTTCGTCTCCGACTATGCGCCGGAGGGCGTGCTCCATGCCTATGTCCTGCGCTCGCCCTACGGCCACGCCGAATTCGACATCGTCGACGCCGAAGCGGCCGGCGCCGCGCCGGGCGTTCACCTCGTGCTGACCGCCGAAGACATCACCGAACTCGGCCCGGTGCCCTGCAAGGCGGTGCTGAAGCAGTATGACGGCTCGCGGCCCGTCGTGCCCGACCGTCCGGTGCTCGCCGGCGGCCGCGTCCGCCACATCGGCGAGCCGATCGCCTTCGTCGTCGCCGAGAGCGTCGACCTCGCCAAGTCCGCCGCCGAACTAGTCGAAGTCGACTGGCGGCCGCTCCCGGTGGTCGTCGGCCTCCGGACCGCCATGGCCGACGGCACGGCGACCGTCTGGGAAGGGCGCGGCGACAATGTCGCCTTCGAATACCGCATGGGCGACGGCGAGGCGGCGGCCGCCGCCTTCGCCGGCGCCGACAGGGTCGCCGAGATCGAACTCGTCAACAACCGCGTCGTCACCAACTACATGGAGCCGCGCGGCGTCGTTGCCGAATACGACCGCGAGACCGGGCGCTGGACGATCACCGTCGGCTCCCAGGGCGGCCACTCGATGCGCGGCGTAATCGCCGCCGACATCCTGAAAGTCGAGCCGGCCCGCATGCGCATCGTGACGCCCGACGTCGGCGGCGGCTTCGGTACCAAGATGTTCGTCTTCGGCGAGTATCCGCTCGCCGCCGTCGCCGCCGAACGGCTCGGCCGGCCGGTCAAGTGGATCGGCGAGCGCGGCGAGCATTTCCTCGGCGACAGCCAGGGCCGCGACAACCTCGCCAAGGCCCGCCTCGCACTCGACGCCGAGGGTCGTTTCCTCGCCCTCGAGGTCGACCTGCTCGCCGACATGGGCGCCTATCTCGCCCAGTTCGCGCCGCACATTCCCTTCGTCGGCGCGACCATGGCGACCGGGCTCTACGACATTCCGGCGCTCGCCATGCGCATTCGCGGCGTCTACACCAACACCGTCACGGTCGACGCCTATCGCGGCGCCGGCCGGCCGGAATCGGCCTATCTGATCGAGCGCCTGGTCGATCGCGCCGCCGAGGTTGTCGGCCTGTCGCGCGACGAGATCCGCCGGCGCAATTTCGTCGCCCCCGATCGGCTGCCCTACAAGACGCCGACCGGGCGCACCTACGACAGCGGCGAATTCGCCGGCCACATGGAACGCGCCATGGAAAAGGCCGACTGGTCGGGCTTTGCCGCCCGCCGGGCGGCGAGCGCGGCGCGGGGCCGCTATCGCGGCATCGGCCTTGCGAGCTATGTCGAGGCGGCAGCCTTCCCCTCGGCCGAGGAGGCGACCGCCCGGCTCGGCGACGACGGCGTCGTCACCATCCTCATCGGCACCCAGTCGAACGGACAGGGGCACGAGACCGCCTACGCCCAGATCGCGGCGGTTCATTTCGACATCGACATCGACCGCATCCGGGTCGTCCAGGGCGATACCGATCTCATTGCGCGCGGTGGCGGCACCGGTGGCTCGCGCTCGATTCCGATCGGCGGCGTTTCGGTCGACCGGGCGAGCGTCGCCCTCGTCGAGAAGATCCGCGCCCGCGCCGCCGACGAGCTGGAGACGGCGCCCGGCGATCTCGAACTCGTCGACGGCACCGTGCGCATCATGGGCACCGACCGCGCCATCGGACTTGGCGAGCTGGCGCAAAGGACGGCCGACAAGGCCCTGCTCACCGCCGTGGAGAGCTTCAAGCAGCCCGAGCCGACCTATCCGAACGGCACCCATGTCTGCGAGGTCGAGGTCGACCCCGAGACCGGGGCGGTCGAGATCGTCGGCTACGTCATCGTCGACGATTTCGGCGTCAGCGTGAACCCGCTGCTTCTCGCCGGCCAGGTCCATGGCGGCATCGTCCAGGGCCTCGGCCAGGCGCTTCTCGAGCGCACCGTCTACGACGACGACGGCCAGCTCCTGACCGCGAGCTTCCTCGACTACGCGATGCCGCGCGCCTCCGACATGCCGGACTTCGACTTCGAGACCCGCAACGTGCCGTGCAAGACCAATCCGCTCGGCATCAAGGGGGCAGGCGAGGCGGGCACCATCGGCGCCTGTCCGGCGGTGATGAATGCGCTCGCCGATGCGCTGAAGAGCGGCGCCGGCGTCGGCCACATCGACATGCCGGCGACGCCGGAGCGGGTCTGGCGGGCGATCCGGGACGCCCGCGCCGGACGCTAGGAGTGGGGGCGCCGCCCGCGCCCGGGGGCGGCCTTCGGGACTTCGGCAGACCTGCTCTGCGAAAAATGCATTTCGGAACCGCTCGCAATCGTGCAACAGCGTTGCCGGGCGAAGCGGGAACCGGTTCGCCGTGCGAAAAACGCGACGAGAATTCCGCCGCGGAGCCGTTCATCGACTCCGTGAGACAACAGACGGCTCCAATACGCGCATGGCCAGCATCGACATGCCTCCAACCGCTCCCGCGCTGCAGATCGAACCGCTGCAGGGCATCGCGCTCAAGATCCTCTCCGCCCTCGTCTTCACGGTGATGATGGCGATGATCAAATACGTCTCCTCGCGCGTGCCGACGGGCGAGGTGATGTTCGCGCGTTCCTTCTTCGGCATGATGCCGATCGTCTTCGTCATGCTGTCGCGCGGCGAGATGCGCCGGGCGCTGAAGACCGAAAACCCGACCGGCCACGTCTTCCGCGGCCTCGTCGGCGTCTCCTCGATGTTCTGCAGCTTCCTCGCGCTCGGCTACCTGCCGCTGCCCGACGCGACGGCCATCGGCTATGCCGCGCCGCTCGTCACGGTCGTCCTGTCGGCGCTGATCCTGCAGGAGACCATCCGCATCTACCGCTGGACGGCGGTCATCGTCGGCTTTGCCGGCGTGCTGCTGATGCTTTCGCCTCATCTGGGTGCTGCCTCTGCCGGCAGCGGTTCGGCCCTCGGCGCCGGCTTCGCGCTCGCCGGGGCGGTGCTGGCCGCCGGTGCGATGATCACCGTGCGCCACCTGACCCGGACCGAGACGACCTCGGCGATCGTCTTCTATTTCTCGGCGACCGCCTCGGTGCTGGCGCTCGCGACGCTGCCCTTCGGCTGGGTCGTGCCGAGCTTTTCCGACGCGCTCGTCCTCGTCGGCATCGGGCTCGTCGGCGGCATCGGCCAGATTTTCCTGACGCAGAGCTATCGCTACGCCGACGCCTCGACCGTCGCGCCGTTCGAATACACGACGATGCTGTGGTCGCTGGCGATCGGCTACATGGTCTTCGGCGACATGCCGGGCATCGAGATCCTCGTCGGCGCGGCGATCGTCATCGCCGCCGGCATCTTCGTCATCCTGCGCGAACGGGCCCTGCGCATCGAATCGGAGAAGGCGAGGGCGGCCAGAACCCCGGCGTGACCAGTCTTGCGCAGGTCCGTGTCGCCGTTCTTGGTACGGCCTGTCCGGCAATCCGCGTCGTCATTCCCGCGAAAGCAGGAAGGTGGATTCACATTTGAAGTGCAACAGTTTCTTGGAGAATAGCTCCTGAGGGGTTCGGTATCCGAGGATTTTTCGCGGTGTGGAGTTGAGGATGGCGGCGAGGAGGCGGACATCGTCCTCGGTGATGGAGGCCGGGTCGG
>JAKPQE010000130.1 GCA_029572955.1 Pseudomonadota bacterium
ACAGCGTCCACGTCGACCACCGGTGCGTCTATGCCAAGCAGAGCGAGTCGAAAGAATAGTCAGGATCGGAGGCGCTCCGCGCGGAGGCGCGCGGCCGCGCCCCCGCATTTCATCCAGGTGAGACTTTCCGCCCCTCGGCGGACTCCCGAATCAGACAGAGGGTGATTTGCCATGCAAGTTGACGAGGCCTTAATTCGCAACGTCGTCGAGGAAGTCATCAGCCGGTTGGGCAACGGCGCGCCGGCCGGGCGAATCGGCGCCGAATACCGAGGCCGCTTCGGCCTATTTACCGATGCCAACGAGGCCGTCGCCGCCGCCCGCGAAGCCTTCGAGCAGCTTTCTCGCCGCACGATCGAAGACCGCAAGCGAATCATTGGCCACATCCGCCGGATCGCCATCGAGCAGTGCGTCGAGCTGGGCACGATGGAGATGAACGAAACGAAGATCGGCCGGCTGCCGCACAAGATCGAAAAACTCAAGACGCTCGGCGAGCGGTCGCCGGGCGTGGAGTTCATGCGGAGCGAGATTTTCAGCGGTGACCATGGACTGGCCGTGATCGAGCACGCCCCGTTCGGCGTGATCGCGGCCATCACGCCGGTCACCCACTCGCTCCCCACGCTGACGGGCAACGCGGTCAGCATGATCGCCGCCGGCAATACGCTGGTCGTCAACCCCCATCCGAGCGGACGCCGCGTCGCCGCCGAGGGCGTCCGCCGCTACAACGAGGCGATCTATCGCGACCTGGGCATCGACAACCTGATCTCGCTGATTGTCGAGCCGACGCTGGAGACGGCCGCGGCGCTGTTCAAGCACCCCGGCATCAACCTGATCTGCGTCACCGGCGGGCCGGGCGTCGCTCGGGCGGCAATGGCCCAACCGAAACGCGCGATCGTCGCCGGGCCGGGCAACCCGCCGGTCGTCGTCGATGAAACGGCCGACCTGGACCGCGCCGCACGCTGCATCATCCAGGGCGCCGCCTACGACAACAACCTGCTGTGCATCGCCGAGAAGCAGGTGTTCGTCGTGGAAAAGGTGTTCGACGCGATGATGGCCGCCATGGAGCGGGCCGGCGCCGTCCGCCTGAACGCCACCGAAGTCGCTGCCTTCACCAAGGCCGCGATCACCACGGTCGGCGAGGGCGAACACAAACACCCCGTGCCCCACCGCGACTTCCTCGGCCAAGACGCCGCCAAGCTGGCCGCCGGCATCGGCAAGACGATTCCCCAAA
>JAKPQE010000137.1 GCA_029572955.1 Pseudomonadota bacterium
TTCCATGCCCTTGGGCAGCTTGAACGGCGTGACCTGGAAGGCGGCGGGGCCGAGGCCGATCTTGATATAGGTGAGCTCGGATGTGTGGCGCGGGCCGATTTCGGTAAAGATGCCGGCATTGGCCATACCTGCCTCAAGCAGCAGTTGCGGCGCATCGAAGTTGCGCATGTCGCCCGGGGTGGGGATGCCCCCGGTCTTGAAGTCGATGATCTCGAGCGTGCCGTCGCGCCGGATATCGAGGCGGTCGGCCTTGCCGGTGAGGACAAAACCGTCGAGCGCCGGGAAGAGCCACTCGCCACGATGTTCGGCGTGACGCTGCGCGATGTCGCCGTCGCGGCCACGCTCGAAGGCGAGGAATTGCTGCGCAGCGCGCTCGAAACGCTTGAGCCAGATTTCACGCCGCTCGCTTATGGCATCGAGCCCGGCAAAGGCCTCGCGCGCCATGTCCATCATCTGCCCGAGGGCGGTACGGGACTCGAAATCGAGGCCTGCGGCGACGGCATTCTCGAAGACCTCGTGGATCATGGTGCCGCGCTCGCGCGCATTCGGCTCGGTGCCCAAGGGCTCCAGCCGGGGGAGGCGGAGCACGTGCTCGGCGTAGATGTCGTAGGGCGAGCGCATCAGCCGCTCGATCGACGTCACGCCGAGACGGCGTGGGCGGATCCTTGCTGGCGGATTGGGAGCAGGGCGCGGGGCGGGCCGGGGGATGCCGGCAAAGTCGATCGCAGCGGCCTGGGCGAGCCAGCGGGCGCCGCGCTCGCGCAGAGCCTCGGCTGCCGGTTCGCCGATGAAGGCATCGATGCGTTGCAGCAGCGCTGAGGGCAGGGCGGGTGAGGTGCCGATGCGCTCGGCATAGGCGACGAGCACGTCGGAGTTGCCGACCGCCATGGCGAAATCATGCGCGGCCTGGCCCTGGCGACGCTCCGGTGGCTCGAGCCCGATGCCGAGGCGCATGCCGCGGCTGAGCCAGGGCCCGGGATCGGCGACGGGTGGCCAGATGTCCTCGTTGACGCCCGCGAGGATCATCAGGTCGGGCGACTGCAACCGGGCCTCGAGCTCGCCCCAGATGGCGATGTCGTCACGCTCGGTGGGCCGACCGGCGGCGGTGACACCGGTGAGCAGCGCCTCGAGTACGGAATCGAGGAAGGTTGGCGGGAACGGTGCGCCTATGGTGCCGAGGCTCGTGACCTCGTCGGCCCAGCGGCGGAACTCATCCATTCCGGGTAGCGCCGGGCCGGCGGTATCGGTGTCGGCGATGAGGCCATCGAGCGAGGCGACGAGGGCGGCTGCGAGGTCGGCGGCGGTGAGCTGGGGCTTGGCGACGAGGGCGGTGATCGGTGAGAGTGCAGCGCCGAGTGCGGCGAGGATGGTGTGCACGCTTTCCTTGTCGCCGAGCTTTGTGAGCCCGTCGAGGCCGGCGCGCGGACGATCGCGGCGCAGTTGGCGGTCGAGGTCGTCGACGGCGCGCCAAACCTTGCTGCGGCCCATGCCGAGGGTGACGGCGGCGTTGCGGAGGAGCGCGACTGTGTCGACGGCGCCAAAGTTACTAGCCGCGACGGCGAGGAGCTGCCGCGCCAGGCGACCGGCGCCCGACTGGTAGAGTGGCGTGCCCGCGGCATCGTCGACAATGACATCGTAGCGCTTGAGCTCAACGGCGATCCGGCGTGCCAGGGTCTGGTCGCGCGCGATGATGCCCAACGTCCGGCCTTCGGCGAGG
>JAKPQE010000147.1 GCA_029572955.1 Pseudomonadota bacterium
GGATTGCGAGCGAGACAGGTCACGTGATCGCCGCCGCCGGGGAGAAGCCGCGCGCCGGCGAAGTGCACTCTCGCCGCAAATCGGCTAGGGCTTTTCCGGTTGAGGTCGAACCGCCCGCTCCCCCACCAGGGCACCCACGACATCATGCTGTTGGGTGGCCGGGTGGGGGAGCGGGCCGGCGATGATTCCGACTGTGTCGGAAAGAGTCTATACGCGGCATCTTCGGCCGGCGGGTATCGGGGAGGAGAGGATGCTGGAGCGCCTGTTCGAGCTGTCGCGGCATGGCACCAGCGTCAGGACCGAGCTGGTCGCCGGCCTGACGACGTTCATGACCATGGCCTACATCGCCTTCGTCAATCCCACGATCCTCGCCGACGCCGGCATGGACAAGGGAGCGGTATTCGTCGCCACTTGCCTCGCGGCGGCCTTCGGCTCGGCGCTGATGGGCCTCCTCGCCAACTATCCCGTCGCGCTCGCGCCCGGCATGGGCCTCAACGCCTATTTCACCTACGGCGTCGTGAAGGGGCTGGGCCACACCTGGGAGACGGCGCTGGGCGCGGTGTTCCTGTCGGGCCTGCTGTTCCTGGTGGTCAGCGCCACGCCTCTCCGGGAATGGGTCATCAATGCCATCCCGAGAAGCCTGAAGCTCGCCATCGCAGCGGGCATCGGCCTGTTCCTCGCCATCATCGGAATGAAGTCCGCTGGCATCGTCGTCGCCCACCCGGCCACGCTCGTCACCATCGGCGACTTGAAGACGCCCCAGGCGATCCTGGCGGTGCTCGGCTTCCTGGCCATCGCCGCGCTCGACGCGAGGCGCGTTCCCGGCGCCATCCTCATCGGCGTGCTCGCCGTCGCCGGGCTCGGCGTCGTGCTCGGCGTGAGCAGGATCGAAGGCGTGGCCTCCCTGCCGCCCTCGGTCGCACCGGTCCTCTTCAAGCTCGACATCGCCAAGGCGCTCGAGATCGGCCTCCTCGGCATCGTCTTCACGTTCTTCTTCGTCGATGTCTTCGATAACACCGGCACGCTGCTCGCCGTCGCCTATAAGGCGGGCTTGGTCGAGCCCGACGGCACGCTGCCGCGCGCCCGCCGCGCCCTCATGGCCGACGCCGCCGCCGCCATGGCCGGCGCCGCCCTCGGCACCTCGACGACGACCAACTACATCGAGAGCGCGGCCGGCGTGAACGCGGGCGGCCGCACGGGGTTGACGGCCGTCACCGTCGCGCTGCTGTTCCTGCTCGCGCTGTTCCTGGCTCCGCTCGCCGCCTCGGTCCCGGCCTTCGCCACCGCGCCCGCCCTCGTCTACGTTGCCTGCCTGATGATGAGCGCCGTCTCCGGCATCGCCTTCGAGGATACCACCGAGTACGTGCCGGCCGTGGTCA
>JAKPQE010000151.1 GCA_029572955.1 Pseudomonadota bacterium
GAGCCGGACGGCCGGAGGGCGCACCTGATCCCGTTCGAGAACCGCAAGCGCGGCGTGGTCGAATGCCAGTTGATTATCGACTACAAGGGGCTTGCCGAACTCGCGATGCGCTCCGGCCTGCTGTCATACCTGCACGCCGACGTCGTGCGCGATGGCGACGTGTTCGACTACTCGCTCGGCGAGATCCGCCAGCACGTGCCGCACTACCTGCGCCGCGACCAGGACAAGCCGGAGAAGGCCGGCAGCGTCTTCGCCGCCTACGCCGTCGCCCGCTTCAAGGACGGCAGCGCCAAGGCCGAGGTGATGAGCGTGGACGAGGTGAACGCGATCCGCGCCCGGTCCCGCGCCGGGCAGTCCGGCCCGTGGGTAACCGACTGGAACGAGATGGCGAAGAAGACCGCGTTCCGCCGCCTGTCGAAGTGGCTGCCGCTGTCGCCTGAGTATCGCGACGCGCTCGACGCTGACGCGGACGAGCCGGATACGCTGCGCGGAGTCGCGAAGGCCGATGCCGGCGCCGCCGCGAACGCTGCCGAGTTTCTCGCCGGCGATCCCGTGCAGTCCATCGAAGCCGAGGCCGTCACCGATCAGGCCGCAGCCGATGAAGCCGCGCTGTTCGGCAAGAAGGAAGGAGGCGCGTCGTGATCGTCTTTGACATCGAAACCGGCCCACTCCCGACGGCCGAACTTGAGGACCGCATTCCAAAGTTCGAGGCGCCGGCCAACTACAAGGACGATGCGAAGATCGCAGCGTACATCACCCAGAAGCGACTCGACTGGATCGAGCGCGCCGCGCTGGACGCGACGACCGGCAAGATCCTCGCCATCGGCATTCTCGACTGCCGTGAGGATGGAGTGGAGAAGGTCAACACGCTCGCCGGCGACGAGGCCGAGATCATCGCGGCGTTCTCGTCGATCGTGATGCAGTGCGGCGGCTCCGGCTGGCCGCTCGTCGGCTGGAATATCTTCGGCTTCGACCTGCCGTTCATCTTGCGCCGCTCGTGGATTCTCCGCGTCGCGCTTCCGGAGTGGATTCGCTCCGGTCGGTATTGGGATCGCTGCTTTGTGGACGCGATGGAGGTGTGGGCGTGCGGCAACCGCGATCAGACCGTCGGCCTGGATCTGGCGTCGGCAACGCTTGGCGTCGGTCGCAAGAGTGGCAGCGGCGCGCATTTCGCGAGCCTCTGGGGCGGCAGCGATGAGGAGCGGGCGCACGCCCTCGAATACCTCGAAAACGACCTGCGACTCACGAAGGCGGTTGCCGAGCGGATTATCCCGGCCGGATTTCGCGTGATTGAGAGGAGGGCCGCATGAGCAGCACATGGAACGGCGCAACCTGCCGCGAGGGTGCCGCGCGATGGGCGACAATGCCGGCAGGCCCGATGCGGCACAGCCAGCCGCAGAAGCGCATCGAGCCTCTGACGCGCGAGCAGATCGCGAAGCTC
>JAKPQE010000164.1 GCA_029572955.1 Pseudomonadota bacterium
GATGCCGGTGATGGCATCCGGCAGGCGGATATCGACGTCGCAGCGCGTATGGCGGTCGAGCTTGCCGCCCGTCGCCGCCGTCAGCTCGGGGATCGTCCAGAGCGGTGAGATCATTTCGAATTCTCTGCTAGTGCCTTGGTGATCTCGTCCTGGTCGGAGAACGGGACGACGCGGTCGCCGATGATCTGGCCGGTCTCGTGGCCCTTGCCGGCGACGACGACGACATCGCCCTTGCCCATCATGGCGACGGCTGTGGCGATCGCTTCGGCGCGGTCGCCGATCTCGCGGGCGCCCGGGGCGGCGACAAGGATCTCGGCGCGTATGGTGGCGGGCACCTCGGTGCGCGGGTTGTCGTCGGTGACGATGACCACGTCGGCCTTCTTGGATGCGATTTCGCCCATGAGCGGGCGCTTGCCCTTGTCGCGGTCACCGCCGCAGCCGAAGACGCAGATCAGGCGGCCGGTGGCGAAGGGGCGGCAGGCGTCGAGGGCGGCGGCGAGAGCCTCGGGCTTGTGGGCATAGTCGACGACGGCGAGGCCGCCCTTCGCAGAGCCGACGATCTCGAGGCGGCCTGGGACGCCCTTCAAGCCGGACAGCGCGGCCAGAACCTTGCCGGGATACTCGCCGGCGGCGATGGTGAGACCGGCGGCCGTCAAGGCATTCTCGACCTGGTAGGCGCCGACGAGCGGCAGGCGCACCTCGTGCGAGCGGCCGAGGTGGTCCACCGTCAGAACCTGAGCGAAGCCATCCATGCGCGCTGACGCGAGATGCAGGAGCGAGCCGCGGCGGCCGACGGTCATCACCTCCAGGCCGCGCCGCATGGCCGCGCTCACGACCTCGCGCGCGAAGGCGCCATCGACGTTGACGACGGCTGGCTGGCCGGGCGCGAGCAGCTCCTGGAACAGTCGCAGCTTGGCGGCGAGGTAGTGCTCGACGGTCGGGTGGTAGTCCATGTGATCGCGGCCGAGGTTGGTGAAGGCCGCGGCGGTGAGCTTGACGCCGTCGAGGCGGTGCTGGTCGAGGCCGTGCGAGGAGGCCTCGAAGGCGAGATGCGTGACGCCCTCGCGGGCGAGACCGGCAAGGGTGTCGTGGAGCGTGATGGGGTCGGGCGTGGTCAGCGAGCCATAGATGGCGCCTGACGGCTTGACGACGCCGATGGTGCCGAGCGAGGCGGAGGGGTGGCCGAGGGCCTGGAAG
>JAKPQE010000175.1 GCA_029572955.1 Pseudomonadota bacterium
TCTCGACCAGCGCCGGCGCTTCACCGAAGCGGTGCTCTCGGGGGTGACGGCCGGCGTCGTCGGTGTCGACCATCGCGGCTGCGTCACCCTCGTCAACCGCTCCGCCTCCAAGATGCTCGGCGTCGACGAAGCCGAAATGAACGGCCGGCCGATCGTCGAGATCATGCCGCAGCTCGCCGACGTTCTCGGCAGCGCGCTCGCCGATCCGCTGCGCATGCACATGGCGCACGAGGTCATGGCGCTGCAGGGCGGCGAGCGCAACATCATGGTGCGCGTGACGTCGGAGGAATCCGACACCGAGGAGCACGACTTCGTCATCACGCTCGACGACATCACCGACCTCGTGGCGGCGCAGCGCACCTCGGCCTGGGCCGATGTCGCCCGGCGCATCGCGCACGAGATCAAGAACCCGCTGACGCCGATCCAGCTCTCGGCCGAGCGGCTGAAGCGCAAATACGGCAAGGTGCTGACCGACGACCGCGACGTCTTCGAGCAGTGCACCGACACGATCATCCGCCAGGTCGGCGACATCGGCCGGATGGTCGACGAGTTCTCGTCCTTCGCGCGGATGCCGAAGCCGGTGATGGAGATGGGCGACCTTTCCGAGACGGTGCGCCAGACGGTGTTCCTGATGCGGGTCGGCCATCCCGAAATCGCCATCGAGGCCGACATGCCGGAGGAGGCGATGCGCTGCCGCTTCGACCGCCGGCTGCTCGCCCAGGCGCTCACCAACATCATCAAGAACGCGACCGAGGGCATCGCCGCGCGCGGCGGCGAGGAAATGCCGGCCGACGGGCGCATCCGGGTCGTCGGGTCGGCGACGGCGAGCCACTACGTCGTCGACGTGATCGACAACGGCATCGGACTGCCGAAGGAAAACCGCCGTCGGCTGCTCGAGCCCTACATGACGACCCGTGAGAAGGGCACCGGCCTCGGTCTTGCCATAGTGCGCAAGATCCTCGAGGACCACGGCGGTTCGATCGACCTGCTCGACGCGCCGGATGTGGCCGGGGGCGGCTGCGGCGCGATGGTGCGCCTGTCGATCGCCCGCCAGGATCACGAACAAACTGAGCTGGCGGGGGAATCCGTTCCCGCCGAGGCGGGGGCCGAGGCCTCACCGGAAAGGCAAGCCGATGGCGTCTGATATTCTGATCGTCGACGACGAGGCCGACATTCGCGATCTCGTCGCGGGCATTCTGGAAGACGAGGGGCACAGCACCCGCGTCGCGGCCAACAGCGACCAGGCGCTGAACGAGATCGAGCAGCGCCGCCCGACGCTGATCTTCCTCGACATCTGGCTGCAGGGCAGCCGCCTCGACGGCCTCGAACTGCTCGAGGTGATCAAGAAGCAGCACCCGGACCTGCCGGTCGTCATCATTTCCGGCCACGGCAATGTCGAGACGGCGGTCTCGGCGATCAAGCTCGGCGCCTACGACTATATCGAGAAGCCGTTCAAGGCCGATCGCCTGATCCTCGTCGCCGAGCGCGCCCTCGAGGCCTCCAAGCTGCGCCGCGAGGTCAAGGAGCTGCGCCAGAAGAGCGGCGAGGCGGAAGGGCTGGTCGGTTCGTCGAGCGTGATGAACCATCTGCGCCAGACCATCGAGCGGATCGCGCCGACCAACAGCCGCATTCTCATCTCCGGCCCCTCGGGCAGCGGCAAGGAACTCGTCGCGCGGACGGTGCACGGCCTGTCGCAGCGCGCGCACGGGCCGTTCGTGGTGCTGAACGCGGCGGCGATCACGCCGGACACGATGGAGATCGAACTGTTCGGCGTCGAGGCCAATGGCGGCAAGGCGCGCAAGGTCGGCGCGCTCGAGGAGGCCCATGGCGGCACGCTCTACCTCGACGAAGTCGCCGACATGCCGCGCGAGACGCAGAACAAGATCCTGCGCGTTCTCGTCGACCAGAACTTCCAGCGGGTCGGCGGCTCGACCCGGGTCCATGTCGACGTGCGCATCGTCTCCTCGACGGCGCGCGACCTTTCCGGCGAGATCGCCGGGGGGCATTTCCGCGAGGACCTGTTCCACCGCCTCAGCGTCGTGCCGCTCGGCGTGCCGCCGCTGTCGTCGCGGCGCGAGGACATCCCGGAACTCGTGCACTACTTCATGGAGCAGATATCGGTGGCGACCGGCCTGCCGGCCCGGCGCATCGGCGACGACGCGCTCGCTGTGCTGCAGGCGCACGACTGGCCGGGCAACATCCGCCAGCTGCGCAACAACGTCGAACGGCTGATGATCCTGACGCGCGGCGATTCGGAGGCGGTGATCACCGCCGATCTGCTGCCGGCCGAGGTCGGGGCGATGCTGCCGTCGGTGCCGTCGAGCGGCGGCGAGCATCTGATGGCGCTGCCGCTGCGCGAGGCGCGCGAGATCTTCGAGCGCGAATATCTGCAGGCCCAGATCAACCGGTTCGGTGGAAACATCTCGCGGACGGCGGAATTCGTCGGTATGGAACGCTCGGCGCTGCACCGCAAGCTGAAGACGCTCGGCATCGCCTGACGGGGCGGGCCGGGATCGGGGGAAGGTTTCGATGAAGGTCATCATCTGCGGCGCGGGCAAGGTCGGCTACGGCATTGCCGAACGTCTGGCGGCCGAGCAGAACGACGTGTCGGTGATCGACAGCTCGCCGCATCTCATCCAGGTGATCCGCGACACGCTCGACGTGCAGGGTTTCGTCGGCCATGGCGCCCATCCGGACGTGCTCGCCCGGGCCGGGGCCGATCAGGCCGACATGATCATCGCGGTGACGCTCTACGACGAGGTCAACATGGTGGCCTGCCAGGTCGCCAACTCGCTGTTCAACGTGCCGACCAAGGTCGCCCGGGTGCGCGCCCAGAGCTACCTCGCGCCGCAATGGGGCGATCTCTTCAGCCGCGAGCACCTGCCGATCGACGTCATCATCTCGCCGGAGATGGAGGTCGGCGAGATGGTGCTGCGCCGCCTCGCGCTGCCCGGCGCCTTCGACACGGTGCGCTTCGCCGAGAACGAGGTGGTGGTGTTCGGCCTTGCCTGCGCCGAGGACTGCCCGGTCATCGACACGCCGCTCAACCAGCTCACCGAGCTTTTCCCGGACCTCAAGGCGGTGGTCGTCGGTGTCTTTCGCAACGACAAGCTGTTCGTGCCGCGCGGCTCGGATTCGCTGCTCGTCGGCGACCGCATCTATGTCGTCGCGCAGAAGGATCAGGTCCGCCGGACGCTGTCGATCTTCGGCCACGACGAGACCGAAGCCTCGCGCGTCGTCATCGCCGGCGGCGGCAATATCGGCCTTTACGTCGCGCGTTCGCTGGAGCGCCGGCAGAGCCGCACCCGGGCGATGATGATCGAGAATTCGCGCGCGCGGGCGGTCGAGATCGCCGACGAGCTCAACAAGACGGTGATCCTGCACGGCAGCGCGCTCGACCATCAGATCCTGCGCGAGGCCGATATCGACACCGCCGACATGATCGTCGCGCTGACCAACGACGACCAGGTCAACGTGCTCTCCTGCGTCATGGCCAAGCGCCTCGGCTGCGCCCGCAGCATGGCGCTGATCAACGATCCGAGCTTTGCCAATTTCACCAATTCGCTCGGCATCGACACCCATATCAGCCCGCGCCAGGTGACGATCTCGAAGATCCTGCGGCACGTGCGGCGCGGCCGCATCCGCGGCGTCCACAGCGTGTTCGACGGGGCGGCCGAGGTCATCGAGGCCGAGGCGCTGGAGACCTCGATGCTGGTCGGCAAGCCGCTGCGCGACGTCGAGCTGCCGGACGGCATCCGCATCGGCGCGGTCTATCGCGGCAAGACGGTGATCGTGCCGCGCGGCAATACCCAGATCCAGGCGCACGACCGGGTCATCATGTTCGTCCGGGCCGACCGGGTCCGCAAGGTCGAGCAGATGTTCCGCGTCAGCCTCGAATTCTTCTGATTGCCGGCCCCGGGCTTGTCGGCGGCGGGCGGATCGTCGTATCTGCCAAGGCAAAGCAAACACACCGACGGCGCGGCCCGCGAGGGCGCGCGTTCGCCGGTTCAGTCATGCGGAGTGTCGCGACCATGCCACGCTGGGCCTATGTCAACGGACGCTATGTCAGACACCGGGATGCGGCGGTGCATGTCGAGGATCGCGGCTACCAGTTCGCCGACGGCGTCTACGAGGTCTGCCAGGTGGTCGGCGGCCATCCGGTCGACGAGCGCCGGCACCTCGACCGTCTCGAGCGGTCGCTCTCTGAAATCGAGATCGACATGCCGATGTCGCGGGCCGCGTTCTCGGCGATCCAGCGCGAACTCGTCCGCCGCAACCGCATCAGGGACGGCCTCGTCTACATGCAGGTGACGCGCGGCGTCGCGCCACGAGACCACGTCTTTCCCTCGGCGTCGGTGCGGCCGGCCCTGGTGATGACGGCGAAGTCGATCGACATGGGCGTCGGCGAGCGGGTCGCGAAGTCCGGCATCGCCGTGATCACCGTCCCGGAGAATCGCTGGCCGCGGGTCGACATCAAGTCGGTCGGCCTCCTGCCGAACGTCCTTGCCCGGGAAGAGGCCAAGCGGGCAGGGGCGCGCGAGGCGTGGTTCGTCGACCGGGACGGCTTCGTTACCGAAGGGGCGGCGACCAACGCCTGGATCGTCACCATGGACGGTGTCATCGTGACGCGGCCGGCCGAGTTCGGCATCCTGCGCGGCATCACCCGGACCGTCGTGCTCGAGGTTGCCGAGCGACTCGGCCTTGCGGTCGAGGAGCGCGCCTTCACGCCGGACGAGGCGAAAGCCGCGCGCGAGGCCTTCATCACGGCGGCAACGCAGATCGTCATGCCGGTGGTCAGGATCGACGGCGAGACGGTCGCCAATGGCGAACCGGGCTCGGTGGCGATCGAGCTGCGCAAGCACTTCTTCGACGTCGCGGAAATATCGATATTTTGAGGCTGGCGCTTGCCGGCTTTTGGTCTATCCTGACCAATATGCAGCGCGGCGGATCGAACCCTCCGATTTGAGGGGATGACAGGATATTGTGCTGCGGCCATCGTATGTCCGATCCGATGCCGGCCGAGGTTGGCACCGGGCAGTTTTCCCATTGGCGTCTTTTCGGGATTACGGTGCGGCCCGAAAGACGCTAGAGTTCGGACCGTTTCCGATCTCTCCGTCCGAGCGACCGAAGGAACAAGAAGAACATGGCAGCCGATCGAGCGCAGAATCTTCAGGACACCTTCCTCAATCACGTTCGCAAGACCAAGACCCCGCTGACGATCTTCCTCGTCAACGGCGTCAAGTTGCAGGGTGTCGTGACCTGGTTCGACAACTTCTGCGTTTTGCTGCGGCGGGACGGGCACTCCCAGCTCGTCTACAAGCACGCGATTTCCACGATCATGCCGAATCAGCCCGTGCAGCTGTTCGACCCGGCCGAAGAGGCTGGCGATTGACCGTGAGGACTGATTGAGCCGGCGCCGCTCCCGCAAGGGGGAGGGCGAGGACGCCGTCGTCGAGACGACGGAATCCTCGGAGAGCCGAGCCATGGTCATCGCGCCGGCCCTGAAGGAAGGGGCGGCGCGGCGCAGCGACCGGGACGGGCCGGACCGTCCCACGCGCCCGCCCGAGGCGCGGCTCGAAGAGGCGGTCGGCCTTGCCGCCGCGATCGGCCTCGAAGTCGCCGACAGCGCCATCGTCCCGATCGCCGACGTCAAGCCCGCGACCCTCATCGGCACCGGCAAGGTCGAGGAGCTCAAAGGCCGCATCGCCGCCAAGGGCATCGGCCTCGTCGTTGTCGACCAGGCGCTGACGCCGATCCAGCAGCGCAATCTCGAAAAGGCCTGGGACGCCAAGGTCATCGACCGGACCGGCCTGATCCTCGAAATCTTCGGCGAGCGCGCCCGGACCCGGGAAGGCCGGCTGCAGGTCGAGCTTGCCCATCTCACCTACCAGAAGAGCCGGCTGGTGCGCGGCTGGACCCATCTCGAACGCCAGCGCGGCGGCTTCGGCTTCCTCGGCGGTCCGGGTGAAACGCAGATCGAGGCCGACCGGCGCCAGCTGCAGGAACGCATCGCCAAGATCCAGGGCGAACTCGAGGACGTGCGCCGGACCCGGGCGCTGCACCGCAGCCAGCGGCGCAAGGTGCCGCATCCGATCGTCGCGCTCGTCGGCTACACCAATGCCGGCAAGTCGACGCTTTTCAACGCGATGACGGCCTCGGCGGTGTTCGCCGAGAATCTCCTTTTCGCGACCCTCGACCCGACGCTGCGCCGGCTCGACCTGCCGCATGGCAAGAACGCGATCCTCTCGGACACGGTGGGTTTCATCTCCGATCTGCCGACGCACCTCGTCGCCGCCTTCCGGGCGACGCTCGAAGAGGTGCTGGAGGCCGATCTCATCCTCCATGTCCGCGATATCAGCCACGAGGACAGCGCCGTGCAGGCGGCCGACGTGCGCGATGTGCTGGAGGATCTCGGGGTCGATGCGGCCGATGCCGACCGGGTGGTCGAGGTCTGGAACAAGATCGACCTGATCTCCGCCGAACGCCGCGAGGCGATCGCCAAGACGATCGAGGGGACCGAGGCGCAGCGCCGGCCGATCCTCGTCTCGGCGGTGACCGGCGAGGGGATCGCGGCCCTCAAGGCGGCGATCGAGCAGCGGCTGAGCGCGACCCAGCCGGTCTTTTCCGTCACCGTCGCGGCGAGCGACGGGGCGGGGCTCGCCTGGCTCCACGAGCATTGCGAAGTGCTGGAACGGGAGACCCGGGCGGACGGGTCGAGTGCCCTCGATGTGCGGGTGCCGGAGAAGCTGCGCGACGTCTTCCGCCGCCGCTTCCTCGTCGCCGAGCCGAGCGGCGAATGAGCGCCATTGCCGCGTGGCGATGACGCGGGCCGGGGTTCGTGCCTGTCGGACGGTGCTCAGATGCCGAAATGGCGGTCGAGCGTCTCGTGATTCTGGACGGTGCTGAATTCGACGGCGACGCCGCCCTCGAAGTGGCGCACCACGCGGGCGCGCATCTTGCCGAAGGTGACCGGGGCGCCGATCGCCGGCTTGACGTCGAGCGAGATCGCGGCGCCGGACAGCGACATGTCGATGACCTTGCACTTGTACTGGCGGCCATCGTCCAGAACGATATGGGTATAGGGATTGCGCGGCACGATACGTTCGTGGCGGCGATCCTCGGGCAGGCCGAGCGCGTCGCGGTTGGCGTGCCAGGTGAGCTGGGCGGCGAGCTTGTCGCGCTTGCGGGCGGTCGCGTGGATGGTCATCGCGAAGCCGCCGTCGAAGAGGCGGGCGATCTCGCCCTCGATCCGGCCGATATGATCGATATAGGCGATGACCCGCTCGCCCATGGTGCCGGAGACCGGCGTCATCAGGGCTGCGCCGCCGGGCGACATATCGATGACCTGACAGGGATACTCGCGCCGGTTGGAGAGCATGAAACGGCCGAGCAGATTGACCTTCACGCGCTGATAGCGCCGCCGGTCGATCTGTCTTCTGGTCAGCGTGGTATGGGCTGCGACCGCTTCCATTTTCGATCCGTCGCGCATGGGTCGGAAACGAGCGATCATCACGCCCGTCGTTGCATTGCTGCACGATATTTCCAGGAAGGTTAACGGCTGGTGTAGCGCGACGGCCAAGCCCTTGTCGGAGCGCACTTTCCCTTTGGCGTCGGGCGGTCCATAAGGGTTTTTTCCGGGCTTCCCCCGATATTTTAGGGAGCCGGCGAACGAAAGAGGCGCCACCCTTCCGGACGGCGCCCCGGTGTTCGCGAATCGGGTCGATCGCGGCGTGCCTCAGCGCTTGCCGCCCTCGTAGACGAGCAGATGGCCGCGCCGACCCTGCGGCATGATCGGCATGATCGCCGGGACAGCGTCGAGTTCCTCGCGGGTGCGGCGGCGCAGGTACGACGGGGTCTCGTCGGGCCAGATCAGGCGCAGGCTGACGATCTCGTGGTCGACGACCGGGTGGACGCCGAACCAGTACGGCACCTCGGTCGGCGCATGGACGCCGAGGATGCGGTTGTGGCTCTGGCCGCCATAGGAGAGCGGCAGCAGGGTGATCTCGAAGCCGATCTCCTGGCCGCGCTGGTTGCGGCCCTTGACGCCGATCACCGCGGCGGCGCCGTCGGTGCGCACGCCTTCGAGCATGCGGGTGAGGGCGTCGACGTCGGCCTCGCGCCAGAGCGACAGGAAACTGCGCTCCTTGAGTTCGCGGCAATAGCCCGAGCAGATGCGGGTGCCGGCGAGGCGATAGGCATAGTCGGCCCGGTCGGTGACTTCGAGGATGAAGGTGTCGGGCAGGATGTCCCGAATATGGGACGGGTCGATCTCGCCGCGGTCGGGCGCGCTGCGATGGCCCCGCAGCAGCGACCAGTATTCGTAGAGACGCCTCGAGCTCGGGTGTTTCATCGTCGCCATCCTGTTCTTGCCGCCTCGGCGGATCGTTCTGGTGCGGGTCGTTCGCCCTGTCCCGTCGCGGGACGGTCTTTCGGGGGTGACCCGACCGTTGCCCGAAGGGTAGCAGGAGGCGTGCCAATCCACTCCGGGACGGCGACCCTGGGGCGCGGCTTGTCCACCGCCGCGTTGCCGATATCCACAGCGCCGGGCAGGGTAAGGTTAACAGAAGCTTGCGCTTTCCAACTCCCCCTTGTTCTGGCAGTTTGACACCACGACGCAGCTCCGGCTGCTCCACGCACTGCACCGAACAAACGACTTTTTGCCGCTCAACCAGAACACAACAGGGAGGCGGCACGGACACCGCCCAGGCGCGACACCCGCGCCGGGCGGTTTTTCTTTGTCGCCAAGGCGTTTCGGCAGGGAAGGGTGGCGCTGGCGTCTTGTCCTCGGCGGCCGGGATGGCTATCTCGGTCCGATGGAGCGAGGACGGACCTTGGATCGACGCCGCGAACCGATTTTCAACCTGCCGGGCATCGTCATGGCGCTGATCGCGGCGATGGGGCTGGTGCATTTCGTCCGCACCAGCCTGCTTTCGGCCGACGGCGACCTGCTGTTCCTCGCCACCTTCGCCTTCATCCCGGTGCGCTATGCGATCGCGGCGGCCGACAACCCGTTCCCGGGCGGCAGCATCGCCGGCATCGCCGACTTCGTCTCCTACGCCTTCATCCATGCCGACTGGGCGCATTTCTTCGTCAATGCGGTCTGGATGGCGGCATTCGGCACGGCGGTCGCGCGCCGGTTCGGCACGGCGCGGTTCCTCGCCTTCTCGGCGATCACCGCGGTTGGCGCGGCGGCGGCACATCTCGCGACCCATTGGGGCGAGGCCATTCCGGTCGTCGGGGCCTCGGGTGCCATATCGGGACACATGGCGGCGGCGACGCGCTTCGTCTTCGTCGCGCGCGGGCCGCTCGGCGCCCTCGGCGGGGCCGATGGCGACCGGTTCCGGCGGCCGGCCCTGTCGCTCCTTGCCTCGTTCTTCGACCGGCGGGCGCTGGCGATGATCGTCGCCTTCTTCGCCATCAACTTCCTGTTCGGCTCGATCACCCTGCCGATCATGGACGAGGATCAGTCGATGGCCTGGCAGGCCCATATCGGCGGCTTCCTCACCGGGCTCGTGCTGTTCAGCCTGTTCGACCCGATCGGTCCGGCACGGCCGGGCGAGCCGATGCCGGCGGACGACGACGCCGGCGATCCCGGCGCCGAGGCACGGGAGGCGTGGCCGGAAGGCGGCGACCGGCCGGCCGGTCCGCCGCAGGCGCCGGCGCCCTGGCGCCACGACCCGCACTGACCGCTCCGGCTCTCAGGGCAGGTGCCTTTGCGGCACGGCGCTGAACCACCGGTCCACCATCTGCGACATTTTGACCTTGCTAATGCGGTTCATTCTCACCATCATTGATTAGGCGACTTCAGTTTGCGTCCAACCAGGCTTGGTGCATTTCGCAAAGGAGAGGCCAATGACCGTTGCAGCGATCCTGAAGGATAAGGGGCGGGACACCTACTCGGTTCCGCCGACCACGACGCTCGCCGAGATCTGCCGGCTGCTCGCCGACCGGCGCATCGGCGCGGCGATGATCACCAACGAGAGCGGCTCGCTCGTCGGCATCGTGTCGGAACGCGACATCATCCGGGCGGTCGCCAGCGACACCGCTGCCGCGCTCGGCGCCGAGGCGAGCCGCTACATGACCAGCATGGTGGTGACCTGCACCGAGGATTGCACGGTGGGGCAGGTCATGGCGCGGATGACGGCCGGCAATTTCCGGCATGTTCCGGTGCTGCGCGACGGCAGGATCGTCGGCATGATCTCGAACAGGGATCTGGTGCGCCATCGCCTCGCACAGGTCGAGAGCGAAGCCGAGGAGCTGCGCACCTACATCGCGACCAGCTGAAAACCGAGACCGCGGGCCAAAGTCAGGCGAGCGCCAACATCAGGTCGGCGATCTCGCCGACGGCGCGGCGGGTCGCCTCGTAGCCGGCGTCGATCGCCTCGGTGGCGCGATGGAACTCGAACAGGCCGATATTGCCGAGCTTGGGGCCGAGCATCAGGTCGGGCGGATCGCCGGCGAGGCGCGAGCGCGCGATGCGGTCCTGGATGATGTTGAAGGCATCGAACATCACGGTCGGAATGCCGGGCGGGCTGCCGGGCGAGGCTGACGCCTGTCCGAGGAACTGGCGCCGGATGAAGCGCTTGGTGCCGCCGGCAATGGCGGCAAGGCCGGCATCGTCGCTGGCGCTGGTGGTGTCGGAGGTGATCGGCGGCTCGATCTCGGCGTCCTGATAGATCACCGTGCCGCGGCCGAAAACGTCGGTGTGCAGATTGACCGCGACGACGACACGGGCGCCGAAGGCCCGGCAGACCGAGACCGGCACCGGATTGACGAGGGCGCCGTCGACCAGCCAGCGGTGATTGACGCGGACCGGCTGGAAAATGCCGGGCAGGGCATAGGACGCGCGCATGGCGTCGATCAGGCGGCCGCGATTGAGCCAGATCTCGTGGCCGGTGCCCAGTTCGGTCGCCACGCACACGAAGGTGCGGCCGAGGTCCTCGACCTTGATGCCGTCGAGATGGGTGGCGAAGAGGTCGTTGAGGCGTTCGCCGTTGATGAGGCCGGAACCGCCGAGGCTGACGTCGAGCAGGCCGAAGATGCGGCGCTTGGTGAGATCGCGGGCGAAGGCCTCGAGGGCGTCGAGCTTGCCGCCGAGATGGCAGCCGCCGACGACAGCGCCGATCGAGGTGCCGGCGACGATATCGGGTTCGATGCCGGCTTCGGAAAGGGCGCGCAGCACGCCGATATGAGCCCAGCCACGGGCCGCCCCGCCACCGAGGGCAAGGCCGAGCAACGGCCTTTCGGGCTTCTTTTCCGTTTCTGGGGACGGAATCGTCGAACCGGTTCCGTCCGGGCCGCGGAAGCGGCGCGCGATCGACATGAACACTTCACCCTCCCGTCGCGTCCCTTGACGCCGACGAGCCACATGATACCGCCATCTAGTGTACGGAGGGTGAACTTCGAGACATTCTGCCGCATCACTTCTGCGTGCGGCGGCCGTGATTTACTTCCCGTAGACGTCCTTGGGATCGAACAGCGGCGCATCCTCGGCGAATTCGAGGGCGAGGTCCGGCGTCGCCGGGACGCCGACCGGAATGCGCCGGTAGAAGCAGGACTTGTAGCCGACATGGCAGGAGGCGCCGGCACCGTCGACGCGCACGCGGATCCAGACGACGTCCTGGTCGCAGTCGGTGCGGGCCTCGACGATGCGCTGCAGGTTGCCGCTGGTCTCGCCCTTCTTCCACAGCTCCTGACGCGACCGGCTCCAGTAGTGGGCGATGCCGGTCTCGATGGTGAGGGCGAGGGAGGTCTCGTTCATATACGCGAACATCAGCACCTCGCCGGTGTCGGCGTCGGTGGCGATGCAGGGAATGAGGCCGTCCCTGTCGAACTTCGGCGACAGCGCCGTGCCGGTCTCGAGCGCGGATTTGTCGCCGCGCCCGGCAAAATGCGTGGTTTCGGTCATCGAATCGTTCCGAAGGTGCGGTTCAGCGCGAGCCGCGGATCAGCGAGATGAAGCGGACCTGCTCGGTCGGGTCATCGCGGAAGACGCCGGTGAACTGGGTGGTGACGGTCGAAACGCCGGTCTTCTGCACGCCGCGCAGCGACATGCACATGTGTTCGGCCTCGAGCATCACCGCGACGCCGCGCGGCTTCAGGATCTCGTCGATCGCGCCGATGATCTGCGCGGTCATGTTCTCCTGGGTCTGCATGCGGCGGCCGAAGATGTCGACGACCCGGGCAAGCTTGGAGAGGCCGACGACGGCATCGCTCGGATAGTAGGCGATGTGGGCCGTGCCGACGAACGGCACCAGATGGTGCTCGCAGTGGGAATAGAACGGGATGTCGCGCACCAGCACGATATCGTCGTAGCCGCCGACTTCCTCGAACGTGCGGTCGAGCACGTCCTCGGGGTTTTCGCGATAGCCGCGATAGAATTCCTCGAACGCCTTGACGACGCGCTTGGGCGTATCGAGCAGGCCTTCGCGATCGACGTCGTCGCCGGCCCAGGCGATCAGCGTGCGCACGGCGGCCTCGGCCTCCTCGCGGCTCGGCCGCTTGAAGGGACGCGGGCGCGACGACTGGGCAGACTGCTGGCCGAGGCTTTTGACGATGGCATCCATCCGGGCGGTTTCTCCCATTGCATGTTCCGACAGCAAACCGACGCGCAGCGCCTTGAGTTGACCCCATGTCCGCGAAATATCGCATACGACTAATTTATCGTCGAGTACGAACACGCGGTATCGTCAGCCTATATAGGCGTGTGGCGGGGCGCAGAAAGATGGGAAATGACATATCTTTCCCCGGCGGACACGTTTTGCCGGCGTTGGGAGGCCGACGATGCTCGATGCGATCTACAACAAGAAGATCCTGGAATTCGCCGGCAACATCCCGCGACTCGGCCGACTCGAGGCGCCGGACGCGAGCGCGACGGCGCATAGCCGCCTGTGCGGCTCGACCGTGACGGTGGATCTCAAGCTGGAGGACGACACCGTCGTCGATTTCGCCCACGACGTGAAAGCCTGCGCGCTCGGGCAGGCGTCCTCCTCGATCATGGCGCGGCATATCGTCGGCGCGAGCGCCGACGAGCTCCGGGCGGTGCGCGAGACGATGCGCAAGATGCTGAAGGAAAACGGGCCGCCGCCCGAGGGCCGGTTCGCCGATCTCGCCTTCCTCGAGCCGGTGCGCGAATACAAGGCGCGGCACGCCTCGACGCTGCTCACCTTCGATGCGGTGGTGGATGCCCTCGACCAGATCGCGGCACAGCGCGCGGACACCGCCTGAACGGCCTCAGCCCTCGATCGCGGCGAGGGGATCGCTGATGCCGTAGCCGTTGCCGGTGCCGGCCTCGAAGGCGGCGTCGAACGCGGCCTCGAGTTCCGGGCTGACGCCGCGACAGCCCTCGACGACCGCCCGGGCCCAGTTGAAATAGGCCTGACGGCGATGGAAATCCCAGCCGGCCGGCGGGCTTTCCATGATCGAGCGCAGGTTGCTGGTCTTGTCGGCGAGCTTCAGCATCTTGGCGCGGGGCGTCAGGTGCGGCGCCTTGAGGACCTGCAGCTCCTTGCGTTCGCCCTTGGACAGGGATTTGTCGTCGGTGACGGCGGCGACGAGCATGGCGACATCCTCGCCGAAGGCGGCGGTGATCTCGTCGATCGAATGGGTCGTGTCTTCGACGACGTCGTGCAGGAGGGCGGCGGCGATGAGATTGCGATCGCGGCCCTGACTTGCACCGGCGACGAGGTCGGCGACCTCGACGAGGTGGTTGACATAGGGCTCGGCCCGCTCTCCCTTGCGGCGCTGGTCGGTATGGGCCTCGGTCGCGAAACGCATGGCGCGAATGACGAACAGGACATCCTCGGACATGTGTGAGGTACCTCCCAAAGACCCGCAACACCGTGCCTGCACGGGCGACCACGCCCACGATAGGCTGGCGGCGGCGGGTGGACAACAATCGGGTTCGGGGAACGTCGAGGCGGGGCCGCTGTCGCGTCTGGCGCGGCTCCTGGCGCACGGCCTCATCCGCTTTTATCAGCTGACCTTTTCGACTTTTCTGGGGCGTCACTGCCGGCACCTGCCGACCTGCTCGAGCTATACCGACACGGCGATCCAGCGTTTCGGCTTCTGGGCCGGCGGCTGGGTGGGGCTCGCCCGGGTCCTCAGGTGCCATCCCTGGGGCACGTCCGGCTTCGACCCGGTGCCCGAGACCCTGCCGGCGGCCGGGCGCTGGTATCTGCCCTGGCGCTATGGCGACTGGCGCGGCGCCGGCATCGATCCGGCGACCCGCCTCGACGGTTGAGGAAGCCGGGGCGCGGCGCCGGCACCCGTGCTAGAATTGGCGCGCATCACGCCGGTTGCGGCGCGGATTTCGGAGGGCTTGCCATGGCGAACTGGCTCGCGGCCGTCGCAGCGACGGTCGGGATCATTGTCGGCGGTGCGACCGGCGCCGAGGCCGCGCCGCTCGCCGGACCGCACGGCGTCGCGACGGTCCATCTGCCGGGATTCGTGCGGGTCGCCGCCGGCGAGCGCAAGTATCTCGTCGTCCTCGGCTCGTTCAAGAAGAAGGCCGATGCCGAGAAGCGCTGCAAATCCTTCGCCGAGGCGCGGGTGGTGCGAACCAACGAGTACGCCGCGTTCAAGCCGGGACTTTATGCCTGCGTCGTCGGGCCGTTCAGCCAGGCGCTCGCCGACGAGGTACTCGCCGATTACGGCCACGACGTCGCCGACGCCTATGTGAAGGCCGGCTGGTAGGGCGTCCTGCCCAAAAACGCCGCCGAAAGGCCTTTCCACCGCTTCGCCGCACCGCGGAAAAGCGGCTTTGCGCATTGGCGCAAATCATTTAGAAGACGGCCATTCGACACGATATCCGCTTACCTGCGCTCGTATGCAGTGAGTGAGCAAGGAGGACAGAATGGTCAACCTGACTTTCCCCGACGGCTCCCAGCGTTCCTTCGACGACGGCATTACCGGTGCCGGCGTCGCGGCCGCCATTTCCAAGTCGCTGGCCAAGAAGGCCGTGGCGATGAAACTCGACGGCAAGCTCGTCGATCTCGCCGACGCGATCGGCGGTGACGCGCGCATCGAGATCGTCACCCGCGAGGCGCCCGAAGGGCTGGAGCTGCTGCGCCACGACTGCTCGCACCTCATGGCCGAGGCCGTGCAGGAGCTCTTTCCGGGCACCCAGGTCACGATCGGCCCGGTGATCGAGAACGGCTTCTACTACGATTTCGCCCGCGAAGAGCCCTTCACCACCGAGGACCTGCCGAAGATCGAGGACAAGATGCGGGAGATCGTCGCCCGCAACGCCCGCTTCGAGAAGGAGGTGTGGGACCGCGAGGAAGCCAAGAGGTACTTCCGCTCGATCGGCGAGGAGTACAAGGCCGAGATCATCGACGGCATTCCCGGCACCGAGCCGATCACCGTCTATCGCCAGGGCGAGTGGCTCGACCTCTGCCGCGGCCCGCACATGGTCTCCACCGGCCAGATCGGCACCGCCTTCAAGCTGATGAAGGTGGCCGGCGCCTACTGGCGCGGCGACTCGCGCAACGAGATGCTGACGCGTATCTACGGCACCGCCTGGGCCTCCAAGGAAGACCTCGACCTCTATCTGCATCGCCTCGAGGAAGCCGAGCGGCGCGACCATCGCCGCCTCGGCCGCGAGATGGACCTCTTCCATTTCCAGGAGGAGGGGCCGGGCACCGTGTTCTGGCACCCCAAGGGCTGGACGCTGTTCCAGACGCTGATCGCCTATATGCGCCGGCGCCAGGACGATGCCGGCTATATGGAGGTCAACGCCCCCCAGATGCTCGACAAGGTGCTTTGGGAGACCTCGGGCCATTGGGAATGGTATCGCGAGAACATGTTCGCGGCGCAGTCGGCCGGCGACGACGCCGAGGACAAGCGCTGGTTCGCGATCAAGCCGATGAACTGCCCGGGTCACGTGCAGATCTTCAAGCATGGGTTGAAGTCTTACCGCGATCTTCCTTATCGGGTTGCGGAATTCGGTTCCGTCCACCGTTACGAGCCGTCCGGCGCGCTGCACGGCCTGTTGCGGGTCCGGGCCTTCACCCAGGACGATGCGCACATCTTCTGCACCGAGGCGCAGATCGCCGAGGAGTGCCTGGCGATCAACGACCTGATCCTCTCGATCTACGAGGATTTCGGCTTCCACGAGATCGTCGTCAAGCTGTCGACCCGGCCGGAAAAGCGCGTCGGCTCGGACGATCTCTGGGATCACGCCGAGGAGGCGATGAGCCGGGTGCTCGAGACGATCGCCGCGCAGTCGGGCGGGCGCATCAAGACCTCGATCAATCCGGGCGAGGGTGCCTTCTACGGGCCGAAGTTCGAATATGTCCTGCGCGATGCCATCGGCCGTGACTGGCAGTGCGGCACGACCCAGGTCGACTTCAACCTGCCGGGTCGCTTCGGCGCCTTCTATGTCGATGCCGACGGCGAGAAGAAGACGCCGGTGATGATCCACCGGGCGATCTTCGGGTCGCTGGAGCGGTTCCTCGGCATCCTGATCGAGAACCACGCCGGCCACCTGCCGCTGTGGCTCGCGCCGCTGCAGGTGGTGGTGACGACGATCACGTCCGACGCCGACGATTACGCGATGGACGTGGCGGCGGCCTGCCGCAAGGCCGGGCTCCGGGTCGAGGTCGATCTCCGGAACGAGAAGATCAACTACAAGGTCCGCGAACACAGCCTCAACAAGACGCCGGTGCTGCTCGTCTGCGGCAAGCGCGAGGCCGAGGAGCGTACCGTGTCGATCCGCCGGCTCGGCTCGCGCGAGCAGGGCTCGGCGACGCTCATCGACGCGATCGCGGCGCTCGTCGACGAGGCGGTTGCACCGGACCTGAAGCGGGCACGCTAAACCGACCGGAGATGCCGGGCGGGCGGGGCCTTCGGGCCTTGCCCGCACCGCGTGCCAGCTTCCGATCGCGACGGCGGGTCGCGGTCCGGCGGGGGTTCTCAGGAAGCGGATGCGATCGTTGCCTCGTGGCCGTCCCGCGACAGCCACCGCAGCGGCAGCATGAACCACGCGCCCAGGACGAAAAAGACAAATTCGAACAAGGCACTGCTGTTTTCGGCCGGGCGCCCCGCGAGGCGGCTCGGGAAGGCGTCGAAGGTGTTGCCGAACAAATTGCCGAAGAAGATCGTCCTGATCACCAGGACGATGTCGGCGGCGGTCCGCTCGCCATAGACCGCCTGCAGCCGGGCGGTCATCTCGGGATCGGGATGGCGGTTGGTTTCGGCGAAGTGCTGGGCGAAGAGCAGGGCCGGCAGCTCGCGTTCGCTGGCCGAGGCATGGAACTGCAGGTCGAACAGCTCCCGGATTTCCTCGTTGGCGATGCCGCCCGCCACGGCCTGCCTGGCGTGGAACCAGCTGCAATAGGTGCAGCCGTTGACGGCCGTCACCACGATCATGATCTTCTCGACGAAAGCGCGGCCGATGTCCGGATTGCGCATCGCCCGGCCGATCGCCGGGGCCCTCGACAGAAGGAATCCGAGGTCTGCGACGAGGACGCGGGGCGAGAAGATCCTCTTGTCGAAAGTGGTGCTGTTCATCGCGATGCTCCCGGCGTCGAAGGCGCCGCGTCGTCGGTCCGTGAGCCACAGGTGGGCTCATCGAGGCGCGAGAACAAGGTGGCCGATCGACGGAGCCGTTCCGATGCAATGGAGATAGCGACGCCGGCGTGTCGCTTGACCCACCCGCATCGTCATTCCCGCGAAGGCGGGAATCCAGACGGCCTATCAACTCGATATGTCATCGAAGAGATCGCGCCAGGCCGGGTTCCGGCGCTCGATCAGTCTGATTTTCCAGGCGCGGTTCCATTTCTTCATTTGTTTTTCGCGAAGGATCGCATCGGCCATTGTCTCGTGCATTTCAAAATAGACGAGATGGGTCGTTCCATACTTCTTCGAGAATCCGTCAGCGAGGGAATAGCGATGCTCGGATATTCGCTTCGCAAGGTCGCTTGTCACTCCGATGTAGAGCGTTCCGTTCCGCCTATTGGTGACGATATAGACGGCCGGGTGCTTTTCCATGGCTGATTTCGTTCTGGATTCGCTGACTTCACAAACGAAGTGCAACACCCTGCTAAGGTGTTGCCGCTATGGGACAAAGGTACGGACAGCTCTCGCTTGAAGAGAGGATTTCGATTGCCCGGTTCCGGGACGAAGGTCGGTCGCTCCGGCAAA
>JAKPQE010000059.1 GCA_029572955.1 Pseudomonadota bacterium
CTCATGCCGATGCCGATCACCGAGACCTTCGACATGCCGGCTTCGGACTGGACGACGTCGAAGCCGACCGTCTCCTTGATCCTGGCGAGGACCGCGAGCGCCTTGTCGACGTCGCCCGACGGGACCGTAAAGGTCATGTCGGTGAACTTGCCGTCCTCGGAGATGTTCTGGACGATCATGTCGACGTTGATGTTGGCCTCGGCCAGCGGACCGAAGATGCCGCCGGCGACGCCCGGCCGGTCGGCGACGCGGCGGAGCGAGATCTGGGCCTCATCCTTGGCGTAGGCAATACCGGTGACGACCTGCTGTTCCACGATTTCTTCCTCGTCGCAAATGAGGGTTCCGGGCGGGTTGAGAAGATCGCCCATGCCCGGCGCATCGGGATCCTCGAAGGACGACCGCACGAAGGTGCGGACGCGATGCACCATGGCCAGTTCGACCGAGCGCACCTGCAGCACCTTGGCGCCGAGCGACGCCATCTCCAGCATCTCCTCGAAGGAGATCTTGGCGAGCCGCCGCGCCTTCGGCTCGATGCGCGGGTCGGTCGTGTAGACGCCGTCGACGTCGGTGTAGATGTCGCAGCGGTCGGCCTTGACCGCGGCGGCGAGCGCCACGGCCGAGGTGTCGGAGCCGCCGCGGCCGAGCGTGGCGATGCGGCCGGTCGGCTGGTGCATGCCCTGGAAGCCGGCGACGACGGCGACTTCCTGGCGCTCCGTGAAATGCGCGATGATCTTCGAGCCGTCGACGCCCTCGATGCGCGCCGCGCCGTGGGCGCCGTCGGTCAGGATCGGGATCTGCCACCCCTGCCAGGAACGCGCCTGGACGCCCATGTCCTGCAGGACGATGGCCAGAAGCCCGGAGGTCACCTGCTCGCCGGAGGCGACGACGGCGTCGTATTCGCGCGCGTCGTGGAGGGCCGCGGCCTCCTTGCACCAGGCGACGAGTTCGTTCGTCTTGCCGGACATGGCCGAGACGACGACGGCGACGTCGAATCCAGCCTCGACCT
>JAKPQE010000077.1 GCA_029572955.1 Pseudomonadota bacterium
CCGCCATGCCCTGCATGCCCGCCATACCTTCTGCGCCCGCCATGCCCTGCATGCCGCCCATGCCCTCGGCACCCGCCATGCCCTGCATGCCCGCCATACCCTCGGCACCGGCCATGCCCTGCATGCCCGCCATACCCTCGGCACCGGCCATGCCCTGCATGCCGCTCATGCCCTCGGCACCGGCCATGCCCTGCATGCCGCTCATGCCCTCGGCACCGGCCATGCCCTGCATGCCGGCCATGCCCTCGGCACCGGCCATGCCCTGCATGCCCGCCATACCCTCGGCACCCGCCATGCCCTGCATGCCGCTCATGCCCTCGGCACCCGCCATGCCCTGCATGCCGGCCATGCCCTCGGCACCCGCCATGCCCTGCATGCCGCTCATGCCTTCTGCTGGCGCGCCACCGGCGGCACTGCCGTCGAAGGCGCGCGAGGCCATCTGCATTTCGCCCTGGCCGGAGAGCACCTTGCTCGCCTCGCCCGGCGCCTGCAGCAGCACCAGCACTTCGCCCTTGCCGTCGGCCGGGACAGAGACCGCGACGCGCTGCTCCGAGACGATCGCCTCGCCGCCACCGGCCGGGGTCGCGGCGATCGAAAGGTCGCTCGAACCGGCGCCGAGCGGCTTATCGAGCACGATCGCGAAGGAACCGCTGGCATCGGCCACCGCCTCGCCGACCACCATGTCGCCGGCCATCAGCCGCACCGTCGAGCCGGGCGCCGCCTGACCGGCGACGACCGTCGAGCCGTCCGGTTCGACGCGCACCACGTCGAAGCTCGGCGCCGCCGCCTTCGCCGCGTCGGCAGGGGCGGCGGCCGTGTCGGCCGCCGGCTCGGTCCTGGCTTCTTCGGCCGGCTTGTCGGCTGCGGGAGCGGCCGTATCGCCGGCCGGCTTCGCCGTCTCCTCGGCGGGCTTCGCCGGTGCGCCGCCCGCGGTATCGCCGTTGCTCGTCAGGCCCGCCGGAACCGGCGGCGTCGGCTTCAGGCCGTCGAGGGCGCCACCGAAATAGAGGAGCGCGATCAGCGCCGTCAGCGCGGCTCCGATCGTGTAGACCCACCCGAAGGAACCCGTGCTTTTCATGACGACCCCGCTTTGCGCTCGGATTGCCCGCCGCCCCCGGTCCAACCACCGGGAAACCGCCGGAAAACCCGCCCATCCCTCGTTTCGGATTCCCTATACCGCTTTTGCCCGTGCGGCAAGGAAGCGGCCCTTGGCCAAACGCCGCGCGCCGAAGCCGGCTTGACCTTCGCCCGGCGCCGGTCCATCAGGACGCCATGGCCAAGATCGAATCCATTTGCGTCTATTGCGGATCGGCGAGCGGCAAGGGTCCGCACTACGCCGAAGCCGCCGAACGCCTCGGCACCCTGATGGCCGAGGCCAGCATCGAACTCGTCTATGGCGGCGGCTCGGTCGGGTTGATGGGCACCGTCGCCCGCGCCGTGATCGCCGGCGGCGGCCGGGTCACCGGCATCATTCCTCAGTTCCTCGAAGCCAAGGAACTGGCCGAGCGCAGCGTCACCGAGCTGATCGTCACCGCCGACATGCACGAGCGCAAGCGCACCATGTTCGAGCGCGCCGACGCCTTCGTCGCCCTGCCGGGCGGCATCGGCACCCTCGAGGAACTCGTCGAGATGATGACCTGGGCCCAGCTCGGCCGTCACGAAAAGCCGGTGCTGATCGCCAATATCGGCAATTTCTGGGAGCCGCTGGTCGACCTCCTCGGCCACATGACCGAGGCCGGCTTCATCCGCAAGGAATACGCGGTCGACTATCTCGTCGCCGACCGGGTCGAGGACATCGTCCCGATGCTCGCCGAGGCGGCAGCCGCCACCTCCCGCGCCGCCCTCGACGAGACCGCCGACACCGGCGACCTCGCCAGGCTCTGACGCGGCGACTTTTCTGCGCAAAGGCGGTGCCCGCCGGCAAAAAACGCGCTCTAATGGTCGCAGAACCATTGGAGGCTGCCATGTCCGAATTCGTCCTGACGTCCAAGACCTTCGCCGACGGCGGAACCCTGCCGATGTCCGCCGTGTTCGACGGTTTCGGCTGCACCGGCGGCAACATCTCGCCGGACCTTGCCTGGTCGGGCGCGCCGGCCGGCACCAAGAGCTTCATCCTCACCGTCTTCGATCCCGATGCCCCGACCGGCTCGGGCTGGTGGCACTGGACCGTCTACGACCTGCCGGCCGATTGCACCGGCCTTGCCGCCAACGCCTCGGCCGACGGCGCCCTGCCCGCGCCCGCCAGGGAGGGCCGCAACGACTACGGCATCAAGGGCTTCGGCGGGGCCTGCCCGCCGCCCGGCCCGGCCCACCGCTACATCTTCACGATCTACGCGATGCCGGTCGAAAGCATCGGGCTCGCCGCCGACATGCCGGGCGCGCCGGTCGGTTTCAACGCCAATGCGCAGGCCCTCGCCAAGGCCTCGATCATGGCCCGCTACGGCCGCGGCTGACCGGCCCTGCGGAAAGCCCCTGCCGACGCGGCAGCCGAATGCGCGCGAGGTCCCGCCGCCGGCCATCCACAGCGGCGGCGTGCGGCGGTGGGTTGCGCCATCGCAGCGCAACGGAGCGGCGCGAGGGGCGCCGCAGCGAGCGCGCAAGATTTTTTGCCGCTCCGTAAGTAAGAGCCGGCGACATTTCAGAAAAGTGAAGAGATCCGGCCGGCGCACCCGACTCTTCGCCATGAATTTCAGAGTCATCTAGAAATCATTCGCAAAAAAGAGCCAGAATATCTGGCCTCGCGTCTCTCCTTTCGGAAGTGACGCGAGGGACTGCGCCTCGGCTGTGCGGCAGCAGTCGTCTCGCAGGTCATCGAATTCGCAGCATTCGCCGCCGACGAACGAGAAAAGAGCGCCATGCCGGACAATAATCTCAGGGACGCCCTCGACAACCAGAATGCGGTCAATGCGATCATGCGGCTCGCGCTTTCCGGGCGGCCGCTCCGGGGCATCCTCGAAGAGACGATCCGGACGATCTTTTCCGTCAACTGGCTGAAGGCCTCGCCCAAGGGCGCGATATTCCTGACGGACCCCTCGTCCGACGAACTGGTGCTGACTGCCGAGCACCAGATCAGCCCGAGGATCAAAACGCTCTGCGCGCGAGTTCCCCACGGGCATTGCCTGTGCGGCCGCGCCGCCGTGTCGGGCAAGATCGAGTTCGCGCCCTGCGTCGACCATCGCCATGAAATCTCTTACGAGGGCATGTCCCAGCATGGCCACTACAGCGTTCCGATCCTCGACCCGCAGGGCAAGGTTCTCGGCGTCTTCGTCCTCTACCTTTCCGAAGGCCACGAGAAGAGCGAGACCGAGCTCGAGTTCCTCGAGATCGTTGCCGGCACGCTCGCGACCGTCATCGGGCGCAAGCGCATCGAGGCGGCCCGCGACAGGCTGGCCCATATCGTCGAGGAGACCAATTGCGAGGTCTACGAGTTCGACCCTGTCAGCCTGAAGCTCGTCCACGCCAACAAGGCCGCCCTCCGGAACCTTGGCTACGGCTTCGAAGAGCTCCAGGCACTCAGGCCGACCGATATCAGTCCCGGCGTCGACCAGCAGACATTCAACGAGATGCTGGCGCCACTCGCCGAAGGCAAGGTCGACAGCATTCGATTCGAGACCGTCCAGCGGCGCAAGGACGGGTCGACCTACGACGTCGACGTGAACATTCATCGCCACACGACCGACGATGTCGTGACCTGTTCGGCGATCGTGGTCGACATCAGCGAGCAGCAGCGCCTGACCAAGCTCCTCAAGGCGACGATCGCCAACTTCCCGGGCGGGATCAGCGTCATCGACAAGGATCTCCAGCTCATCCTCGCCAACGAGCGCTTCTACAAGAAGCTCGACCTGCCGCCCGAACGCTTCCCCACCGGCTGCAGCTTCGAGAGCATCATCCGCTTCAATGCCGAACGCGGCGAATACGGCGAGGGCGACGTCGACGAGCAGGTTCGCAGCCGCGTCGAACTGGCCGGCATATTCAAGGAGCACCGGATCGAGCGGGTCCGTCCGAACGGTACCATTCTGGAAATTCGCGGCGTGCCGCTCGGCGAAGGCGGGTTCGTCACCACCTATCTCGACGTCACCGAACGCAAGCGGGCCGAACAGGAAGCGATCCGCTCGCGCGAGCGCCTCTACAGCGCCATCGAGGCGATCACCGAGGGCTTCGTGCTCTACGACGCCGACGAAAGGCTCGTCCTCTGCAACGAGAAATACAAGGCCCTCTACGCGGAATCCTCGGACCTCTTCGTCCCCGGCGCCAGATTCGAGGACATCGTCCGGATCGGCGCCGAGCGCGGCCAATATGCCGACGCGATCGGCCGGGTCGACGAATGGGTCGCGGAACGGATACGCATGTTCCGCAACCCCGACACCGCCGCCTTCGAACAGCGGCTGGGCAATGACCAGTGGCTCCTCGTCGGCCAGTATCGCACGCCGGAAGGCGGGACGGTCGGCATTCGCGTCGACATCACCGAGCGCAAGCTGACCGAGGAAAAGCTCCTGCGCTATCAGCATCACCTCGAAGACATCGTCGCCGAACGGACCGCGCTCGTCGAGGAACAGGCGGCCCGGCTCGCCGAGGCTCTCGAGCGCGAGAAACAGGTGACCGAGATGCAGAGGCTGTTCGTCTCGATGGCATCGCACGAGTTCCGCACGCCGCTCGCGGTGATCGACGGCGCGGCCCAGCGGCTGGTGCGCCGCGCGGCCGCCATGGCGCCGGAGGAGATCGCGGCGAGATCACAGAAGATCCGCGACGCGGTCACGCAGATGATCGGGCTGATGGACAGCACGCTCGCCGCCGAGCGATCCGAAGCGGCCCGCCACACCGCGAAAAACGCGAGCTGCGCGATCCGGGCGCTCGTTCTCAATTGCTGCAGCCAGATGGAATACGTCTCGACGAGCCACCGGATTTCTCTCGATCTCGGCGACCTGCCCGACGAGATCCCGGCCGATCCGGCGGCGATCGAGAGCGTCATCACCAATCTGCTCTCCAATGCCGTCAAATACTCCCCGAACGGCGACGAAGTCCGGGTCAGTGCCTGCAAGGCCGGGGATTTCGTCGAGCTATCGATTGCCGACAACGGCGTCGGCATCGGCGAGGCGGACATGCCGCGGATCTTCACGCGCTATTTCCGCGCCGCGAGCGCGACCGGCATCCCCGGCACGGGGATCGGTCTCAGTCTGGCGAAGATGATCGTCGAAGACCACGGCGGCGAGATCGTCGCGACGAGCGTGATCGATCGCGGCAGCACCTTCATCTTGCGGCTGCCGATGAACCGCGCCGCCGAAGAACCCTTGTCGAAAGCGAGCTAGCAGCGAGAACCGAGATGCCGACCATTCTTTGCATCGAAGACGAGGCGGACCTGCGGGCCGACATCGCCGAGGAACTCAAGGAAGCCGGGTTTTCCGTGATCGAGGCCGAAGACGGCAGGGAAGGTCTCGAGAAGATCCTGGCGCACAGTCCGGATCTGGTGACCTGCGACATCAACATGCCGCGGCTCAATGGCAAGGAACTGCTTCGCGAGCTGCGCGAGAACCATCCGCAATTCGCGCAGATGCCGTTCCTGTTCCTGACCGCCTATGCCACCCGCGCGCACATGCTCGAAGGCATTCAGCTCGGCGTCGACGACTACATCACGAAACCCGTCGACTTCGACCTGCTGATCGCCAAGATCCATCAACGGCTGGCGCAGGTGAAGAACATCGTCGCGCGCAAGAACCGCGAGTTGCTGACGCTCTACAACAAGTATCTCGACATGCAGTCGAGCGCCATGGCCCAGCAATCGAAGACGATGCCGACCAACCTGCGCGACATACCGATCGTCGTCATCGGCAAGCTCGAAAGAGAGATCAAGGCTTTCGTCAGCGTCGCCAGCGAGGTGTTCACCAACATCACCCTGTTCCCGGATGTCGACACCTACCTGGCAAAGCGGCAGGGATTCCCGATCCATTTCACCTTCGTCTCCGGCGGGATCGGCTGCGCCGGCGCCAGGCTCCCGGAACAGATCGACGTTCGCTCGAAGAACAACATCGTCGTCTGTATCAAGACCACCGAGCACCACGCCCGTGGTGGCGGATGCGAAAACGTCAACAAGGATCAGGCGCTGTCGCTGCCGACCAACGCCGATGCCCTGCAAAGAAGCATGGCGGCCTGGATCAAGAGCCGGATCCAGCGCTATGCGGCCTGACCGGCGCCGCGGCGTCGCGCGGCCCGGCCGGTAGCGGCGCCGCCACCGGAGATCGCCCGCACGGCCGCACCGTCCCGGTGCGCGGACCATCGCGCCCGCGCAGCAAGGCGGGTGGCGAGCCCCATCCGCGAAGGCCTGGCCAAAGCCCGGGCCCCGGATGACGGCCCGGCCCCGACCCCGGACCACGCGTAACGTCGCCCCGCCCGGACGCGCCACCGGAACCCCGGCTTCGAACGCGCCCCGGACTTCACTCATCCCAGTCCGACGGCCTGTCCGGCCCGATCCCGAGCCCTCCCCCTTTCCGGAGTTACAGCCGCCAATCCACCTCTCGCCCTGCCCGATCCCGAGCCCTCGGCCGGTCCGGCATCGGCATCCCGATCCGCTGCCAGCCCTGCACGATCCCGTGCTCTCGCCCGACCCAGTGTCAGCACCTCGATCCGTTCCTGGCCCCGCCTCCCCTGCTCACCTGCCCCGCGCCTGCTCGCCCCGCCCCGGCGGCGCAGCCGGGCCCGCCTTTTCCGCCCCGCCCTGGCCCC
>JAKPQE010000098.1 GCA_029572955.1 Pseudomonadota bacterium
TATCGCTACTACTTGCGGCACCGGCTCGGCCTGAAGTCGATCGACGACGCGGCCGAAGAGCTTGATGAGTCGGCATTCGGTTCGCTCCTGCACGAGGTTCTCCGCCGTTTCGGCACCAGCCCCGTCGCCGACTCGGTCAACGCGGACAAGATCGCCGACTCGCTCAACGAGGCCCTCGACGCGATGGTGGCGCAACTCTATGGCGCGATTCCCTTACCGGTGATTCGCGTGCAGGTCGAGCAACTGCGGGCAAGGCTCGCCGGCTTCGCCCGGTGGCAAGCCGATTGGGCCGCCCAGGGCTGGCGGATTGAACACTGCGAATGCCAGCCCGCCGACGGCAAGGCGGTGCTTGAGGTAGACGGCGAATCGATGGTGCTCCGCGGGCGGATCGACCGCATCGACATCCATGAGGAAAGCAAGCGGCGGACGATCTTCGACTACAAGTCATCGGCCACCGGCAAATCGCCCGATCAGACACACCGCCGCGGCGGCCAGTGGATCGATCTGCAACTGCCGCTCTACCGGCACCTGGCCCGCGGCATGGAGATCGAAGGGCCTTTCGACCTGGGATATATCGTCCTGCCCAAAGATCCCGGCGGCGTCGGCCACCGGATGGCCGAGTGGAGCCAAGACGACCTCGAAGCGGCCGATTGCGAGGCGGAGCGGATCGTCCGCGAGATCCGCGCCGGCAAGTTCCTGCCGATCACCACACCGGCGCCGGAGTTCTTCGAGGAATTCGCCGCCATCTGCCAGGACGGCCGCCTCGACGCCGGCGCGTTCCTCGACGGGGGTGCCGACGATGCCTGACGCCCGGCCCGCAAACCTGGTCATCCGCGCCTCGGCCGGGACGGGGAAGACGTTCCAATTGAGCAACCGTTTTCTGCGTCTGGCGGCCGCTGGCGAGCCGCTCGACGCAATCCTCGCCACCACGTTCACGCGGAAAGGCGCCGGCGAGATTCTCGACCGCGTGCTCGCGCGGCTGGCCGAGGCGGCGTGCGACGAAAAGCATCGGTCCGCGCTGGCCGAGCAGCTCGGC
>JAKPQE010000112.1:0-17500 GCA_029572955.1 Pseudomonadota bacterium
ACCGAGACGACTTCGGGTTCGAGGGCGCTGGCGATGGCGTTCGGGAACAGCGAGAAGAGCCCGGTGCGGATCTCGTCGATCAGCGCCTGGCCGCCGAGGAAGGACGGCACTGCGGCGAGCAGGATGAGGAACGGGAACAGCGACATCAGGATGGAAAAGGCGATGTTGCTGGCGAGCGCCAGCCCGTCGTCGAAGAGAAACCGCCAGGTCGAGCGGACGATCAGCCGCCAGAGGCGTCCGGCGATGTCCATGGCGCGTCTGGCTCCCATGTTTCCCGTTCCTCTTCGATAGCCGATCGCGGCCGCGAAAGCCATCGTCGCGGCCCCGGCATCACCGAAAAGGGGCATTGCGACGGGGGTGGATTTCCGCCATTTTGCGCCGCACAATAGCGGTATTACCAATGGGTTGGACGATTGCTCCGGCCCGATGACGGCAAGTGACGGGGGAACGCCATGAGTGGCGACAGGATGACCATTTCCGCGGCCGATCTTCTGGCCGAAACGCGTGCGGCGGTCGACGCGGTCGACGGGCTCTTCATCAAGGCGCGTCAGGCGGTTCGCGAACGGGTCGAGGAAGAAGGGCGGATCTCGTCGAATGCCGTCGAGCGCGAGCAGCACGCCGCGCACGGCCTCGCCTGGCTCGGCACCTATGTCGAGGCGCTGCGCCAGATGGCGGCCTATGCCGAGCGCATGTCCGGCGAAGGCCGTCTCGGCGACGCCGAGGCGCTGATCGTGCGCGCCGCCTTCGGCGAGTATCTGGCGCAGACCTTCGGCGGCATCCCGATGAGCCAGGGCGAATTCGTGCGCCCGGCCGATCTCGGCGTCGCCGCCGAGGACATCGCCCGGGCCCGCACGCCCGAGGTGGAGCACCTGATCCTCTCCGGCAACACGCGGGCGACCCGCGCGGCGATCATCGAGCTGATGCAGGCCGCCGAGGGCGCCGCGACGGTGGGCGACGCCGGCCTCGACGAGACGCTCGAGGCTTTCCGCGAGGAGATGCGCCGCTTCGCCGAAGCCGAGGTCATCCCCTACGCCCACGAGTGGCACCTGAAGAACGCCTATATCCCGCTCGAGATCATCACCAAGATGGCCGAGCTCGGCGTCTTCGGCCTCACCATTCCGGAAGAGTTCGGCGGCCTTGGCCTTGGCAAGGAATCGATGTGCGTCGTCTCCGAGGAGCTGTCGCGCGCCTATATCGGCGTCGGCTCGCTCGGCACGCGCTCCGAGATCGCGGCCGAGCTGATCATGGCCGGCGGCACGGAGGCGCAGAAGGCCGAGTTCCTGCCGCAGATCGCGGCCGGCGAGATCCTGCCGACGGCGGTGTTTACCGAACCGAACACCGGCTCGGACCTCGCCTCGCTGCGGACCCGCGCGGTCCGCGACGGCGAGGTCTACAAGGTGACCGGCAACAAGACCTGGATCACTCATCCGGTGCGCGCCGACATCATGACGCTGCTGGTGCGCACCGATCCGAAGGAGCCCGGCTACAAGGGCCTTTCGATGCTGATCGCGCCGAAGCCACGCGGCAACGACGCCGATCCGTTCCCGGCCAAGGGCATGACCGGCGGCGAGATCGAGGTGCTCGGCTATCGCGGCATGAAGGAATACGAGATCGGCTTCGACGAGTTCGAGGTGCCGGCGGCGAACCTGCTCGGCGGCGTCGAGGGCCAGGGCTTCAAGCAACTGATGCAGACCTTCGAGTCGGCCCGCATCCAGACCGCGGCGCGCGCCATCGGCGTCGCCCAGTCGGCGATGGACCTGGCCCTGCGCTATGCCGAGGAGCGCATCCAGTTCGGCAAGTCGCTGGTCAACTTCCCGCGCGTCGCCGACAAGATCGCGATGATGGCGATCGAGATCATGGTCGCCCGGCAGCTGACCTATTTCGCCGCGCGGCAGAAGGATCAGGACCGGCGCTGCGACCTCGAGGCGGGCATGGCCAAGCTGCTCGCGGCCCGCGTCGCCTGGGCGGCGGCCGACAACGCCGTGCAGGTGCACGGCGGCAACGGCTTCGCGCTCGAATATCCGGTCTCCCGCGTCCTTTGCGACGCGCGCATCCTCAACATCTTCGAGGGTGCGGCCGAGATCCAGGCGCAGGTCATCGCAAGGCGCCTGCTCGACGGCGGGAATTGAGGTCCGGGGGGCGAGCTCTCGCCCCCCTCCCAGCCTTCGCTAACGCCTTGGCTCTGCCAAGGCCGAGCTTCGGCATCCCTCTCCCTCGAAGGGAGAGGGGGCGCGCCGCGTTTGTAGCAGGATCACGCCCAGATGCAGGCGCCAAGCCCTCCCCCGCCGGGGGAGGGAGGGGAGGGGGCCACGGGAACCCCGCCTCATTCGCGACCGTTCACTTCAGCCAGGGCGCCATTTCGTCGAGGCCGATGAGCTCGTCGTAGCTCTTTCGCGGGCGCACGACCGCGAAATCCTTGCCGTTGACCAGAACCTCCGGCACCAGCAGGCGGGAATTGTAGGTCGAGGCCTGGACCGCGCCATAGGCGCCGGCCGACATGACGGCGACGAGGTCGCCGGGACCGAGCGGCGGCAGCGGCCGGGCATGGGCGAGGAAATCGCCGGTCTCGCAGACCGGGCCGACGACATCGACGACGATTTCGCCGGCATCGGCGGCGGGCTTCTTCACGGCCCGGATGTCGTGATGGGCCTCGTAGAGCGTCGGCCGGATGAGGTCGTTCATGGCCGCGTCGACGATGACGAAGGTCTTGTCGGTGCCTTGCTTCACGTAGACGACCGAGGAGACGAGGATGCCGGCATTGCCGACGATGAGGCGGCCGGGCTCGGCGATGACCTCGAGGCCGAGGTCGGCGACGCGGCGCTTGACGATCGCGGCATAGGCCTCGGGGTGCGGCGGCGGCTCGCCGGCGTCGCGATAGGGAATGCCGAGACCGCCGCCGAGGTCGATATGGTCGATCATGTGACCATCGGCGCGCAGCGCGACGATCAGCTCGGCAAGGCGCGCGAAGGCGGCATCGAACGGCTCGAGCTCGGTGATCTGGCTGCCGATATGGGTGTCGATGCCGGTGACGCGGATGCCGGGCAGGTTCGCTGCCCTGGCGTAGATGCGCCGGGCGTCGTCCCAGGGAATGCCGAACTTGTTCTCGGCCTTGCCGGTGGCGATCTTCCTGTGGGTCTTGGCGTCGACGTCCGGGTTGATGCGGAAGGAGACCGGCGCGACGCGGCCCATCGCGGCGGCGACCTCGGACAGGCGCTCCAGCTCGGGCTCGGATTCGACGTTGAAGCAGTGAATGCCGGCCTCGAGGCCGAAGGCCATCTCGGCCGCGGTCTTGGCGACGCCGGAAAAGACGATGCGGCTTGCCGGAATGCCGGCGGCGAGGGCGCGGCGCATCTCGCCTTCCGAGACGACGTCGGCGCCGGCGCCCTTCCTTGCGAGCGTTGCCAGGACGGCCTGGTTGGAATTCGCCTTCATCGCGTAGCAGACCATCGAGGGCATGCTGGCGAAGGCGTCGGCGAAGACCTGGTAGTGCCGCTCGATGGTGGCGCTCGAATAGACGTAGAACGGCGTGCCGACGGCAGCCGCGATATCGGCGATGCTCACGCCCTCGGCGTGGAGCAGGCCATCGACATAGTCGAAATGATGCACGGGATGGTTCCCCTGGAAATCCGTGGTGGTCGCGGTTCGGTCGCGGGGCCTGCCGTGATGCGCCGCGGCGCCGTTACAGCAGGGGATCGAGGACGAACGGCTTTTCCGGCTTCTCGGTCGAAAGACGTTTGTCCGGCGTACCCGGATTGTAGATTTCCTTGCCCGGAGGGGCTTCGAGCGCACCGCGGCGGCCGCAGGCCGAGACCGCGAGCGCGACGGCAAGAAGCGCGATCAGCGCGGCGGTGCGTTTCGTCGTCCTGTGCATGCCTTGACCCTTTCCGATACGGCGGTCGGGATTATAGCGATTTGCGGAGCGCGCGCGAGGGTCAGCCGTTGGCCGGGCCGAGCTGCTTCAGCCAGCGACGGGCCTGGCGGCGGACATTGTTCGGCGCGGTGCCGCCATAGCTCGTGCGGCTCTTCACCGAGCGGTCGACGCCGAGGACGCTGTGGACCTCCTCGGTGATGCGCTGGTCGACGCCCTGCAGTTCCTCGGTCGAAAGGCGTTCGAGCGGTCGATTGGTCGCAGCGGCGAGGGCGACGATGCGTCCCGTCACGTGATGGGCCTCGCGGAACGGCATGCCGAGCCCGCGCACCAGCCAGTCGGCAAGGTCGGTCGCGGTCGAATAGCCGCCGCCGGCAGCGCGCTTCATCGCCTTGGGATCGGGCTCGAGGTCGCGCACCATGCCGGTCATCGCGGCGACGGCGAGCACGAAGGCATCGAAGGCGTCGAAGGCCTGTTCCTTGTCTTCCTGCATGTCCTTGGAATAGGCGAGCGGCAGGCCCTTCATGACGATCAGCAGCGCGTTGAGGGCGCCGACGATGCGGCCGGTCTTGGCACGCACCAGCTCGGCGGCATCCGGGTTGCGCTTCTGCGGCATGATCGAGGAGCCGGTGGTGAACTTGTCGGAAAGGCGCACGAAGCCGAACGGCGCCGAGCACCACACGACGATCTCCTCGGCGAAGCGCGACAGGTGCATCGCCGCGATCGAGGTCGCCGACAGCGTCTCGATGACGAAATCGCGGTCGGAGACGGCGTCGAGCGAATTGGCGGTCGGCCGGTCGAAGGCGAGGAGCCGCGCGGTCATCGCCCGGTCGATCGGGAAGGAGGTGCCGGCGAGCGCCGCCGAGCCGAGCGGGCATTCATTGAGGCGGCGGCGGGCATCAGCGAAGCGGCCGCGATCGCGCCCGACCATCTCGACATAGGCCATCAGGTGGTGGCCGAAGGTCACCGGCTGGGCGGTCTGCAGGTGGGTGAAGCCGGGCATGACGACGGCGGCGTGATCGAGGGCCCGTTCGGCGAGCGCCCGCTGCAAATCAGCGAGCGCCGCGTCGACATGGTCGATCCAGTCGCGGACATAGAGGCGGAAATCGGTGGCGACCTGGTCGTTGCGCGAGCGGGCGGTATGCAACCGGCCGGCGGCGGGACCGATCAGCTCGGCGAGCCGGGCCTCGACGTTCATGTGGATGTCCTCGAGCGAGCGCTTGAAGACAAATTGTCCCGCCTCGATCTCGCGCAGAATCTCGTCTAGACCGGCGATGATGTTTTCGGCATCCTCCGCCCCGATTACGCCCGTTTCTGCGAGCATACGGGCATGAGCCTTGGAGCCCGCGATGTCCTGGGCGTAGAGACGGCTGTCGAAGTCGATCGACGCGTTGATCTCCTCCATGACGGCGTCCGGGCCTTCCGCGAAGCGGCCGCCCCACATGCTGTTGCTCATGAACCAAAACTCCGGAGGTTGCTGCCAGAGATGACCGACCGTTCCGCCCTGAAGCCGAATCGTCCCCGCTTCCTCATCGCGGCGGCCATTGCCGGCACTCTCGCCGGCCTTGGCGCGGTATACGTGATGGACCCCGGCAAAGGCAATCCGGACGTCCGGGTAGCGGGCGATTCGGGCAGCTGCAAGGTGCCGAACGGCCGCGTCGAGAAGCTGAAGGACCTCGCCAGGGGCGAGATCGCGGCGCTTTCGCTCGTCGACGCGCCGGTGACGCTGGCCGGGCTTTCCTTCACCGACGAGGCCGGCGCGCCGAAAACCCTCGGCGATTTCAAGGGCCGGGCGGTGCTGCTCAATCTCTGGGCGACGTGGTGCCCGCCGTGCCGGGCCGAGATGCCCTCGCTCGACCGGCTCGAGGGCGAGCTCGGCGGCGAGGATTTCGAGGTCGTGACGGTCAACATCGACACGCGCGACCCGGAGAAGCCGAAGCGCTTCTTCGAGGAGATCGCGGTCAAGAACCTCACCCGCTATGCCGATCCGACGGCGGCGATCTTCAAGGATCTCAGAGGCCAGAACCTCGCCTTCGGCATGCCGACGACGCTCGTCGTCGACGCCGAGGGCTGCCTCGTCGGCCATCTCGCCGGCGCCGCCGAATGGGATTCGCAAGAGGCAAAGACCCTCATCGGCGAGGTCATCGCCGAAAAGAACGGCTGAGGCGGCGGCCTCGGCATCGGACGGAGCCTTGCCCGAAATCGCGCCGGGACGGTTTCCCGGCGCCGGATTTTGAATTAGGTTGCCGCGCGAGTGTCCCGGTAGCTCAGCAGGATAGAGCACAGGATTCCTAATCCTGGGGTCAGGGGTTCGAATCCCTTCCGGGACGCCATTTCTCTCCGTTCTTTCAAAATTGGAGAACGTGACAACAAACAACCCAGCGGTGTTTCCTGGGTTTGATACGCTTGCCATTTTCACACTTTTGAGCCAATAAAGTGTGGCTCTTTCCTTGATTCAAAGGCAGGCGCTGATGGAACCCTCGCTCTTCACGGCTCCTTCCGGTCGATTGGTACCCACGATTTTGGGGCAAAAGGCGTTTGTTCCAAATCCGCTTCCTCCACAAATCGACCATGAATCTCTTCAGCAATTGCTGTCGGCAGCAGACCAGAAATTGGGTGAGTTGCGCGGCATCGGGAGATATCTCCCAAATCCCTATTTGCTGATCCGTCCGCTTCAAAGAAGAGAAGCGATTGCATCATCCAACATCGAGGGAACTTATACGTCTCTTCCAGAACTATTGATGTTCGAGTCGGGACTCGAGGATCAGCCGAGGGCACTCGATACGCTGGAAGTGTTCAACTATATCATATCATTGAGGCGAGGCTTTGAGCTTCTGGAGGAAATACCAATATCAAATCGCCTCGTTTGTCACCTGCATGCCGAACTGTTGAAAGGTTTGCCGAGACACCGGTCCGGCGTGTTTTTCCCCGGTGAATACCGTCAGGATCAAAACTTCATCGGCAAATCGAAAGACATAACAAGATCCCGGTTCAATCCACCGCCCCCGCCGGTCCACCTGCAATGCATGGGCGACCTCGAGGCCTTTCTCAATATTCCCGAAATGGGAAACATCTCGCCGCTCCTATATGTGGCGATGGTCCACTATCAATTCGAGACTATCCATCCATTTCCAGATGGTAATGGGCGTGTAGGCCGCTTGCTGATCCCGATCGTGTTGCGGAGCCGGGGCGTTATGGATCAACCCCTGTTGTACATGAGTCAATTTTTTGAAGATAACAAAGACGAATATGTCGAGTTGATGCTGAATGTTTCACGGAATAGCGATTGGCTTTCCTGGTTTAGATTTTTCCTGGGTGGAATCATCCAATCTTGTGAAAAGACTATTGAAACGATACAAAATGTTCGTGAACTTCAGGATGCGTACAACAAGAAATGTCAGCAAGCGCGTTCGTCTGCACTGCTGTTGCGGATTGTTGATTCGATTTTCGAAAAACTGGTTATTACCGTTCCGTATGTGCAGGAATTAACTGACACGAGTTATACGGCTGCAATGAATAATGTCAGCAAACTGGTAGAATACGGCATTCTGGAAGAGACGAATATCAGTAGGCGCCCCAAATACTATATTGCATCTGAGCTAACGAGATTGTTCGAGCGTTAGTATTCTTGATGTTTTGACGTGCCTCACCCGAACAGCACCAGCCGCGACGTCGCGATGGTGAAGACGACGACGATGCCGAAAGCGACGTAGAGGGCGACCGAACCGGCGACGAGGCGGCGCATCAGGCGCGGCAGCGTGCCGGCGAGGCTCTCGGTCTTGCCGTAGAGGGCAAGGACGCCGGGGGCGAGGCCCATGGCGGTGCCGGCAAAGAGCGGCACGTAGAGGAGATAGCCGTAATAGCCGTATTCGGCCTTGAGGAGGCAGAACGGGCAGTGGTGGTTCGGGTGCTCGTAGATGTAGAGCGAGACGGTCGAGACGATCGCCGTCAGCCCGGCGACGAAGAGGAAGACGCTGGCGACGGAATAGACCGCCGCGAAGCGTCCCGATTTCCACCAGAGCGCCGCTGTGCCGAGAAGGACGGCGAAGGCACCGGCGAGCAGCATCAGCGCGCCGCGCTCGTCGAAGCCGGACATCTCGGCGGCAAGGCCGGCCTTTTGCGGCGTGAAGAGTTTCGAGCAGCACGAGGTGATGACGTCGGCCTTGAGGCCGAGGAAATAGGCGAGTTCGAGTGCCCCGGCCGCGACGACCAGCGGGGCGAGGGCGACGATGAGCCCGTATTTGAAGCGGATCATCGGATAGTCGCGGCCGAGCCGGTCGGCCATGTCGACGATCAGCCAGAGGGCGGCCGCGAAGAACACGGCGATCTTCAGATAGAGCGCCGGAAAGCCCCAGTCGTTGACGTTGAGCGTGCCGACGGCGCACATCGCGCCGACGAACATCACCGCCATGCGGTCGGCGTTGAAGACGAAGAGGACGAGGGTGAAGAGCTCGACCGCCATGACGAAGGCAAGGAGGGTCGAGACGAGGTGGGTGCGCCGCTCGAGTTCGAGCTGGGCCCGGGTGCCGCTCGCCAGGTCCCATTGCCGGATGACGCGCAGGCCGAAGGATGCCGCCCACAGCACGGTCAGGGCCGAAAGGGCCGAGACGAGCAGCAGCGCAAGGATCGGCGCCTGGAAGATCATCAGAACTCTCCGACGACGCGACCGTCGCGCATTTCGATGACGGCGTCGACGAGGTCGGACTGCCAGATGCGCGGGTCGTGGCTGGTCATCAGCACGGTGCGGCCCTCGGCGCGCAGCTCGGCGACGATTTCGAGGAAGCGTTCGGTCAGCGCGGTGTCGAGATTGGCGGTCGGCTCGTCGGCGATGACGATCCTCGGGTCGTTGATGAGGGCGCGGGCGATCGCCGCGCGCTGGGTCTCGCCGCCCGACAGATGCTCGACCGGCATCGCCGCCTTGTCGGCAAGGCCGAGGCTTTCGAGGCGCGCCATCGCGCGCTCGCGCAGCTCGGCATGCGGCGGGGCCAGCGGATAGGCCGGCAGCATGACGTTGTCGAGCACGGTGAGGCCGCGCACCAGATGGAAGCGCTGGAAGACGAAGCCGTAGGTCGAGCGGCGGATCTCGGTGAGGAACCGCTCGGGCAGCCCCGAGACGAGGTCGCCGCCGAGGAAGACGCGGCCGGTCGTCGGCCGCGACAGGCAGCCGACGATCGACAGGAGGGTGGTCTTGCCGGAGCCGCTCGGCCCCTTGAAGACGGTGACCTTGTCGCGCTCGATGACGAGGTTGACGTCGACGAGGGCGCGGACCTCGTTCGGCCGACCCTCGTTATAGAGCTTGGAGACGTCCTTCAGCTCGATCATCGCATCACCTCGTCCGGATCGGTGATCGCGGTGCGCCAGATGGGAACGAGCGTTGCCGCGGTATAGGGCACGACGGTGAGGACGAAGAGCGTCGCGAGCTGCAGTCCGTCGACCCGCGGTGCGAGGGAGAAGTCGGGATAGAGCACCGACCAGCCTTTCAGCACCGGCTCGAAGAGGCCGGCGTCGAAGAGGTAGACGTGGACATAGGCGAGTACGGTGCCGACGAGGAAGGCGGCGAGCGAGACGAGGCCGCCCTCCCAGAGCTTCATGGCGATGATGTCGCCGGTATCCCAGCCGATCGCCTTCAGGATGCCGATCTCGCGCGCCTCCTCGGCGGAAAGGCCGGAGGATTTCTCGGCGGCGAAGATCGCGAAGGCGAGGATGGCGGCGGCGGCGAGCGCGATCAAGAGGCCCTCGCGCCAGTCGAACAGCGATTCGTAGGTGCGGGCGATGTCGGAGCGGGTGACGAAGCGGGCGCTCGGCAGGGCATAGGTCGCCTTCTCGACGATCTTCTCGATCTCGCGCGGATTGCGGATCGCGACGGCGGCGTCGGTGTAGACGTCGTCCGGCAACTCGAAGAAGCGGCGATAGTCGGGTTCGGAGATGAGCGCGAGGTCGGCCGAGACGAGGGCGCTGTCGCTCGACAGCACCGACTTGATGCGCGCCTTGAGGAGCTTGCCGGTCTGCGAGACGAGGAGAAGGGCGCCGCCTTCCTCGAAGCCGCGCGAGCGGGCGAGGCCCTCGCCGATGATCGCCTCGCCGGGGCCGACCGAATGTTCGGCGGCGTCCTTGCCGGGCACCATCAGGGTGTAGTTGGCGCCGTTGGCGCGGTCGTAGAAATAGCCCCAGAGCCGGCCCTCGACGCCCTGGACGCCGCGGATTTCGGCGAGCTTGTCGAGGTGGGCGGCAGGCAGCATGCCGTGCCGGCCCATCACCAGCTCCTGGACGATCAGCTCGGGCGAATCGGCGAGCACGGTCGTCGCCTCGTAGCGGATCGCCGAGGCGAAGAGCATCGCCGAGGCGAGGACGAAGACGACGGCGGTGTAGATGACGACGAGGCCGGTGTTCTTGCCGCGTCGGCGGGCAAGGGCGGCGAGGGTGTAGTCGATCAGATAGCGCTGGCGGGCGAAGGGGGCGGTCATTGCGGCGCCTCCGCAGGTTCGATCCTGAGTTCGCCACCGGGCAGGTGGAGCGGCGGCGGCACCAGCGTGCCGGAGGGGAAATGCTCGAAGGCCATCGGATGGTCCTGGAAGGGCGTATGCAGGTCGGCCATCGAGGGATGGCGGGCGTAGCGGGCCTCGGTGAAGAGGGCGATGTCGGTGAGGCCGAGACGGGCGACGAGCATGCGGGTCGCCTCGAGGCGCGCGGCTTCACGATCGGCGACGAGGGCGGCATGGACCAGCGTCGCGGCGAACGCGACGCCAAGTCCGGCGAGCAGTGTGAGAACGAGACTGGAGCGACGCATGCGGGCGACTATTCGAACCGGCCCTCGTCGAGGCCGGTGAGCATCGGCAGCGTCACGTCGTCGAAGGCGAGCAGACGCTTGCCGGCATGGTCCTTCGTGAAGTCGTCGGCGTCGGCCTCGACGGCATGCGGCACGAGCTCGTGACCCATCGGGCCGAGCACGTCCGAGCCGAGGGAATAGATGGCGGTGCGGGCATCGATCCGCTCGACGGTGTAGTAGTCGGTGACGCCCATGCCGACGATGTCGGCCGCGGCGCGGCCGGGCGCGTATTTCGGCACGTCGAGGACGTATTTGAAGAAGTCCTTGGCGCCGTCGAAATGGTCGGCCTTGCCGTCGGCGAAGACGACGGTGGCGATCCATTCGGGATATTTGGCAACGAACATGCCGCAGACCGGGCAGGTGTCGCGCGGACCCGGCGCCGGCAGGTCGACGCGCGCGGCGTCGGCGAGGGCGGGGCGCAGCGGCGGCAGCGCGGTGGCGATCGCAACGGCCGAGGAAAGCTGGAGGAAGCGGCGGCGAGCGAGCAGGCGCGGCGGGCGATGGGAATGATGGCGGCACATGGGGGGACCTGTCTCCTTCGAGGGCGGGAGCGCCAGGTCGTCAGGGCGTCCCGACGCTCCCTCGGGGCGCATTGGCGGTAGCGCCCCGCAAGGCCGGGCCCGAAGGCCCGGCAGGGCGCGGATCAGCCGGCCTTCTTGCGCTTCTCGGCGCGGTTCTTGCGGATGCGGATCGAATCCTCGGCCATGTCGGCATAGGCGGCGCGCAGCGCGCCGTTGAAGTCGGTCATCTCGCCGCCGGCCGCCTCGGCCTTCGCCTTGTCGGCATAGGCGAACTTGGAGCGGGCGGTCATGGTGCCCGGCTTCTTGGCGTCGAGCACATAGGTGGCGGCGGCCGAATCGATCAGCGGCTTGATGTCGCCATCGGCGCCGGCGTCGCCGACATAGATGGTCTTGGGACCGCGATCCATGTTGAGGGCGAGGCTGATGCCGGCGCAATGGATCGAGCAGGTGCCGTCGACCGAGTTGTCCTCGTAGACGACGAGATGGCGCGAGAAGCTGAACATCTTGCGCATCATGCCGCAGTACGGGCAACGCGGATATTTCTCGAACTCGTTCTCGAGCGGCTTTTCGTCCTTGGGAAGGTTGCGGACGAGGCCGTGCTCGTCGGTCCATTCCCACGGCATCTGCATCTTCATTTCCTGGGCCTGCGCGCCGAAGCCGAAAGCGGTGGCAGCGACGGCACCCGTCGAGGCGGTCATCAGGAAGTCACGGCGGTTCATGATCGATCCTCTCTCCGGTCCGAAGCTTCGGATACCGGTTCGATAAGAGGTTGAATTTACGAATATTTTGGATTTCTTGGATCAGGCCCGCGACCGTCGCCAGGCTAGACGGGGCACGTGTCCGCCCGCGACTGGTCGCCTTGGCCCTGATTTTACGCTGTCGGGTCAGACAATGACGGCGGGCGGTGCGCGCGCGGGTCCGTCACTCAGCGCACGCTGATGACGCGTTGCCACATGGGCCAGAGACAGCAGCGAGTCGACAGCGACCAGGACCGGGGGCACGGGTTCGGCGACGGACGCCGCCTGGTCGAAGCTCAGCACGCAGGCGCTGGCACATACGGGACAGGTAGTCGTGGCATCGCCACTTTGAGCACCGGACGTGCCGATGGGCACGCGGGCGAACCCGGCACCGGTGCAGATTTCCATGAAGCCGAGGCTGCCGGGAACCGGGACATTGCCGGCAACGCGCGCGGCGCCGGAACCCAGATGGGCGGTGGCGAAGACGACCTGCAGCACCATGGCGGCGAGCGCGACGGCATGCGCAAAGCCGTTTGCGCGCAGCAATGCCGTTATCGGACGCTTCGTCTTCATGACCAGGGTTCTAGGCCTTCGCCATCGACTCCCACTCGCTTCCTGCAGTCAAGCCCGAACGGGGGCCGCAGTCAACTCGAGCGGAGGCCGAAAGGTCTCTTCCATTCCGGCCGGACTCTAGCGCCATCGGCAAGCCACGGTCTTGACTTTGATCATTCCGGCGGCGGCTCGGCCGCGCGGCATTTGTGTCGAAGCCCGGCGGGCGGTACAAGCGGTGCGGCCCGTTGCATGGCGGGCGGGCGGGACGCTGGTCGGCATGCTCTTTCAAAGCCAAATCTTCCTCCTCGTTTTCATGCCGATCGTGCTCGGTCTCTACCATCTGGCGGCGCGCCGGGCGGTGCTGCGCGAATGGCTGCTGATCGCCGCCTCGCTGGTGTTCTACGGCTGGTGGGATCCGCGCTTCCTGCCGCTCATCGCCGGCCAGGCGCTGGCGAGCTGGGCGCTCGCCTATCTCGCGCGCGAGAGCTATGCCGTCCATCTCGTGCGGCTCGGCATCCTCGCCAATCTGGCGATCCTCGGGATCTTCAAATATTTCAACTTCTTCAGCGACACGATCGCGTCGCTGACCGGGGCCGAGCTCGACCGGATCTCGGTGGTGCTGCCGATCGGCATCAGCTTCTACACCTTCCAGATCGTCTCCTATCTCGCCGACCTCAGGCGCGGCCGGGCACCGCTCTATTCGATGCGGCGGTTCCTGCTCTACATCCTCCTCTTTCCGCAGCTCATCGCCGGCCCGATCGTGCGTCACAACGAGATCATGGGCCAGTTCGACGGCAACCCGCACGGGCCCGGCGCCGCCGAGGCCTTCGCCCGCGGCGCGGTGCTGTTCGTCATCGGCCTCGCCAAGAAGGTGCTGCTCGCCGATCCGCTGGCGGCGATGGCCGATCCGGTGTTCCAGACGGCGACGACGGCGGCGCCGGCCTTCGGGGCGGCCTGGCTCGGGCTTGCCGCCTTCACCTTGCAGATCTTCCTCGACTTTTCGGCCTATTCGGAAATGGCGATCGGCCTCGGCCGAATGATGGGCCTGCGGTTCCCGGACAATTTCGACCAGCCCTACCGGTCGCTGTCGGTGCGCGAGTTCTGGCGGCGCTGGCACATGACGCTGTCGCGGTTCCTGCGCGACTATCTCTACGTGCCGCTCGGCGGCAGCCGCGAAGGCACGCGGCGCTATCTGGTGGCGACCTTCACGACCATGGGGCTTTGCGGCCTCTGGCACGGCGCCGGCTGGACCTACGTCGTCTGGGGCCTCTACCACGGCGCCGGGCTCGTCGTCTGCCGCGGCTGGGAGGCGCGCGGCCGGACCCTGCCGAAGCTCGTCGCCTGGGGGCTGACGCTCGTCTTCGTGATGTTCGGCTGGGTGCTGTTCCGGGCCGCCGACTTCTCGGCGGTCGTCACCATGCTCACCGGGCTCGCCGGCCTCGGTTCGGCGGCCGTCGCGGTCGAGGGGGCGACGCTGCTGGTGCCTGCCGCGCTCGTCTCGCTCGTCGGCGTCTCGCCGCAGGCGATGGTCGAGCGCTGGCTGAAGCCGCATCCGGTGTTCGCCGTCGCGACGGCGGCGGTCTTCGTCTATTGCGTGCTGGTGGTCGGCAAGGGCCAGCCCGTGTCGTTCATCTATTTCCAGTTCTGAGTGGCGCCGATGGTGTGGACCAAATTCCTGCGCTGGCTCTTCCTCACCGCGACCGGGGCGCTCGGCGCGGTGCTGCTGCTCGTCGCGGCGGTCGACCCCTACGGCAATCTCGGCACCGGGTGGCATCGCGACCGGGTGATGCTCGACGTCAACCAGCGCTTCATGTACCCGCAGATCACCCGCAGCCATGAATTCGACGCGGCGATCATCGGCACCTCGACCAGCCGGCTGATGCCGCCGGCGCCGTTCGACGCGGCGTTCGGGGCGCGTTTCGCGGCGCTGGCGATGAATTCGGCGACCGCCTGGGAGCAGTACCGGATCGCCGACCTCTTCCTCGAGGAGAACCCCGGCGCCCGCGGCCTCGTCATCGGCCTCGACGTCGTCTGGTGCGACCGCGACGCGCAGGCCGGCGACACGACGAAGCGCGGCTTTCCCGACTGGCTCTATGACGACAGCCGGCTCGACGATTTCCAGTATCTCCTCAACATGAAGGCTATCGAGATCTCGGGGCGCTATTTCGGCTATCTCGTCGGCCGCGAGACGCCGCGCTACGGCGCCGACGGCTATGGCGTGTTCACGCCGCCGGAGGGCGAGTACGACCTCGAGCGGGCGCGCGGCCACATCTGGGGCGCCGGTCCGCGGACGATCGTCGCCGCCGATCCGCCGGTGCTGCCGGATGCGGCGGAGCGGGCGGGCTGGCAGTTTCCGGCGCTCGCCTGGATCGAGGAGCTGTTCGGCCGGCTGCCGGCGGATGCGGCGCGGGTGCTCGCCTTCGTGCCGGTGCATGTCGCCAAGCAGCCGCGGCCGGCGAGCCGCGATGCGGCGGTCGAGGCCGAATGCAAGGCGCGCGTCGCCGACATCGCCCGGCGCACCGGCGCGGTCCTCGTCGACTACCGGTTCGCGAGCCCGCTCACCGGGACGGACGAGAATTTCTGGGATCCGCTGCATGTCCGCCTGCCGATCGCCGAGCGGCTGGCGCGCGACATCGCGGCGATGGCGACGGGCGGGCCGGCGGCCGCAGACGCGCGGATCCTCTACCGGCCGAACTGAGAGGCGCCCGCCGGCGATCGCCGTGGCGCCCTTTCGATCGATCGAAAGCCTGCCAAAAAAATCAGCGGATGGCGGCGTTGGCCGAGGCGACGCGGGTCGACGGCGTGCCCTTGATCATCAGGGCGTCGATGCGCTCGCGCTCCTTGTCGAAGGCGGCGAGCATGTCGCCGGAGAGCACGCGGCCGCGCGGCAGGCGGATACGCATCGGATCGACGTGGCGACCGTTGACCAGCACCTCGAAATGGCAGTGCGGGCCGGTCGACAGGCCGGTCGAGCCGACATAGCCGATGACCTGGCCCTGACGGACCCGGCTGCCCTTCTCGATGCCGCGGGCGAACCCGGTCTGGTGGGCGTAGGCGGTCTCGTAGCCGTTGGCGTGGCGGATCTTGATGTACTTGCCGTAGCCCGATTTCCAGCCGGCCTCGACGATCGTGCCGTTGCCGGCGGCCATGATCGGCGTGCCGCGCGGCGCCGACCAGTCGACGCCGGTGTGCAGCTTCACATAGCCGAGGATCGGATGGCGGCGGTAGCCGAAGGCGGAGCGGAACCGGCCGTTGCCGACCGGCTTCCTCAGCAGGAACTTCTTGGCGCTCTTGCCGGTCTCGTCATAGTAGTCGACATAGCCGTCGTCGGCGCTGCGGAAGCGATAGAACTTCTTCATCTGGCCGCCGACATTGATCGCGGCGAAAAGGATTTCGGACGGCTGGTCGCTGTCCTCGTTCTCCATCGAGTAGAGCACTTCCATGTTGTCGTTCGGGCCGGTGCGGCGCTGGAAGTCGACGTCGAAGGAGAAGATCCGCACCAGATCGGTGATCAGGCGCTTGGGGATCTCGTTGGCGAGAGCGGTCTCGTAGATGCCGTCGTAGATGCGCGTCGCCGGGCCGAGATCCTCGCTCTGCTCGCTCTCGGCGAACTGGTCGTCGGCGACCAGCTCGTCGATCGAGGGCTCCTCGGCGAGCACGAAGTGGCCGTGGTCGGCAAGGGCGATGGTCGCCTCGTGGGTCTGTTCCGAATAAAGGCTGATGCGTACCGGCCGGGAGGCGTCGACCGCGTCGTCGGTCGGGGCATAGGCGATGCGCAGCTTCTGGCCCTCGCGGATGCGGGCGGGGTCGTAGGCGCTTTCGAAGGCCTGGATGGCGTCCTCGGCCTCGGCCTCGGTGGCGCCGTTGTCGACCAGCAGGCTGCGCAGCGTGTCGCCGGCGCGCACGGTCAGGATCTTTTCCTCGAGGCTCGAGGAGGGGTCGGTCGCCTCCTCGTCCGATTTCTTCACCTCGGTCACGTTTTCCGGGATGATGCGCACGCCGAGGGCGGCCATGTCGATGCCGACGTCGCCGGAGCGGAAGTCGAAGCGCTCGGGATTGACATAGGCGAGGGCTTCGGCCCGCACCGTGCCGGCGGTGAGGAAGCGCGCCGATTCACGAACGACGCCTTCGACCTCGGCGGTGGTCAGCTCGACATCGGTGTCGACGAGGGCGTTGCCGACCGGAAAATCGGCCGTCTCGATCAGCACTTCGCCCTCGACCTCGGCGTCGTAGATGGTGTCGGCGGCCATGCCGGAATCGGGGCCGGTGGCCTTGTCGCCGGCACCCTCGTCGTAGAGCTTGGCCGGATTGAAGGCGGGAATGCCGGCGGCGAGTTCGGTGCGGGTGGTGGCGAGGCCGGCGGTGACGCGGGCGAAGGGTCGCACCTTGATGAGGTCCTTGTCGCCGACACGGCTGATCGTCGAGACCTGGAGGATCTGGCGGTTGGAGACCGGAGCCACGACCGGCTTGCGGCGGTCGCCCTTGAGGCCGACGCTCTGGCTCGACGGCTTCTCGCCGGTGGCGATCGCGGCGAGCGCCTGCGGCGGAATGGCGAACTGATGGCGCCCGTCGAGGGCGACGTAGAGCGCCCCGCCCATCAGGGCCGCCGAGGCGACGCCGGTGAGGATCGTGCCGGTCAGCCAGCGAAGACTGATGGCGCGGCGATCCGGCGGCCCCTGTCGATTGTCGTCGGTCACGAGCGCCGGCTCGTCACCGAGATCGATCGTCACGGTGTGGTCGCCCGCCGCGGCATGATGTCTTCCGGCGGTTCCCTTCAACCCGGCGGTCTCCTCGTCGATGTTCGCATTCGGCCGGTTCGGCCCGCAGATCGGGGCGAGCGGCATCCTCGGCCGCGCCGTTCCGCGAAATTGCCGTTCCGCGGCGCGCAAGTCAATCGTTGTTCACGGCCCGTAACAGCGCGTTACAACGGCCCAATGTGGCGCCAATGGGGCGAGGCGGCCGCCCGGACCGACCGGAGGGCGTCGGCGCGCCCGTC
>JAKPQE010000141.1 GCA_029572955.1 Pseudomonadota bacterium
CGGTAGACCTTCGTCGCGCCGTACTCGCCGAGCGAGGCGGCCGCCTCGTCGCTGACGCTCGAGCCGACGATGACCGCGTGGGCCTCGCCACCGAGCTGCGCCGCCCTGGCGGCCCAGCTCGGTGGCGAGGCCCACGCGGTCATCGTCGGCTCGAGCGTCAGCGACGAGGCGGCCGCCTCGCTCGGCGAGTACGGCGCGACGAAGGTCTACCGGGTCAACGGCCCGGACGGCCTCGCCCAGCCGGTCGTCGACGCCGCGGCGCAGATCGTCGCCTCCGGCGACTACGGCTACGTGCTGTTCGGCGGCGGCCTGCTCGGCTTCGAGATCGGGGCCGGCCTGGCCGCCCGCCTCGGCGCCGGCGTCGTCATGGAGGTCACCGCGGTCCGCGTCGAGGACGGCAAGCTCGTCGCCGAGCGGCCCATCCTCGGTGACACCGCCATCTCGCAGGTGCACTTCCGCAGCGACGTCGGGATCATCATCGGCCGCCTCAACGCGTTCGAGATCAAGCAGACCGGCGGCACCGCCACGGTCGAGGACGTCAGCGTCGAGTTCTCGCCGTTCTCCACGCAGGCGACCGTGGTCACCCGCGGCGAGCAGCGTGGCGCCGACATCGACATCGAGGGTGCCGCCATCCTCGTCGCCGGTGGACGCGGCCTCGGCAACGCCGACGGCTTCAAGCTGTGTGACGACCTGGCCGCCGCCTTCGGCAGCACCAGCGCCGTCGCCGCCACCCGCGCGGTGGTTGACGCCGGCTGGTTCCCGTACGCGGGCCAGATCGGCCAGACCGGCAAGACGGTCGCGCCGAAGCTGTACCTGGCCGCCGGCATCTCCGGGGCCATCCAGCACAAGGTCGGCATGCAGAACTCCGAGAACATCGTGGCGATCAACAAGGACGCGAACGCCCCGATCTTCGAGTTCTCCGACCTCGGCATCGTGGGCGATCTCAACAAGATCCTGCCCAAGCTCACCGAGGCCGTGAAGGCCAAGAAGGGCAGCTGATCGCCATGGCCGGGAGCAACGGAAACGGTAAGGCGATTCCGGCGGCGTACCCGCCGCCGGTCGATTCGCCCGACGAGTTCATCAAGCATGGGCTCGACGGTGAGGACGAGATCATCGAGGTCGGGATCGCCGTCGTCGGCGGTGGCACGGCCGGTCTGGCGTGTGCCAACCGCATCCTGCAGCTCCTGGCCGACGATCCCGAGACGCTCGAGCGTCTCGGGGAGGTCCCGGTGGCCGTGATCGAGAAGGCCAAGACGTGCGGCGGGCACAACCTGTCCGGCGCCGTCGTCCGGCCGGGGCCGCTGGAGGAGCTCTTCCCCGACCTGTCCCGCGAGGACTGGCGCAAGGAGGGCTTCGCGTTCGGCGAGGTCAAGAAGGAGGCCGTCTACCTGACGCCCACCGCCAAGGCCTCGCTGCGCATCCCGACGCCGCCGCCGTTCAAGAACCACGGCAACGAGATCATCTCGGTCTCGGCGCTGGCCCGGTTCCAGCAGCGGATCGCCGAGGAGGCGGGG
>JAKPQE010000158.1 GCA_029572955.1 Pseudomonadota bacterium
CACCAAAGCCCCAAAACCGGCAACCGCATGAGCCGCCACGCCTCTCAGGCCGCCCAAAACCTCTCCCGACAAACCAAACCCGCCGAACCAAAAACAAAACCCGCCGAAAATATCGACGGGTTTGTCAGTGATCTGAGGCGCGGGTCTTCCGCGCCCCTTTTTCGTTGGCCGGACGGGTGGTAGAGAATGCGTCCGTCTCCAGTTGCCGGTGCCGCCATGACCGATACGTTGAAGGTCCGTTTCGCCGCCCCGCCCGACATTGCCGCGATCGCCGCCATCTATGGCGAGGCGGTGGCGAACGGCACGGCCTCGTTCGAACTGGCGGTGCCCGACGAGGCGGAAATGACCCGCCGGTTCGAGGCGATCGTCTCGGGCGGCTTTCCCTATCTCGTCGCCGAACACGCCGGCGCCGTCGTCGGCTACGCCTATGCCGGACCGTACCGGCCGCGGCCGGCCTATCGCTTCACCGTCGAGGATTCGATCTACATCGATCCGGCGGCCCAGCGGCTCGGCATCGGCCGGGCGCTGCTGACCCGCCTCGTCGAGGAATCGGAGGCGCGCGGCTTTCGCCAGATGCTCGCGGTCATCGGCGATTCGGAAAACGCCGGCTCGATCCGGCTCCATGCCGCACTCGGATTCCGCATGGTCGGCACCTTCGCGAATGTCGGCTGGAAGCACGGGCGCTGGCTCGACAGCGTGCTGATGCAGCGCGGCCTCGGGGAAGGCGCGGAAACACCGCCGCCACCGGGCGCCTGACGGCCTCCGACCCGGTCCTGCCGGTGCAATAATTGCTCTTTGGAAACAATGATTTGGTGTCATCCGGGGGGCTTGTGAAAAAAATCACAGTTTCGCCCAGTTTCGGCCTTTCAGGAGCCGTATTGACCCACGATATATAGACCGTTGCCTCAGACGGCCCGGTTCGGCCGAGGCCCCGGAAATTCCAGCCCCCCAGCCCCCCGTGGCTTCGCAATCCGAACCGGGCCACCGAGCTAAAAATAGCGTTACATCCCCCACGTAACGGTATCAGAAGGGGTCGGCCGCCATTGCCGGCCCCTTCGCTTTTCTGCCGTCTCTCCGTTCCGCTGCCCGGCCCGGCCCGACCAACCGTCATCTCGACGGTTGAACTCGTCGCCGCAAGGCCCGATATCTCGTCCGCACAAGACTTCGCGGCTTCGCCGGCCGGCTGCCATTTCGCGCCGCCGACGGGCCGGATCATCTCGAGAGGACGGAACATGACGGACAAGACGAACGAGAGCGAGACCACCCGCGCCGAGACGCTCGGCTTCACCGCCGAGGTCGCCCGGCTGCTGCACATGATGGTGCATTCGGTCTATTCCAACACCGATGTCTTCCTGCGCGAGCTCGTCTCCAATGCCTCGGATGCCTGCGAGCGCCAGCGCCACGAGGCGCTGACGGCGGGCGAGGGCGGTGCCGACGAAGCCTTCCTCATCTCGATCGAGACCGATCGGGACGCCGGCCGCCTCACCATCCGCGACAACGGCATCGGCATGAACCGCGACGAGATGATCGAGAATCTCGGCCGCATCGCCCATTCCGGCACGCGCGCCTTCGTCGAGAAGCTGCAGGACGGCAAAGAGGCGAGCGAGCTCATCGGCCAGTTCGGCGTCGGCTTCTATTCGGCCTTCATGGTCGCCGACGAGGTCGAGGTGACGAGCCGGCGGGCCGGCGAGGCCGGGGCCTGGCGCTGGCGTTCGGACGGTGCCGGCAGCTACACGATCGAGCCGGTCGCGCCGGAGGAAGCCCCGGCGCGCGGCACGGTCGTCACCCTCGAGCTGAAGGACGACCACAAGGACTATGCCGCGCCCGAGACGATCGAGCGGGTGATCCGCACCTATTCGGCCAATGTGCCGGTGCCGATCGTGCTGAAGGCCGGCGCCGAGGACGAAAAGCGCCTCGGCGAGGGCGGCGCGCTCTGGCGAAAGCCCAAGGCCTCGATCGACAAGGACGAGTACACGAATTTCTATCGCCTCGTTTCGGGCCAGTACGACGAGCCGGCGCTGACCGTGCACTACCATGCCGAGGGCCGGCACGAATATTCGGTGCTGACCTTCGTGCCGACCATCAAGCCGTTCGACCTCTTCGATCCGGCGCGCAAGGGCGGCGTGAAGCTCTATGTGCGCCGGGTGTTCATCACCGACGACGCCGAGATCCTGCCGCGCTACCTCAGGTTCGTGCGCGGCGTGATCGACTCGGAGGACCTGCCGCTCAACATCTCGCGCGAGATGCTGCAGAAGAACCCGATCCTCGAGGCGATCGGCCACGGCGTGACGAAGCGCATGCTCGCCGACCTCGAGAAGCTCGCCGAGGCCGAGCCCGAGGCCTACCTGAAGATCTGGGAGGCATTCGGCCCGGTCATCAAGGAAGGCCTCTACGAGGATCCGGAGCGGCGCGATCCGCTGCTGGCGCTGGCCCGCTTCCGGACGACGACCGGCGGCGAGACATGGCGCTCGCTGAAGGATTATGTCGCCGACCTCAAGGAAAACCAGACCAAGATCTACTATCTGCTCGCCGATTCCGCTGCGGCGGCGGCGGCCAGCCCGCATCTCGAGGGCTATCGCAAGCGCGGCGTCGAGGTGCTGCTCTTGACCGATCCGGTCGATGCCTTCTGGGTGGCGACGGCGCTCGGCTTCGACGGCAAGGGCTTCCAGTCGGTGACCCAGGGCGCGAGCGATCTCGACGCCATCCCGGCGGCCGAGGGCGAGGAGGCGCCGAAGCCCGAGACCGAATCCGCGGTTGCCGCGCTCGCCGCCTTCGTCAAGGACGCGCTCGGCGACAAGGTTTCCGACGTGCGCGTCTCGCACCGCCTCGCCGACAGTCCGGTCTGCCTCGTCGCGACCGATTTCGGCCTCGACCGGCGGCTCGAGAAGATCATGGCGACGCATCAGGGCGGCGGTCTTTCGGCGCCGGTGCTGGAACTCAACCCGGCGCACGAGACGGTCGCGCTCATCGCCGAAAAGCTCGCCGGCGCGGCCGACAAGGGCCTGATCGAGGATGCCGCGGCGCTGCTCTACGGCCAGGCGCGGGTGCTCGACGGCGAGGCGCCGGACGATCCGGCCGATTTCGGCCGCCGGCTGATGCGCCTGATGACGGCGGCGCTGCGCTGATCAGAGGGTGAGGACGGCGGCGCCGAGCACCGGGCCGAGACGGCCCTTGCCGGCATCCTGCAGGATGACGGCGCAGCCGTCGGCGCCGTCCTTCGTCAGTTCGGCACGGGGCAGGGTGGCGGTCAGCGCCTTGCCCTTCCACATGCCGATCGCGCGCATGCTGCGCACCACGTTGTGATAGGTGACCTTCTCGCCACGGTTCTCGCCGCGGGCGATGTCGACGGTCGCCGCCCGGCTGTAGGTGATGAGCCAGAGCGTGGCATCGAGCGGCCCGGCGGTCGCGGCGTCGGGCACCGTGATCGTCACGGCGACGTCGTTGGCGGTGACGGTGATGTCGAGGTCGGGCGCCTTGCCGCTCGCCGCATCACCCTTCAGGGCGGTGCGGATCGCGGTCTCGTCGGAGCCCTGGACGTGGTCGCGGCCATTGACGACGACCTGCGGTGTGTAGACCGCGCCGTCGCCGCGACGGGCGGCATAGGCGCGCTGGCGGGCGGAGTTGTCCGGCGAGCCGAGCGTGTCCTTCCAGCCGAGATAATCCCAGTAGTCGACATTGTAGCTGAGGGCGACGAGGTCGGTCTCGGTGGCGAGCTTGCCCATCAGCCGGTCGGCCGGCGGGCAGGACGAGCAGCCCTGGCTGGTGAAAAGCTCGACGACGCCCTTGGGCTTGAGGCCTTCCTCGGCGGCAGCGGTGCTGGCCCCGAGCATCAGCAGGATCGCCAGACATTCCGGTCTATACAGTCTCGGCATGATCATTTCCAATGAAG
>JAKPQE010000165.1 GCA_029572955.1 Pseudomonadota bacterium
GAGATGGTGATGCCGGGCGACAACATCGCCATGACGGTCGAGCTGATCGTGCCGATCGCGATGGAGGAGAAGCTGCGCTTCGCCATCCGTGAAGGCGGCCGCACCGTCGGCGCCGGCGTCGTCGCCTCGATCATCGAGTAAGTGCGGACGGGGCGCGTCCGACCCCGGGCGCGCTCCTTCAGTCGCTCAAGGACTTCTAAATATGAACGGTCAGAACATCCGTATCCGGTTGAAAGCGTTCGATCATCGTGTGCTCGATGCATCGACGATGGAGATCGTATCGACCGCCAAGCGGACGGGCGCGCAGGTGCGCGGTCCCATTCCCCTGCCGACGCGGATCGAGAAGTTTACCGTGAACCGGTCGCCGCACATCGACAAGAAGAGCCGCGAGCAGTTCGAGATCCGGACCCACAAGCGCTTGCTCGATATCATCGACCCGACCCCGCAGACCGTCGACGCTCTGATGAAGCTCGACCTTGCCGCTGGCGTCGACGTCGAGATCAAGCTCTGAAGCCGAGAGGCCCGAGAACAATGCGTTCAGGTGTGATCGCACAGAAGCTGGGTATGACCCGCATTTTCACCGACGAAGGTGAGCACGTGCCCGTCACGGTGCTCAAGGTCGACGGTTGTCAGGTCGTTGCCCATCGCACTGCGGAAAAGAACGGCTATACCGCGCTCCAGCTCGGTATCGGCAAGGCCAAGGTCAAGAACGTGTCGCGCGCCGAGCGTGGCCGGTTCGCCGTGGCCCAGGTCGAGCCCAAGCGCAAGATGGTCGAATTCCGGGTTACCCCGGAGAACATGATCGATGTGGGCGCCGAGCTCACCGCCGATCATTTCATCGTCGGCCAGTTCGTCGACGTGACCGGCACGACCATCGGCAAGGGCTTCGCCGGCTCCATGAAGCGGCACAATTTCGGCGGTCTGCGCGCCTCGCACGGCGTGTCGATCAGCCACCGCTCGCATGGTTCGACCGGCGGCCGCCAGGATCCGGGCAAGGTCTTCAAGGGTAAGAAGATGGCCGGCCACATGGGCGACGTTCGCGTCACCACCCAGAACCTGAAGGTCGTCAAGACCGACGCCGACCGCGGTCTGATCATGATCGAGGGCGCCGTTCCGGGTTCGAAGGGCGGCTGGATCCTGATCCGCGACGCGGTCAAGAAGGCTCTGCCCGAGGGTGTGCCGACGCCGGGCGCGTTCCGCCGTGGTGAAGCTGCCGCCGAGGCCGCTACGTCGAACGAAGGTGAAGGTGCGTGATGGAACTTCAGGTTACCACCCTCGCGGGCGACAGCGCCGGCACGATCGCGGTCTCGGACGAGATCTTCGGTCTCGAGCCGCGCGCCGACATCCTGCATCGCATGGTGCGCTACCAGCTGCTGAAGCGGCAGGCCGGCACCCACAAGTCGAAGGGCCGTGCGGAAATCTGGCGCACCGGCGCCAAGATGTACCGCCAGAAGGGCACCGGCCGTGCGCGTCACGGTTCGGGTCGCGCGCCGCAGTTCCGCGGCGGCGGCAAGGCCTTCGGCCCGGTCGTGCACAGCCACGCCATCGACCTTCCCAAGAAGGTGCGGGCGCTCGCGCTGAAGCATGCCCTGTCGTCCAAGGTGAAGTCCGGTGACGTCGTGGTGCTCTCCGAGGCCAAGGCGGCCGAGCCGAAGACCAAGCTGCTCAAGGATGCGTTCGCCAAGATCGGTCTCGCCGATGTGCTGATCATCGACGGTGCCGAGCTCGAGACGAACTTCGCGCTCGCGGCCCGCAACATTCCGGGTGTCGACGTGCTGCCGATCCAGGGCATCAACGTCTACGACATTCTCCGGCGCGGCAAGCTGGTCTTGACTCGCGCGGCGATCGATGCGCTGGAGGCGCGCTTCAAATGATCAATCCGCGACTCTACGACGTGATCCGCAGCCCGGTGATCACCGAGAAGGCGACTTATGCCTCGGAAGAGAACAAGGTCGTGTTCAACGTGGCCAAGGACGCCAGCAAGGCCGACGTGAAGGCCGCCGTCGAGGCGCTCTTCCAGGTCAAGGTGAAGGCGGTCAACACGCTGGTCCGCAAGGGCAAGATGAAGCGCTTCCGCGGCTTCGTCGGCCGGCAGAGCGACGTCAAGAAGGCGATCGTGACGCTTGCCGAGGGCCATTCGATCGACGTGACGACGGGCCTTTGAGGCGCAGGTAATCAGGACGCAGAACAATGGCACTGAAGACCTTCAAACCGACGACCGCCGGCCAGCGCCAGCTTGTCATCGTCGACCGCAGCGGCCTGTGGAAGGGCGAGCCGGTCAAGACGCTGACCGAGGGCCTGACCAAGAAGGGCGGCCGCAACAATCACGGCCGGCTGACGGCCCGTCGCCGCGGCGGCGGCCACAAGCGGCTCTACCGCATGGTCGATTTCAAGCGGTCCAAGTTCGACGTCCCGGCGACGGTCGAGCGGCTCGAATACGACCCGAACCGCACCGCCTTCATCGCGCTTCTCAAGTACGAGGATGGCGAGCAGGCCTACATCCTGGCGCCGCAGCGTCTCGCCGTCGGCGATACGGTGGTGGCCGGCAAGCAGGTCGACGTCCGTCCGGGCAATGCGATGCCGCTGGGCAGCGCGCCGGTCGGCACGATCGTCCACAATGTCGAGCTGAAGCCGGGCAAGGGCGGTCAGATCGCGCGGTCGGCGGGCACCTACGCCCAGATCGTCGGTCGCGACCAGGGCTACGTGATCCTGCGGCTCAATTCGGGTGAGCAGCGGCTCGTCCACGGCGCCTGCATGGCGACGGTCGGCGCGGTCTCGAACCCGGACCACGGCAACATCAACCTTGGCAAGGCCGGTCGTTCGCGCTGGCTCGGTCGCCGTCCGGCGGTCCGCGGCGTCGCGATGAACCCGGTCGACCATCCGCACGGCGGTGGTGAAGGCCGTACCTCGGGCGGCCGTCATCCGGTGACCCCGTGGGGCAAGCCGACCAAGGGCAAGAGGACGCGGCGCAACAAGGCGACGCAGAAGTACATCCTGCGCAGCCGTCATCTGCGCAAGAAGGGCAAGTAAGAGAGGCTGACCCGGTGGCACGCTCTGTTTGGAAAGGTCCGTTCGTCGACGGCTATCTGCTGAAGAAGGCAGAGAAGGTCCGCGACTCCGGCCGCAACGAAGTGATCAAGATGTGGAGCCGCCGCTCCACGATCCTGCCGCAGTTCGTCGGTCTCACGTTCGGCGTCTACAACGGCCAGAAGCACGTTCCGGTGCTGGTGTCGGAAGACATGGTCGGTCACAAGTTCGGCGAGTTCGCGCCGAGCCGGACCTACTACGGCCACGCCGCCGACAAGAAGGCGAAGAGAAGGTAAGGGTTGATGGGCAAGCCGAAGAAAGAACGCTCGCTCGCTGAGAACGAGGCGCGTGCGGTGAACCGGATGCTCCGGGTCTCTCCGCAGAAGCTCAACCTGGTGGCGGCTCTGATCCGCGGCAAGAAGGCCTCCAAGGCCCTCGCCGAGCTCGAGTTCAGCCGCAAGCGCATCGCCGGCGACGTCAGGAAGACGCTGCAGTCGGCGATCGCCAACGCCGAGAACAATCACGACCTCGACGTCGACTCGCTCGTCGTCGCCGAGGCCTATGTCGGCAAGGCGCTGGTGATGAAGCGGTTTTCGCCGCGTGCCCGGGGTCGGGCGTCGCGCATCGAGAAGCCGTTCTCGCACCTGACGATCGTCGTCCGCGAAGTCGAGGAGTCCGCCTGATGGGTCAGAAGGTCAATCCGATCGGGCTGCGGCTCGGCATCAACCGGACCTGGAATTCCCGCTGGTTCGCCAACAAGGGCGACTACGGCAAGCTCTTGCACGAGGATCTCGCCATCCGCGAGATGCTGATGAAGGAGCTGAAGCAGGCCGCGGTCTCCAAGGTGGTGATCGAGCGCCCGCACAAGAAGTGCCGGGTCACCGTTCACACCGCCCGTCCGGGCATCGTGATCGGCAAGAAGGGCGCGGACATCGACAAGCTGCGCCGCAAGGTCGCCGCGATGACCGACTCCGAGGTGCATCTCAACATCGTCGAGGTGCGCAAGCCCGAGATCGACGCGACGCTGGTCGCTGCCTCGATCGCCCAGCAGCTCGAGCGCCGCGTGGCGTTCCGCCGGGCGATGAAGCGGGCGGTCCAGTCGGCGATGCGCCTCGGCGCCGAAGGCATCCGCATCAACTGCGGCGGTCGTCTCGGCGGCGCGGAAATCGCCCGCATGGAATGGTATCGCGAGGGCCGGGTGCCGCTGCACACGCTGCGTGCCGACATCGACTACGGCATCTCGACGGCGATGACGGCCTACGGTACCTGCGGCATCAAGGTTTGGATCTTCAAGGGCGAGATCCTCGAGCACGATCCGATGGCCTCCGAGAAGCGGACCCTCGAGCCGGAGACCGGTGGCGGTCGCCGTCGCGACGCGGCTGCCTGAACGGGCCTTCGAGGCGACAGGATAGGGAAGAGTAAGACAAATGCTGCAGCCGAAGCGCACGAAGTTCCGTAAGCAGCACAAGGGTCGCATCCATGGTGCGGCCAAGGGCGGCACGGAGCTCAATTTTGGGGCTTTTGGGATCAAGGCCCAGGAGCCGGCGCGCATCACCGCGCGCCAGATCGAAGCGGCCCGCCGGGCCATCACGCGTCATATGAAGCGTGCCGGCCGGGTGTGGATCCGGATCTTCCCGGACGTCCCGGTTTCCAAGAAGCCGACCGAAGTCCGCATGGGTAAGGGCAAGGGTTCGCCCGAGTTCTGGGCGGCCAAGGTCAAGCCGGGCCGTATCATGTTCGAGATCGACGGCGTGCCGGACGATGTCGCGCGGGAGGCGCTGCGGCTCGGTGCCGCCAAGCTGCCGATCCACACGCGGTTCGTCGCCCGGATCGCCGAGTAACGGTTCGGAAATTAGGAGAGAGTGGTCATGAAAGCGTCTGACGTCAGGGCGATGACCCCCGATCAGCTGACCGACGAGCTCGCCAAGCTGAAGAAGGAGCAGTTCAACCTGCGCTTTCAGAAGGCCTCGGGTCAGCTCGAGAATACGGCGCGGGTGCGCCAGATCCGTCGCGACATCGCCCGGGTCATGACCATGCTGCGCGCCCCGAGCGCCGGCAATCGGGTTTGAGGAGGCGAGAATGCCCAAGCGCGTCCTGCAAGGCGTCGTCATCAGCGACAAGACGGACAAGACCGTGACCGTCCGCGTCGAGCGTCGCTACACGCATCCGCTTCTGAAGAAGACGGTGCGCCGGTCGAAGAAGTATCACGCCCACGACGAGGACAATCGCTGCAAGGTCGGCGATCTGGTTTTCATCGAGGAGAGCCGTCCGCTGTCGAAGACGAAGACCTGGGTCGTCGTCTCCGGTGAAGGGGCGGGAGAGTAAGGTTTTTTCGTATCGCGGCGTCGGTTTTGACGGCGACGCGAAATCGAAGCAGGCAATAGGCGGCCAGTCATGATTCAGATGCAGACGAACCTCGACGTGGCGGACAATTCCGGTGCCCGACGCGTCATGTGCATCAAGGTGCTCGGCGGCTCCAAGCGGAAGTACGCGTCGGTTGGCGACATCATCGTCGTCAGCATCAAGGAGGCGATCCCGCGTGGACGCGTGAAGAAGGGCGACGTCATGAAGGCGGTCGTCGTTCGCACCGCCAAGGACATCCGTCGCGCCGACGGTTCCGTGATCCGTTTCGACCGCAATGCGGCCGTACTGATCGACAACAAGAAAGAGCCGATCGGCACGCGCATCTTCGGCCCCGTGCCGCGCGAGCTTCGGGCCAAGAACCACATGAAGATCATTTCGCTCGCTCCGGAGGTGCTGTGATGGCGTCGAAGATCAAGAAGGGCGACCATGTCGTCGTTCTCGCCGGGCGCGACCGCGGCAAGAAGGGCGAGGTCATTCGGGTGATGCCGAAGGAGAACCGCGCGCTGGTGCGGGGCGTCAACCTGGTGAGCCGTCACCAGAAGCAGACGGCCAACCAGGAAGGCGGCATCATCTCCAAGGAAGCCTCGATCGACCTGTCGAATCTGGCGCTCGAGGACCCGAAGGACGGTCAGCCGACCCGGGTCGGTTTCAAGGTACTGGACGACGGACGCAAGGTCCGTTTCGCCAAGCGTTCGGGAGATCTGATCGATGGCTGAGGCGAATTACGAGCCCCGGCTCAAGGCATTCTACGTCGACGTGGTTCGGCCGAAGCTCATCGAGGAGTTCGGCTACAAGAACCCGATGCAGCTGCCGCGGCTGGACAAGGTCGTTATCAACATGGGCGTCGGCGAGTCGGTCAACGACTCCAAGAAGGCCCAGGTGGCGGCCAACGATCTGGCGCTGATCGCCGGTCAGAAGCCGGTGGTGACGCGCGCCCGCAAGTCGATCGCGACCTTCAAGCTGCGCGAGGAGATGCCGATCGGCGCCAAGGTGACGCTGCGCAAGGGCCGCATGTACGAATTCGTCGACCGGCTGGTGAACATCGCCCTGCCGCGCGTTCGCGACTTCCGTGGCCTCAATCCGAAGAGCTTCGACGGCCGTGGCAACTTCGCCATGGGCATCAAGGAGCACATCATCTTCCCGGAGATCGATTACGACAAGATCGATACCGTCTGGGGCATGGACATCATCGTTTGCACCACGGCGCAGACGGACGACGAAGCCCGGGCCCTCTTGAAGGCCTTCAATTTCCCGTTCCGCGCCTGAGCGCTGGGGTAGGGTTCGAAGAGGACGACATGGCGAAAAAGAGCGCGATCGAGAAGAACAAGCGGCGCGAGAAGCTGGTCAAGAAGTATGCGGCCAAGCGGGCGCAGCTGAAGGCGGCGGCCAAGGACGAGGGCCTCACTCTGGAAGAACGCTTCCAGATGCGGCTGAAGCTGGCCGAGATGCCGCGCAACGGCGCGTCGGTACGCATCCGCAACCGTTGTGAAGTGACGGGGCGTCCCCGGGCGTTCTATCGCAAGCTGAAGATGTCTCGTATCGCACTGCGCGAACTCGGCAACCAGGGCCTGGTTCCGGGCATGGTCAAGTCGAGCTGGTAAGGAGAACGCTCCGATGGCACTGAGCGATCCGTTGGGCGATATGCTGACCCGTATCCGCAACGCCCAGATGCGGAACAAGTCGATGGTCAAGACGCCGGCCTCCCGCCTGCGCGGCCGTGTGCTCGACGTTCTGAAGAACGAGGGCTTCATCCGCGGCTACTCCGAAGTGGAGTACGAGAGCGGCAAGGCCGAGTTCGAGATCGAACTGAAGTATTTCGACGGCGAGCCCGTGATCCGTGAAATCGAGCGTGTCTCGAAGCCGGGTCGTCGGGTCTACGCTTCGGTGAAGAACATCCCGCGGGTCGCCAACGGCCTCGGTGTGTCGATCCTGTCGACGCCGAAGGGCGTCATGGCGGATCATGACGCGCGCGAGAACAACGTCGGCGGCGAGGTGCTGTGCCGCGTCTTCTGATGCGGTTGCAGCAAGGCAAGCGAAACCGGACGGATTAGGTCATGTCTCGGATTGGAAAGAAGCCGGTGCCGGTCCCCAACGGGGTGACGGTCACGATTGACGGGCAGTCGATCAAGGTCAAGGGCCCGAAGGGCGAGCTCGCGTTCGACGCGACGGACGACGTCTCGATCGAGATGTCGGACGAGGGCGTCACGGTCAAGCCGCGCAACGACAGCAAGCAGGCGCGTTCCGCCTGGGGCATGTCGCGCACCATGATCGCGAATCTGATGACCGGTGTCGAAAAGGGCTTCGAGAAGCGCCTCGAGATCACCGGCGTCGGTTATCGCGCGGCGCTGCAGGGCAATGTCCTTCAGCTGGCGCTCGGCTACAGCCACGACGTCAACTATCCGATCCCGCAGGGGATCAAGATCGAATGCCCGAAGCCGACCGAAATCACGGTGTCGGGCATCGACAAGCAGCAGGTCGGCCAGGTCGCGGCGGAAATCCGCGAATACCGTGGTCCCGAGCCGTACAAGGGCAAGGGCATCAGGTATGCCGGCGAGTACATTTTCCGCAAGGCGGGCAAGAAGAAGTAACGAGGCGCTGCGATGGCTACGAACAAGAACTCGACGGTGCGTCGGCGCGAGCGTGTCCGCCGGTCGCTGCGCAAGGTGGCGAACGGTCGTCCGCGGCTCAGCGTGTTCCGCTCGTCCAAGCAGATCTATGCTCAGGTCATCGACGACGAGCGCGGCGTCACCGTCGCTGCGGCCTCGACGATGGAAAAGGACCTGCGCGGCACGCTGAAGACCGGCGCCGACAAGGCGGCGGCCGAGGCGGTCGGCAAGCTGATCGCCGAGCGGGCGAAGGCAGCGGGCGTCACCAAGGTGGTGTTCGACCGCGGCAGCTATATCTATCACGGGCGTGTCAAGTCGCTGGCCGACGCGGCGCGCGAAGGCGGCCTTGAGTTCTAAGGCATGGCCGATTCCTCTGGACGAAAGAGCACGGTTGGGACTGCGATGAGAGAGCGGGAAGAGCGCGAGAGCGAGTTCGTCGACAAGCTGGTGCACATCAACCGTGTCGCCAAGGTCGTCAAGGGCGGTCGGCGGTTCGGTTTTGCCGCGCTGGTGGTGGTCGGCGACCAGAAGGGCCGCGTCGGCTTCGGTCACGGCAAGGCGCGTGAAGTGCCGGAAGCCATCCGCAAGGCGACGGACGCTGCCAAGCGCAACATGATCCGGGTGCCGCTGCGCGAGAGCCGCACGCTGCACCACGACGTGCAGGGCCGTCACGGCGCCGGCCGGGTGGTCGTGCGCGCGGCGCCTCCGGGCACCGGCATCATCGCCGGCGGTCCGATGCGCGCCGTGTTCGAGACGCTCGGCGTCCAGGACGTGGTCGCCAAGTCGCTCGGCTCGGCCAACCCCTACAACATGGTGCGTGCCACGTTCGATGCGCTCACCCAGGAGAGCAGCCCGCGTCGCGTCGCGGCCCGCCGTGGCCTGAAGGTCTCGGCGATCCAGGCTCGCCGTCGCGACATCGTCGACGACGTCTCCGAAGGCTGAGAGCGGTCGCGGACCTGCGCAATACGAGGGAGCCAGCGATGGCCAAGGACACCAAGAAGACTATCACGGTCGAGCAGATCGGCAGCCCGATCCGCCGTCCTGACGAGCAGCGCCGGACCCTCATCGGGCTCGGCCTCAACAAGATGCATCGCCGGCGGACCCTCGAGGATACTCCCGCGGTCCGCGGCATGATCGCCAAGGTTGCGCACATGGTGCGCATCGTCGACGAGTCGTAACCGACAGGGACCTGAAAGCCATGAAGCTCAACGACATCCGGGACAATTCCGGTTCGACCAAGGTCCGCAAGCGGGTCGGGCGCGGCATCGGCTCCGGCACCGGCAAGACCGCCGGTCGCGGCTACAAGGGCCAGAAGTCCCGTTCGGGCGTCGCCATCAAGGGGTTCGAGGGTGGCCAGATGCCGCTGCATCGGCGTCTGCCGAAGCGCGGTTTCAAGAACATCTTCGCCAAGGACTTCAACGTCATCAATCTCGATGACGTGCAGAAGGCCGTCGATGCCGGCAAGCTGAGCGCCGGCGACGTGGTCACGGTCGCCAAGCTGGTCGAGACCGGCGTCGTGCGCCGGGCCAAGGACGGCGTGCGGCTGCTGGGCCGTGGCGAGCTGACCACCAAGCTCTCGTTCGAGATCGAGGGCGCCTCCAAGACCGCCGTCGAGGCGGTCGAGAAGGCCGGCGGCAGCGTGAAGATCAGCGGCGGCGAGGTCGCCGCGGACTGATAGCCGTCACCGATCTGGCGGAGACGGACTGGCGAACGACTGGCGGAGCAAGAAGCCCATGGCATCTGCTGCAGAACAACTCGCAGCCAACCTGAATTTCGCCGCTATCGCGAAAGCCGAAGACCTCAAGAAGCGCATCTGGTTCACACTGGGTGCGCTGCTGGTCTATCGGCTCGGCACCTACATTCCGATGCCGGGCATCGATCCGGCGGCGCTGGCCAAGGTGTTTTCCAGCGCCCAGCACGGCATTCTCGGCCTGTTCAACATGTTCGCCGGTGGCGCGGTCGGCCGTATGGCCGTGTTCGCGCTCGGCATCATGCCGTACATCTCGGCCTCGATCATCATCCAGCTGATGACGACCGTCTCGCCCCATCTGGAGCAGCTCAAGAAGGAAGGCGAGCAGGGCCGCAAGCAGATCAACCAGTACACCCGCTACGGCACCGTGCTGCTCGCCGCGCTGCAGGCCTACGGCATTTCCGTCGGCCTCGAAGGGGCAGGGCAGGTGGTCTCCGATCCGGGCTGGTTCTTCCGCCTCTCGACGGTCATCACGCTGACCGGCGGCACCATGTTCCTGATGTGGCTCGGCGAGCAGATCACCGCGCGCGGCATCGGCAACGGCATCTCGCTGATCATCTTCGCGGGCATCGTCGCCAACCTGCCGCAGGCGATCGCCGGTACCCTCGAACTCGGCCGCCAGGGCGCGATCTCGACCACCGTGATCCTGCTCATCATCATCGTCGCGGTCGCGGTCATCGCCGCCATCGTCTTCATGGAGCGGGCGCAGCGCCGGCTGCTGATCCAGTATCCGAAGCGACAGGTCGGCAGTCGCATGTTCCAGGGCGATTCCTCGCATCTGCCGCTGAAGCTCAATACCTCCGGCGTCATCCCGCCGATCTTCGCCTCCTCGCTGCTGCTCCTGCCGACCACGGTGGCGAGCTTCATCGGCGGCCAGGGGCCCGGCTGGCTGAACACCATCACGGCGGCACTCGGCCACGGCCAGCCGCTCTACATGCTGCTTTATGCCGCGCTGATCATCTTCTTCGCGTTCTTCTACACCGCGATCGTCTTCAATCCGGTCGACACCGCCGACAACCTCAGGAAGCACGGCGGTTTCATCCCCGGCATCCGACCCGGCGAGCGCACCGCGAACTACATCGACTACGTGCTGACACGGATCACCACCGTGGGCGCGCTCTACCTCACTCTCATCTGCCTGTTGCCCGAAGCGCTGATCTCCTATACTGGCGTGCCGTTCTACTTTGGTGGAACATCGCTCCTCATCGTGGTCTCCGTGACGATGGATACCGTCGCGCAGATCCAGGGGCATCTGCTCGCCCACCAGTACGAGGGGCTCGTCAAAAAAGCTAAGCTTAGAGGGAAACGCCGATGAGAATGATTTTGCTCGGACCTCCGGGCGCCGGCAAGGGGACGCAGGCTGTCCGGATCACCGACAAGCTCGGGATTCTTCAGCTGTCCACCGGCGACATGCTGCGCGCCGCCGTTGCGGCCGGAACCGAGATCGGCCTGAAGGCCAAGGACATCATGGCCCGGGGCGAACTCGTTCCGGACGACGTCGTGGTCGGAATCATTTCCGATCGCATCGAACAGCCGGACTGCGCGCGGGGGTTCATCCTCGACGGCTTTCCGCGGACCGTGGCCCAGGCCGAGGCGCTCGATCGGGTGCTGAAGGCCAAGGGAATCGGTCTCGACGTCGTGATCGAACTCACCGTCGACGACGGCATCCTGATCCAGCGCATCGAGACTCGGGCGCGTGAGACCGGGGGCGCCCGCGCCGACGACAACGCCGAGACGCTGAAGAAGCGGCTCGACGTCTATCACGCTCAGACCGCGCCGCTCGTCGACTACTACAAGACGACGGGACTGCTGCGGTCGGTCGACGGCATGGCTTCGATCGAAGAGGTCGCTGCCGCCATCGACGGCGTGCTCGCGGAATTCTGATCCGCGGAGCATGAATCTTTTCCGCGGCGGTTGACGAGCCGCCGCGGAATCCGCTATCTACCGGCGCTCAATCGATGTATTTCGAGTGCGGTGCCGGTGGCCTTGGGTAAGGTGGCCGGGCACCGATGTTGTCGTTTGCGGCAGGGCCGCGGGGGACAGGCGGCGCTCGGTACTGTTTCGAAATATGCGGCCGTCGCGTGACGGGCGGCGAAAAGGAGATACGGGCGTGGCTCGAATTGCTGGCGTCAACATTCCGACGAACAAGCGCGTGCTGATCGCGCTGCAGTACATTCACGGCATCGGGCCGAAGAAGGCGCAGGAGATCATCGAGAAGGTGAACATCGCGCCGCAGCGTCGTGTCAACGAGCTGACCGACGCCGAAGTCCTGCACATTCGCGAAGTGATCGACCGCGACTATATCGTCGAAGGCGATCTGCGGCGCGAGGTTGCCATGAACATCAAGCGGCTGATGGATCTCGGCTGCTATCGCGGCCTCCGTCACCGGCGCAGCCTGCCGGTGCGTGGCCAGCGCACGCATACCAATGCCCGTACCCGCAAGGGTCCGGCCAAGCCGATTGCCGGCAAGAAGAAGTAATCAGATCGTCAGACATTGTCGCCGGGCGGGCGCGCCGGGCGAGAGACTGAAAGTGAAAGGTCACACATGGCGAAGGACACGACGCGCGTTCGCCGCCGCGAGCGGAAGAACATCTCAGCCGGCGTTGCGCACGTGCGCTCCAGCTTCAACAACACCATGATCACCATCACCGACGCCCAGGGCAATGCGATTTCCTGGTCCTCGGCCGGTGCCATGGGTTTCAAGGGTTCGCGCAAGTCGACGCCGTATGCGGCGCAGATCGCCGCCGAGGACGCTGCCAAGAAGGCGGCCGAGCACGGCATGCGCACGATCGAGGTCGAGGTCAGCGGTCCGGGTTCGGGTCGTGAGTCGGCGCTGCGCGCGCTGCAGGCGGCCGGCTTCACCGTGACGTCGATCCGTGACGTGACGCCGATCCCGCACAATGGCTGCCGGCCGCGCAAGCGTCGCCGGGTCTGATCCTGCGCGGGGGCAGGACAGCCGATAAAGACGTTCTCCGCCGCGCGAGGAAACGCGCGGGGAGGGGCCGCAGCGGGGAGCGGCCGACAACGAACCGAAAGGTGCGGATGTGATTCGAAAGAATTGGCAGGAGCTGATCAAGCCGAACAAGCTCGAGGTGGCCAGTGGTGTCGACGCGAAGCGGATCGCCACCATCGTCGCCGAGCCGCTCGAGCGCGGATTCGGTCTTACTCTCGGCAATGCGCTGCGTCGCGTGCTGCTGTCGTCGCTGCAGGGTGCTGCGGTCACGGCGGTGCATATCGACGGCGTGCTGCACGAGTTCTCCTCGATCGCCGGTGTGCGCGAGGACGTGACCGACATCGTGCTGAACATCAAGGAAATCGCCATCGCGATGTCCGGCGAGGGCCCGAAGCGCATGGTCGTGCGCAAGCAGGGTCCGGGCGTCGTGACCGCCGGCGACATCCAGACGGTCGGCGACATCCAGGTGCTCAATCCGGACCTCGTGATCTGCACCCTCGACGAGGGCGCCGAGATCCGCATGGAGTTCACGGTCAATACCGGCAAGGGCTATGTCCCGGCCGACCGCAACCGTCCGGAAGACGCGCCGATCGGCCTCATTCCGGTCGACAGCCTCTATTCGCCGATCCGCAAGGTCTCCTACAAGGTCGAGAACACCCGCGAGGGCCAGGTGCTCGACTATGACAAGCTGACCCTGCAGATCGAGACCGACGGCTCGATCACGCCGGAAGACTCGGTGGCCTATGCCGCCCGCATCCTTCAGGACCAGCTCTCGATCTTCGTCAATTTCGAAGAGCCGGAGAAGGAAGTCGCGGCCGAGCAGGCGCCGGAACTGGCGTTCAACCCGGCGCTCCTGAAGAAGGTCGACGAGCTCGAGCTCAGCGTGCGTTCGGCGAACTGCCTGAAGAACGACAACATCGTCTACATCGGTGATCTCATCCAGAAGACCGAGGCGGAGATGTTGCGGACGCCGAATTTCGGCCGCAAGTCGCTCAACGAGATCAAGGAAGTCCTTGCCGGCATGGGCCTGCATCTCGGCATGGAAGTGCCGAACTGGCCGCCGGAGAACATCGACGACCTGGCCAAGCGTTTCGAAGACCATCACTACTGATCGGGTCTTCGGGTAGTTAGAAGAAAGAGGCGCGCGGCCGAAAGGGGACCGTCCGCCGTGACAGAAGGAGTAGGGCCATGCGCCACGGCAATCGCGGTCGCAAGCTCAATCGCACCTGGAGCCACCGCAAGGCGATGTTCTCCAACATGGCGGCTGCGCTGATCCGGCACGAGCAGATCGTCACGACGCTTCCCAAGGCCAAGGATCTCCGGCCGATCGTGGAGAAGCTCGTCACGCTCGCCAAGCGCGGCGACCTGCATGCCCGTCGCACCATTGCGTCGCGTCTCGGCGACGAGGCGATGGCCAAGAAGCTGGTCGACGTTCTGGCGGCCCGCTATGCCGACCGTCCGGGTGGCTACACCCGCGTGTTGAAGGCCGGCTTCCGCTATGGCGACAACGCCCCGCTCGCGGTGATCGAGTTCGTCGATCGCGATCCGGAGGCCAAGGGCGCCGAGGATCGGGCCCGGGCCGAGGCCGAGGGCGAGGCGGAAGCCGCGTAATCCGCGCTTTCGCAAGTATCGAATTGATGGCGGGCGGTGCCGGAGACGGCGCCGCCCGTCGCGTTTTCGGGGGCTTGCGGCGCGGTCCGGCATTTTCCCGGCCGACGCCCTCGAAATGTCCGGAATCGCTGTAAAGTCGGAGTGGAGCCGGCGGACACGGCGTTTGCCGCGACGACCATCGCGCCGCGCGGTGCGGCCGGAAGGAGACGGGTTCGATGAGGAAGGTGTTGCAGGTCCTCGCCGCCGGCGTCCTGGTGGCGACTTGTGCCGCGGCGGCGGGCGCCGAGGAGCGGGTGGTGCCGGAGAGCCGCGCCGAGGTGATGTTCTCCTATGCCCCGGTGGTTGCCGAGGTCGCGCCCGCGGTCGTCAACGTCTATGCCAAGCGCACGGTGCTGGAGCGGCCGTCCTCGCCGTTCTTCAACGATCCGCTGTTCCGCCAGTTCTTCGGCGGCGGGTTCCTCGACCAGCCGCGCGAGCGCATGCAGAGTTCGCTCGGCTCCGGCGTGATGGTCGCCGACGGGATCGTCGTCACCAACAACCACGTCATCAAGGATGCCGACGAGATCAAGGTGGCGCTCGCCGACAAGCGCGAGTTCGAGGCCGAAATCCTGCTGAAGGACGAGCGCACCGACCTGGCCGTGCTGAAGGTGCGCGGCGAGCACAAGGGCCTGCCGGTGATCGAGTTCGGCAATTCCGATGATCTTCAGGTCGGCGATCTGGTGCTGGCGATCGGCAATCCGTTCGGCGTCGGCCAGACGGTGACGAGCGGCATCGTCTCGGCGCTCGCCCGCACCCAGGTCGGCATCAGCGACTACCAGTTCTTCATCCAGACGGACGCGGCGATCAATCCGGGCAATTCCGGCGGCGCGCTCGTCGACATGAAGGGGCGGCTCATCGGCCTCAATACGGCGATCTTCACGCGCGGCGGCGGCTCCAACGGCATCGGCTTCGCGATCCCGGTCAACATGGTGCGGATCGTCGCCGAATCGGCGATCACCGGCAGGCCGGTGGTCAGGCCCTGGCTCGGCGCGCGGCTGCAGTCGGTGACGGCGGACATCGCCGAGACGCTCGGCCTCGAGCGGCCGACCGGCGCCCTCGTCGTCAAGGTCGATCCGGCGAGCCCCGGCGCCGAGGCCGGCCTCAAGCCCGGCGATCTCATCGTTTCGATCGACGGCGGCGCGATCGAAGACCCGGATTCCTTCGGCTATCGCCTCGCCACCAAGAGCGTCGGCGGCCGGGTGAACCTCGAGGTCATCCGCAATCAGGCCCGCGTCGTGCTCGATCTCGCCCTGAAGCCGGCGCCGGAGACGGTGCCGCGTGCCGAGGTGACGATCGACAGCCGCTCGCCCTTCGCCGGCATGACGGCGGTCAATCTCTCGCCGGCGGTCGCCGAGGAGTTCGACATCACCGGCGCCGAGGGCGGCGTCGTCGTCACCGGTGTCGCGCCGCGCTCGCCGGCCCAGCAGATCGGCCTGCAGAAGGGCGACGTGCTGGTCGAGATCAACGGCACCGAGATTTCCTCGACCGAGGTCCTGCAGAAGGCGGCGGCCGAGCGGGCGCGGATCTGGCGCTTCGCGGTGATGCGCGACGGCCGGGTGCTGCGCATGGCGGTCAGCGGATAGGGCGGGGCGGCGCTTGAGCGATCTCTTCGGAGCTGCCGGCCTCGAGCGGGACGTGCCGCGGCCTCTGGCCGACCGGCTGCGGCCGACGGTGCTCGGCGAGGTGGTCGGACAGGACCATCTCGTCGGTCCCGACGGCGCGCTGACGCGAATGCTGGCGACGGGCCGCATCGGCTCGCTCGTCTTCTGGGGTCCGCCGGGCACCGGCAAGACGACCGTGGCGCGGCTGCTCGCGGCCGAGACCGACCTGCATTTCGAGCAGATCTCGGCGATCTTTTCCGGTGTCGCCGACCTCAAGAAGGTGTTCGAGGCGGCACGCGGACGGCGCAAGGTCGGCCAGGGAACGCTGCTCTTCGTCGACGAAATCCATCGCTTCAACCGGGCCCAGCAGGATTCCTTCCTGCCGGTCATGGAGGACGGCACCGTCACGCTGGTCGGGGCGACGACCGAGAATCCCTCCTTCGAGCTCAACGCGGCGCTCCTGTCGCGGGCCCATGTCCTCGTCTTTCGCGCGCTCGACGAGGCGGCGATCGAAAAGCTCCTCGCCCGTGCCGAGGCCGCCGAGGGCCGGCCGCTGCCGCTCGACGCCGACGCCCGGGCGCTCATCGCGCGCATGGCCGACGGCGACGGGCGGGCGGCGCTGACGCTTGCCGAGGACGTGTGGCGCGCGGCGCGCGAGGGCGAGGTCTTCACGGCGGCCGACCTGCCGGCGATCGTGCAGCGGCGCGCGCCGATCTACGACAAGGGCCAGGACGGCCACTACAATCTCATCTCGGCCCTGCACAAGTCGGTGCGCGGCTCGGATCCGGACGCGGCGCTCTACTATCTCGCCCGCATGCTCGACGCCGGCGAGGACCCGCTGTTCCTCGGCCGGCGCCTGGTGCGCATGGCCTCGGAGGATATCGGCCTTGCCGATCCGCAGGCGCTCGTCGTCGCCAATGCGGCCAAGGACGCCTACCACTTCCTCGGCTCGCCGGAGGGCGAGCTGGCGCTTGCCGAGGCGGTGGTCTATCTCGCCACCGCGCCGAAATCGAATGCCGTCTATACGGCCTACAAGGCAGCGGTGCGGGCGGCCAAGGAGTCCGGTTCGCTGACACCGCCCAAGACCATCCTCAACGCGCCGACGAAGCTGATGGGCGCGGAAGGCTACGGCGCCGGCTACCGCTACGATCACGACGAGCCGGACGCCTTCTCGGGCCAGGACTATTTCCCGGAAAAGCTCGGACGGCAGACCTTCTACGATCCGCCGGAGCGCGGCTTCGAGCGCGAGATCAGGAAACGGCTCGAATACTGGGCCCGCCTCCGGCGCGAGCGCGGCGGCTAGGCGCCGGCAACGGCCTCGCGGCTCCCGCGTTGCGCCGAACGCGGCCCGGCCGGTCTCTCTTGGCGTGCGATTGCCGTGCGGGACCCGCCATGTGCCGGCTAAGTGCCGATTAAGCGCTTCGACTTTCAATCGAATTTGTCCACGCCCGTTGGGAATTTGTTTCCTCTTGTTCTGTATCGTTCGTCCAAGTTTTTTTTTGAAAGGACGACACGGTGAGCAGATCCACCGGTTTTGCGTCGCTACTGGCGACCATTCGACATTTCAGGAAAGCGGAGCGCGGCGGCGTCGCGGTCGTCTTCGCGCTGACACTGATCCCGATCCTCGGCATCGCCGGTGTCGCGATCGACTACGGACGGGCCGAGCTGGCGCGCAGCCATCTGCAGGACGCTGCCGACGCGGCCGCGCTCGCCGCCGGTGTCGACCTGGCGAGCGAGAAGCCGGATATCCAGAAAGCTGCCAAGGACGCCTTCGACGCCGACATCAAGGGACTGAAGGACATCGTGATCTCGAAGTTCAAGGCCAAGGCCCTGAACGACGGGAAGGACGGCAAGAGCGGCGTCAGGGTCGACGCGACCGGCGAGTTGCGGACGGCGCTGCTGTCGATCATCGGCGTCGATTCGATGAGCGTTTCGGTGTTCTCCGAAATCGGGGCCGCCAACAAGGATGTCGAGGTTGCTCTCGTCCTCGACACGACCGGCTCGATGGGCTTCGACGGCAAGCTCGACACGCTGAAGACGGCGGCGACCAACCTCGTCAACGCGCTGAAGCCGAACCACACGACGGACCACGTCAAATTCGCGCTCGTGCCGTTCTCCCGCTACGTCAATATCGGCATGAGCAACCGCAACGAGTCGGGGGTTTTCGTCGATAACGACCATGTCGCGACGCCGGGCTACAACAAATGCGTCGACACCTATCCGAATTCGACGCTGAAGACGGTCTGCAGCATTCCCGGCACCAGGTCCTGCACCACGGTCAGCGTCGCCAAGACCTGCTACAGCGACGGCGTCGCCTATCCCTGCACGGGGGGCGAGACGACCTGCACGGGAAGCTCCGCCAGCGGCTGCACGACCACCGGCTCGCGCGGCGATCCGGTGCAGAAATGCACCTGGGTCCCGGACGTCTGGGCGCGCTGGTATGGCTGCGTCGGCTCGCGCAGCGGCGGGCTGGACGAGGTCGACAGCGACTACGGCACCCGGGTCCCGGGGCTGCTCGCGACCTACAACAATTGCGAGCCGCCGGCGGTGACGCGGCTGACGAATTCGAAGTCCGACGTGATTTCGGGCATCAAGGCGATGTACGCCAAGGGCGAGACCTATGTGCCGACCGGCCTGATGTGGGGCTGGCGGGCGCTGTCCGAGGCCGCGCCCTTCGCCGACGGCGCGCCGATTTCACCGGACGTCATCAAGGTCATCGTGCTGATGACCGACGGCATCAACACGGTGTCGCCGACCTATCCGGCGCACGAGGGCACCGACACGGCGACCGCCAATACCAAGACCGCCAGGATCTGCGAGAACGTCAAGGACGAAGGCATCATGGTGTTCAGCATTGCCTTCGACGTGACCGACCCGGGCATCAAGTCGGTCCTGAAGGACTGCGTCGGCAATGGCGGCGAATATTTCGACGCGACCGATCACACCAAGCTGAAGAAGGCGTTCCGTGAAATCGCGCTGACGCTGATGAACCTGCGGCTGACCCGCTGACCGGCTGACCGGCGGGTCGGTCGGTATTGCCGCCCATGCGGGTGAAATGACAACGGGCGCCTTTCAGGCGCCCGTCGCGTTTCGGAACCCGTGCCCGGCCGGACGAGGTGTCCCGGCCGGCAGCGTGTCAGGACTGGAACGGGCAGGTGCCGGTGGCGCAGCCGCCGCCCGGCATCGAGCAGCTGCCGAAATCGCCGAAATCGCCGGCACCGGAGCTCGCGCCGGCGATCGCCGGGGCGGTCAGGAACACCTGCTCGAGGGTGCCGCTGCAGGCCGGGCAGGCGGGCTTTTCGGCGGACATCGAATGGGTGGCGCGATGGTGCTCGCCGCAGGCGGTGCACCGGTAGTCGTAGGTCGGCATCGGGACTCCTCCTTTGCGCAACGAAGCTCGGTTGTCGCCGAGGCGTTTAGCACGAGCGCCCGGCCTCCCGCAAACCGGCCGTCACGGGCATCTTGCCGCGCGTTTGCGGCCGTGGGTCATCTGTCACGATTGCTTCGGTACAAAATACACGGAATGGTCGTTGTCGCCATTGCCTGTTATGCTTGCCGGCGGGAGATGCCGGTGCGGCGGTCCGATCGCCACTTTTCGGGCCACGTCCGGGGGAGCGTTCGGGAGGGAACTGGCCATGGAAGACGATAACAAGGCGGCCGAGGCCGAATCCGGCAACAGATATGTCGGCGTCATCTATTTCCACGGCATGGGCAGCCAGCGGCGCTACGAGGAGGTCAGTCGCCTGATCGAGTCGGTGGACGGCTACCTCGCGGCAAAGAAGGCCGCCGGGGAGTCGCGCGGCTTCCTCGGGGACATCAAGCCGCGGCTCGAGCCGTCGCGCGTCACCGCGGGCAAGAATGCCACCTACATCGGCGCCGACTATGTGGATGGGTCCGGCGCCAAGCCGGTGAAGGTGCGGTTCCACGAGGTCTATTGGGCGCCGATCATGGCGGGCCAGCGCTCCGCCCTCGGCGTCTTCAAATGGATTCTCAAGCGGGCGGTGCGGCCGTTCGGGACACTGCGGGCGCCGTGGCGGGAGCGTCAGCGCTTGCGGCGGGCGACGCTTGCCGAGATGTTCGAGAGGGAGGCGCCCGAAGACCCGGTTCGGGTCGAGGACTACGACAAGCTCGCGCGGCTCTACGACAGCTTCGAGGGACTGCAGGCGATCCGCGACTATCCCGAAGGGCATTTCGACCAGTTCGTCGACTTCGTCGAGAAGAGCCGGGCGAGGGACCCGGAGCGGGCCGGCCGGATGGTGACCCTCGCCAAGGACTGGTTCAGCCGCTACCGGCAGACCGAGCTGCGCAACGCCTTCGTCGTCGGCACCATGGCGCTCGGCATCGCGGTCGTTGCGGTCGCCGCCATCTGGGCGGCGACGTTCGTCATCGGGCTCCTCGGGCGTCTGGCGGCAGGAACGTCGCTCGCCGGGTTCCTGCCGGAGAACACCCTGATGGGCGCGCTTTCGGTCGCCCTTGCCGGCGCCAGCGCGGTCGGACTGAAGAGTTTCCTCACCGACTACATGGGTGACGTCGAGGCCTGGGCGACCTACGAGGAAACCGACGAGAAGCACGAACTGCGGGCCAAGGTCATCGCGCGCGGCATCGACACGCTGACCCATGTCCTCACGGATCCGAGCTGCAAGCGGGCCGTGGTCGTCGCCCACAGTCTCGGCACGACGATCGCCCATGACTGCCTGCTGGTGCTCGCCCGAAACAACCGGGCCAGCCATTCCGACGAGTCGAAAGCCCCGGCGGTGCCGCTGCTCAAGATCGAGCATTTCGTGACGATGGGCAGTCCGATCGACAAGATCGAGTACTTCTTCGAGAGCTACACCTCGTCGTTCCACCGCTATCGCCGGGTCGTGGAGAATTTGCGCGGCGATATCGACACCATGCCATTCTGCAAGAACCGCAACCACCCGCACGTTCACTGGATCAATTTCTGGGACGACGCCGACATCATCGGCGGGCCGCTCCATTCGCCGGCCGGGCGGCATGGTTTCACGCAGCGCGTCGACAACGTCCATGTGGCGAGCCTCGGTTTCCCCAATCCCGGCGCCTCGCACTCGGCCTATTTCTTCGACAATGCCGTCGTCGAGAACCTGTTCGAGGTGATCTGCAAGCGGGCCTACAGCTTCCCGACGCTGCCGCCCAGGGTGGGCAAGGGGCGCGATTTCGCCAGCCAGTTCGTCGGCCCGGCCATCGACGCACCGGGCAAGCGGCTGATCTGGCAGGGAATGGCGCTCACCGTTCCCTGGTTCGGGGCGCTCGGCCTCCTCGGCTACTGGATCGCGCCGGCGGCGAGCTACTGGTGGGCGGCACCGGCCGGCGTTCCGCTCGCCGTGCTTTTCGCCGGGTTCCTCGTCAACAAGCGCCAGCCGCAGCGGCGGCCGATCAGTCCGTCGGTCGGATCCGACGATACCGACGCCAGCGAGATGGCGACGACGTGAGCGGCGGGCCGGCGGGGCCTCGTCCGGCCGCCGGCCCGCGCGGACATTTTGCGCAATGCTGCTTGACCGGCGGGTGTCGGGTCTCTAGATAAGCTTCCTTATATTCGAAATAATGAAAATGTGGATCACCCGCCGATGCAGTGGCTCGACAACATAACCCTCCAGATGGCGATCATTCTCGCCCTCCTGCTCGGTTTCGCGCCGTTCTTTCCCGAGCCGCACATCGTCGAGAAGGTGCGCATGCTGTTCCAGGGCTCGCTGCGCCGGCCGATCGATATCTTCGATCTTTTCTGGCACACCTGGCCGTTCCTCCTGCTTGCCTTGAAGCTCGTGCGGATGCGCCAGCTCGGCCAGTTCTGAGGCGCCGTCATCGGCGGCTTGCGGCCGGGAGCGTTCCGCGCTAGCAACCTTTCCCATGTATCATCTGGCTCTCGTAGCGGCGGGTGGCGCGGTCGGCGCCAGCCTGCGCCATCTCGTCAACCTCGCGGCGCTCCGCCTGTTCGGGCCGGGCTATCCCTGGGGCACGCTCGCGGTCAACGTGGTCGGCTCGCTGGCAATGGGGCTCTTCGTGGCGCTGCTCGCCCTCAAGTTCCAGGGCAATGCCAGCCTGCGCCTCCTCGTGGCGACCGGCATCTTCGGCGGCTTCACCACCTTTTCGGCGTTCTCGCTCGACGTTGCGGTGATGGTCGAGCGCGGTGATATCGCCGCGGCCGCCCTCTACGTCGCGGCCTCGGTCCTGCTGTCGATCGGGGCGCTGTTCATCGGTCTCTGGGTGGTAAGGGCGGCGCTCGCATGACGCAGGTCTCGACCGAAACGGTCAAGGACGACGAGGACGGGCTGCGGCTCGACCGCTGGTTCAAGCTGCGCTATCCGGCGCTCGGCTTCGGCCATCTGCAGAAGATCCTGCGCACCGGGCAGGTGCGGGTCGACGGCAAGCGGGCCAAGGCCAATGCGCGCCTCGAGGCCGGCCAGACCGTGCGCGTGCCGCCGCTCCCCGAGGTGCCGGAGGGCGACCGGCCGGCGCCGAAGCGCCGCGTCTCGGCCGAGGATGCCGCCTTCGTGCGCTCGCTCGTGCTGCACGAGGACCGCGATCTCTTCGTTCTCAACAAGCCGTTCGGCCTTGCCGTCCAGGGCGGGTCGAAGACCGTGCGCCATCTCGACGGCATGCTCGATGCGCTGGCCGGGCCCGACGGCGAGCGGCCGCGCCTCGTTCACCGGCTCGACCGCGACACCTCGGGCGTGCTCGTGCTCGCGAGGACCCGGCAGGCGGCCTCGCAGCTCGGCAAGGTGTTCCGCTCGCGCTCGGCCCGCAAGATCTACTGGGCGGTGCTGCACGGCGTGCCGAAGCCGGCGCAGGGCAAGATCACCGCGGCGCTCGCCAAGGTCGCGGCCGCCGATGGCGAGAAGGTCGTCCCGGTCGATCCGAACGACGAAGAGGCGATGCGCGCCGTCACCTATTATTCGGTGATCGAAAAGGCCGGGCAGAAATTCGCCTGGGTGTCGCTGAAGCCGGTCACCGGACGCACGCACCAGCTGCGCGCCCACACGGCGCTGATCGGCCATCCGATCGTCGGCGACCCGAAATACGGGCTCGAGGAAATCGCCAAGGAAGGCCGCGAACTCGGCGGCATCGAGAACAAGCTGCACCTGATGGCGCGCCGGCTGGTCATCCCGCATCCGCGCGGCGGCACGCTCGACATCACGGCGCCGCTGCCCGAGCATATGCGCCGCTCGTTCGACAAGCTCGGCTTCGACACCTCGGCCTACGACATGCTCGCCGAGGCCGACGTCGACTAGCTGGCCGCCGCCGGGATCTGCGCGCGCGGATCGCCATGGGCGTCGAGCGACGCGATCTCGCGGTCGAGATGGTCGATGACGTATCTCGAGAACGGCGCGAGGTGGAAATAGAAGACCATCTGGCTGACGACCTGCTTCACCGCTGCCGGATTGCGCACCAGGCATTCGACGAGCGTGCGCAGGTACGGCCAGCGAGCCTCGGGATAGCGCGCCACCAGCCACCAGAGCATGCGCAGGACCGTCATGGCATCGCGTCGGAAGGTGCGCGGCTGGAATTTGGTCGGCAGCTTCGGCCGGCGCAACCGCAGCATCAGGTTGCGATTGCGGTCGAAGAAGGCTTGGGTGCCGTAGATGCGGGCAAGGACGTTCCGGTAATCGGTGAGGATGTCGCGCCGTGGCCTCACGGTCGTGAAATTGAGCCCGGCCGTGCATTGGTCGCCGCCGAGTTCGCCGATCGCACCAAGGTCGATGCCGGGGTCGAGGCGACCTTCGCGGATGAGGCGGCGGGTCAGCTGCGTCTCGGGCAGGGCGGTCAGCAGCCCGACCATCGCGCAGGGGATGTCGTTTTCCTCGATGCAGTCGACTAGGCCGTCGGCCACCGCGCCCTTTTCCGTATCGAAGCCGATGATGAAGCCGGCCGCGATCATGATGCCGGCGTCGTAGATTCGCTCGACGCTCTCGGCGAGGGCGCGGCGCACATTCTGCTTCTTGCTGGTCGACACGAGCGTTTCGGGGTCCGGACTCTCGATGCCGACGAAAACAGTGCCAAAATTGGCCTTGGCGAGGAGCTTCAGCAACTCCTCGTCGTCGGCGAGGTTGATCGAGGCCTCGGTCGCGAAGTCGATCGGGTAGCCGCGCTCTTCGAGCCAGGAGATCAAATGCGGCAGGAAGGCCTTCACCGCCTTCTTGTTGCCGATGAGATTGTCATCGACGAAGTAGACCGTGCCACGGAAGCCAGTGGCGATGAGGGCGTCGAGTTCGGCCAGCATCTGCTCGGATGCCTTGGTGCGCGGCACGCGGCCGTAAAGCTCGATGATGTCGCAGAATTCGCAGGTGAACGGACAGCCGCGCGAAAACTGTACACCGAGCGAAAGATAGGCCTCGATCTTCAGGAGGTCGAAACGCGGCACCGGGCTCGCGGTGATGTCGGTCTGGTAGCGCGGCGCCTCGAAGGTTCCGGTTCGCTCGCCGCGCTGCCATGCGGCGACGAGGTCGGCGATTGTCGTCTCGGCCTCGCCGAGAATGCGAAATGCGGCATGGGCGTAGGCATCGGGGCTCGAGGTCACGTCCGGTCCGCCGACCACCACCGGCTTGCCGCGCGCCTTGGCGAGCTCGACAATGCGCTTGGTATCCGGCCGCTGCGGGATCATGCCGCCGGTAAAGACGAGGTCGGCCCAGTCGAGATCCGTATCGGTCAGGGGTTCGATGTTCCGGTCGACGAGGCGGATTTCCCAGTCCGGCGGAAACAGCGCGGCGATGGTGATGAGACCGAGTGGCGGCAGCGAGGCTTTCGAGCCGGTGACCTCGCATACCTTGCGGAAGTCCCAGAACGAAGGCGCGTCGAAATTGGGGTAGACGAGGAGAATCCGGGTCATGGTGCTCATGATCGTTCGCTGCCTTGCGGTCTTTCCGGTTCTCTGCCGGAATGATGTCGACCGCCCTTCGAGGGCGCTGCCGGTCGCGTGATATTACACGCGGACCGGGCGGAACGGCCAAGAAAATCCGCCGGAGAAACCGACGTCCTTCGAGGTCCGTTGGAACGGATGAGGCAGATTGCGCGTCGCGACGGTCGGGCAACAACGGCGACCGTCGGCGCGGGCGATCAGCGACCCGATCGCGGAGGATGGTCTCGATTGCGAGGGGGCATGTCGACCTGACCGGGCAGGCCGTCGTCACGGGGTTGCCGATCGGCCGCCCCGGAGCTTCCCCGTTCGCGAGGCCGAGCCCGAAGCCTCAGCGCTCCGAGGAGGTGTCGCCGAAGCCGCGGCGGCCTTCGGTGTCCTCGACATTGCCGGTCCACAGGACGCGGAGCATGAGGAGGGCGATGGCGATCATGGGCAGGAAGCCGAGCCAGAGGTCCTGCTGCTTCATGAAGTCGATGACGACGTTGGTGAGCTCGTTCATGTCGATTCCAGTCTTGTTTTTGGCCGATATCAAATCGGCGATCGGGTCCTGCCGCGTCCCTGGCGGCTGCAAGGCTTCGGGCACCCGACGGTGCGACGATGCCTGACGATGTTCGAGATTGGGGGGCGGTCCTGGCTATCGGGCAAGGCGGAGCCTCGCCGCACCGGACCGGGCGGGTTGCCGCGGTGAATGATGGCCTTTTGTGGCGATTGTTTGACCGCTAGCGCCGGCCGGCCGGCCGATAGCCGCCGCCCGCCGGCTTGTAGCCGATCGAGGCGGTCAGGTCGTAGTCGTCGGCGCCGGTGATCCGCGCCTTGACGATGTCGCCGACCTCGAGGGCCGTCTCGCCGGGCAGGCGGACGGTGCCGTCGATCTCGGGCGCGTCCCATCTGGTGCGCCCGGTCGCGCCGGCAGCGTCGACGGCGTCGATGATGACGTCGAGGGTGCGGCCGACCTTGGCCTTCTGCTTTGCCCGGCTGATTGCCTGCTGGCGGGCCATGAAGCGGTGCCAACGCTCCTTCTTGACCTCGGGCGGCACGGTGGGGCCGAGCGCGTTGGCCGGGGCGCCCTCGACGGCCTCGTATTCGAAGCAGCCGACGCGGTCGAGGCGGGCCTCGCCGAGCCAGTCGAGGAGGTATTCGAAGTCCTCCTCGGTCTCGCCCGGGAAGCCGACGATGAAGGTCGAGCGGATCGCAAGGTCGGGAGCGATCTCGCGCCAGGCGCGGATGCGGTCGAGCACCTTTTCGTCGTCGGCCGGGCGGCGCATGGCCTTCAGGACGCGCGGGCTGGCATGCTGGAACGGGATGTCGAGATAGGGCAGCACCTTGCCCTCGGCCATCAGCGGCAGGACGGCGTCGACATGGGGGTAGGGGTAGACGTAGTGCAGCCGCACCCAGGCGCCGAAGGTCGAGAGCTCGCGGGCGAGGTCGAGGAAGCGGGCATTGACCTCGCGGCCGCGGAAGGTCGTCGGCGCATAGCGGATATCGCGGCCATAGGCGCTGGTATCCTGGCTGATGACGAGGAGTTCCTTGACGCCGGCGCGCACCAGCGCCTCGGCCTCGGCGAGGACCTTGGCCGCCGGGCGGCTGGCGAGGGGGCCGCGCAGCGCCGGGATGATGCAGAACGAACAGGTGTTGGAGCAGCCCTCGGATATCTTCAGATAGGCGTAGTGGCGCGGCGTCAGGTGCAGCCCTTCCGGCGGCACGAGGTCGACGAAGGGGTCGTGCGCCGGCGGCACGGCCTCGTGCACGGCGGCGATCACCTCCTCGTACTGGTGCGGGCCGGTGACGGCGAGGACGTCCGGGTGGGCGGCGTGGATGCGCTCGGCCTCGTGGCCCATGCAGCCGGTGACGACGACGCGGCCGTTTTTCTCGATCGCCTCGCCGATCGCGGCGAGCGACTCTTCCCTGGCGGAATCGAGGAAGCCGCAGGTGTTGACGATGACGACGTCGGCGCCCTCGTAGCTCTTGGAAATGCGGTAGCCCTCGGCGCCGAGGCGGGTCAGGATCCGCTCGGAATCGACGAGGGCTTTGGGGCAGCCGAGGCTGACGATGCCGACGGTGGGAGTGTCCTTCAAGGCGTCTCTCGTTCCTTCAGGGCGCGGCCGGGACGCGGGGTGGCCGATCGGTTTCGTGGCGGATCTCGCGCCGACATAGACCAATGAAGCGTCGTTTGGTCCAACGGCGACGTTTACCGCATAGCGAAGGGCGTATAAAAAGCCAAAGGAAACATCGATACGACTTCCAGGCGGGGGCAAGATTGTTCAAGAAAATTCTCATCGCCAATCGCGGCGAGATCGCCTGTCGCGTCATCAAGACCGCGAAGAAGATGGGCATCAAGACGGTCGCCGTCTATTCGGATGCCGACAAGGACGCCGTGCATGTCGACATGGCTGACGAGGCCGTCCATATCGGCCCGCCGCCGGCGGCGCAGTCCTATCTGATCATCGAGCGCATCATCGACGCCTGCAAGGCGACCGGCGCCGAGGCGGTCCATCCGGGCTACGGCTTCCTGTCCGAGAACGCCAAGTTCGCGCAGCGCCTCGCCGACGAGAAGATCGCCTTCATCGGTCCGAACATCCGCGCCATCGAGGCGATGGGCGACAAGATCGAATCGAAGAAGTTCGCCAACGCCGCCAGGGTCAACACGGTGCCGGGCCATCTCGGCGTCATCGAGACGCCGGACGAAGCGGTGAAGATCGCCGACGAGATCGGCTATCCGGTGATGATCAAGGCCTCGGCGGGCGGCGGCGGCAAGGGCATGCGCATCGCCTGGAACCCCGAGGAGACCCGCGACGGTTTCGACCGCGCCCGCTCCGAGGCGCGCTCCTCGTTCGGCGACGACCGCGTGTTCATCGAGAAGTTCATCGTCGAGCCGCGCCACATCGAGATCCAGGTGCTGGGCGACAAGCACGGCAACGCGATCTGGGTCAACGAGCGCGAATGCTCGATCCAGCGCCGCAACCAGAAGGTCATCGAGGAGGCGCCGTCGCCGTTCCTCGATCCCGAGACGCGCCGGGCGATGGGCGAGCAGGCGGTGGCGCTGGCCAAGGCCGTCGACTACGAGAGCGCCGGCACGGTCGAGTTCATCGTCGACAAGGACAAGAACTTCTACTTCCTCGAGATGAACACCCGCCTGCAGGTGGAGCATCCGGTCACCGAGCTGATCACCGGCATCGACCTCGTCGAGCAGATGATCCGCGTCGCCGCCGGCGAGAAGCTGGCGATCCATCAGGCGGGGGTCGGCATCGATGGCTGGGCGATCGAGAGCCGCATCTATGCCGAGGATCCGTTCCGAAACTTCCTGCCCTCGACCGGCCGCCTCGTGCGCTACCGGCCGCCGCAGGAGGGGCGCCATCACGGCTACACGGTGCGCAACGACACCGGCGTGACCGAGGGTTCGGAGATCTCGATCTACTACGACCCGATGATCGCCAAGCTCTGCGTCCACGCGGCGACCCGCGAGGCGGCGATCGACGGCATGTCGGAAGCGCTCGATGCCTTCTACATCGACGGCATCCAGCACAACATTCCGTTCCTGTCCGACCTGATGCGCCACCCGCGCTGGCGCGAAGGGCGGCTGTCGACCGGCTTCATCGCCGAGGAGTATCCGGAGGGTTTCCACGGCGGGCATCTCCATGCCGACGCCGAGCGGCTGCTGGCCGCCGTCGCCCTGTCGATCGATCTCACCTACCGCTTCCGACTCGACAACAGCGGCGAGCGGCAGTTCGGCGCGCCGCGCGATCCGCGTTCGGAATGGGTGGTGCGCCTCGGCGCGCACGAGGTCGTGGTGCGCACGCCGTCCGGCTTCCTGCCGGCGCCGATCGAACTCGACGTCGCCTTCGGCGACGATCCGGAGATCGTCTCGGTCCGGTCCGACTGGACGCCCGGCGAGGTCATGTGGTCGGGCTCGGTCGGCGAGGACCGGCTGACGGTGCAGGTGCGTCCGGCGCTCAACGGCTACCGGCTGACCTGGCAGGGCATCACGGTGACGGCGATCGTGCTGACGCCGCGCCAGGCCGAGCTCGCCCGGCTGATGCCGGAGAAGCTGCCGCCCGATACCTCCAAGATGCTGCTCTGCCCGATGCCGGGCCTCGTCGTCTCGATCAATGTCGAGGAAGGCCAGGAGGTGAAGGCGGGCGAGGTGCTGGCGATCGTCGAGGCGATGAAGATGGAGAACGTGCTCCGGGCCGAGCGCGATCTCGTCGTCTCCGCCATCAAGGCCAAGGCCGGCGACAGCCTCGCCGTCGACGCGGTGATCATGGAATTCGAATGATCCGCGCCCGAGGCTTGAGTTATCGCGCCCCGCGTCGCCAGGATGCGGGGCGTTTCGTTTGTGGGGAAGGCTTGGTGGGGCGATGGGCGTCGAGACGGTGCGGGTCGAGATCGTCGGGCGGGTGCAGGGCGTCGGCTACCGGGCCTGGACGCACCGGACGGCCGCCAGGATGGGCCTTGCCGGCTTCGTGCGCAACCGGCGCGACGGCACGGTCGAGGCGGTGTTCCAGGGGCCGGCCGAGACGGTTGCCGCGATGATCGCGGCGTGCCGCTCGGGGCCGGGCCTGTCGCGGGTCGTCGACGTCCGCGTCGTGCCGCACGAGGGCAGCTATAGCGGCTTCGTCGTCATGGCGACGATGTAGCCCGTCAGTCGCCGAGGGTCGGTCCGAACAGGCGTTCGAATTCGGCGCGAAGGGCGCCATCCACTTCCGCAGTCGAGACGATGTGGCCGAGGTCCTCGAGGCTCGTCACGCCATGCTCGGAAATTCCGCAGGGCACGATGCCGGCGAAGTGCGAGAGGTCCGGGTCGACATTCAGCGAGACGCCGTGAAAGGTGACGCCGCCGCGCACGCGGATGCCGAGGGCGGCGATCTTGTCCTCGACGGTGGCGCCGCGGTCCGGCCGGCGCACCCAGACGCCGACGCGGTCGGAGCGGCGCTCGCCGCGCACATGGAAGCGCCAGAGCGTGCCGATCAGCCATTCCTCGAGCGTATAGACGAAGCGGCGCACGTCGCCGCCGCGGCGCCTCAGATCGAGCATCACATAGGCGATGCGCTGGCCGGGGCCGTGATAGGTGTAGCGGCCGCCGCGCCCGGCCTCGAAGACGGGAAAGCGGTCGGCATCGACGAGTTCGGCCGGATCGGCGCTGGTGCCGGCGGTATAGAGCGGCGGGTGTTCGAGGAGCCAGACGCATTCGGGCGCGGTGCCGGCGCGGACCGCCTCGACGCGGGCCTCCATCGCGCAGAGCGCTTGCCGGTAGCCGACCGGCGCATCGGAGACGCGCCATTCGACGGCGGTCCCGGCGAGCGGCGGCAGCGGTTCCAGGGTCTCGGTCCGGCGATCGTTAATCATTCGTAAACCGCTCCCGGGCGAGGCTCACGGGTAAGATTCGGCCGCCGAGAACGGCCCAACCCGGAGCGTCGTGCCCATGAAGACCATCGACAGTATCGGCGTCGACATTTCCGTCGTGCTCGGCACCGCGACCATGCCGATCCACCAGCTGTTGCGCATGGGACGCGGCGCGGTCATCGAACTCGAAACACACGAGGACGACGATGTCCAGATCCTTGCCAACAGCGTGCCGGTGGCGCGCGGGCAGGTGACGGTCCAGGGCGAGAAGATCGGCGTCGAGATCACCGAGGTGCTGATGCGCGACCGCACCAAGCGCTGAGGGCGCTGGCCGGCTCGCCAGGCTGTCTCAAAAACACAAATTCTTTCAACGAATTGGCGCTTCGGCGAGTGGCTGCGGGGCAGGGTGCCCGAACGCCGTTTGGCGCGGCGCGAGGAAAATCGCCGAAGCGCGTTCTCGCCTCTTGTCCACCGGACATCGATTTGTTACATGGTGCCCCGCGGGTGGCTCACCCGCATCCGATTTCGCGGTCGTGGCGGAACTGGTAGACGCGCAGCGTTGAGGTCGCTGTGGGAGAGATCCCGTGGAAGTTCGAGTCTTCTCGACCGCACCATTCCCAGATTGATCTGGGTTGAAACGGCGACCTTCGGGTCGCCGTTTTCATTTCAACCGAATTGTGAAAACCTGCCGTCATCTTATTGTGATGAAAGACGGATAGGTTGCAGCGCGGCTTGCCGACACGGTTCGGCCGATGGGCGCGGCGGGTTGCGGCCCGCGATCGGGCGGGACCTCGCGCCCCATTGCGTTCATTGCGAAAACGGATAGGTTCTGGCTGCGACTGACGGCGAGCCGAGGGAGCGGGCGGATGGTCGACATCAAGGACAACGACGCTCTCGAGGAGACCCCGGCGGCGGCCGGGGAGACCGTCGCAGAGGTCGTCGAGGAGACGCTCGCGACCCACGACGAGGAGCACGGCGGGATTTCCGAGGCGTTCCTCGAGGCGGTGCAGGACGCCATCGAGCGGGCCGACAGCGAGGCGCTGAAGCGGCTCACCGAGGACCTGCACGAAGCCGACCTCGCCGACCTCATCGAGGCCCTGCGCGCGCCGGAGCGAGCCCGCCTCGTCGAACTGCTCGGCAGCGACTTCGACTTCGTGGCGCTGACCGAGCTCGACGAGACGCTCCGCGTCAAGCTGCTCGAGGCGCTGCCCTCCGAGGTGGTGGCGGCCGGCGTCAGCGAGCTCGAGTCGGACGACGCCGTCTACATTCTGGAAGACCTCGACGCGCCGGAGCAGGCCGAAATCCTCGCCCAGATGCCGGCGGCCGACCGGATCACCCTGCAGCGCAGCCTCGACTATCCGGAAGAATCGGCCGGCCGGCGCATGACGTCGGAGTTCATCTCGGTGCCGCCGTTCTGGTCGGTCGGCCAGACCATCGACTACATGCGCGAGTCGGAGGACCTGCCGGACGAGTTCTACGAGATCTTCGTCGTCGATCCGGGTTTCCGGCTGCTCGGCACGGTGTCGCTCAACCATCTCCTGCGCGCCAAGCGGCCGACCCGCGTTTCCGACATCATGGACGAGACGCGGCATGTCGTGCACGCGGCGGAGGACCAGGAAGAGGTCGCCCGGATGTTCGGCCACTACAACCTCGTCTCGGCCGCGGTCGTCGACGATTCGGACCGGCTCGTCGGCATCATCACCATCGACGACATCGTCGACGTCATCCAGGAAGAGGCCGAAGAGGACATCCGTGCGCTGTCGGGCGTCGGCGACGAAGAGATCTCCGACACGGTGTTCGAGATTGCCCGCAGCCGCTTCACCTGGCTTCTCGTCAATCTCGGCACGGCGATCCTCGCCTCGACGGTGATCGGCCTTTTCGACGGCACCATCGAGCAGATGGTGGCGCTCGCGGTGCTGATGCCGATCGTCGCCTCGATGGGCGGCAATGCCGGCACGCAGACGCTGACCGTGGCGGTGCGCGCCCTCGCCACCCGCGACATCGGCTCCTACAACGTGATGCGCGTCGTCATGCGCGAGACCTTCGTCGGTTTCGTCAACGGCCTGCTGTTCGCCGTGATCATGGGCGTCATCGCCGCGTTCTGGTTCCAGAACAGCCAGCTCGGCGGCGTCATCGCGACGGCGATGGTGGTCAATCTGGTGATGGCCGGGCTTGCCGGCATCCTCGTGCCGCTGACCCTCGACAAGTTCGGCATCGATCCGGCGATCGCCTCGGCGGTGTTCGTGACGACGGTGACCGACGTCGTCGGCTTCTGCGCCTTCCTCGGGCTCGCCGCCTGGTGGTTCGGCCTGATGTGAGCGGTGCGGCCGATCGCGCTTCGACCCTTTCAATTCGCGGGGGGCACCCCTATATTCGGCCTGCCGGCGCAAGCCGGCTATGGCGATAAACGGTCGACGGAATAAGCCTATCGGACCCGGGGGCGGTACCCGGCGCCTCCACCAGAACCCGTGTCGGGCAAGGGCTGCGACGCGGGCTGTGGCGGGGGCGAAATAGGATCGACGAGGGTGTAAAGGTCGAACTTTCGCTCGGCATGGTTCCGCCGTTATCGGGCCGAACTTATAGTTGCCAACGACAACTATGCTCCGGTTGCTCAGGCCGCGTAATGCGGTTTGAAATGCCGATCCAAAGTCCCGGCGGTTAGCACCGTCTGGCGGGGTTCGGGGGCACCTGGCAACAGAAGCCCCCACTTTCGTTCAGGGGACCGGACTTGAGCGGGCCGCGACGGCCCCGATAAACTATGACCGGACGACGAGTCGGTCGCGCGAGGCAACCAATGTCGGAAGACCTCATCCGCTACGACGTGCTGGCCCAGGAGGCCCTGCGCGGCGTCATCCGCAAGGTTCTGACGGAGGTGGCGCGGGCCGGCCTGCCCGGCGAGCACCATTTCTACATCGCCATCGACACGACGGCGCCCGGCGTCCTGATCTCGCCGCGCATGAAGGCGCAGTATCCGGAAGAGATCACCATCGTTCTCCAGCACCAGTTCTGGGATCTCGAGGTCGAGGAGGAGAAATTCTCGGTCGGCCTGTCGTTCAGCGGCATTCCCGAGCACCTGACGGTGCCGTTCTCCGCGATCAAGGGCTTCTTCGATCCCTCGGTGCAGTTCGGCCTGCAGTTCGAGGTCGGCGCCGGAACCGGCGCGGACGACGAGGAGGAGGCGGAGGACGAGGACGTCGCCGAGACGGTCGCCGCCATCGAGGAAGCGATGGAAGCGGTCTCCGACGAGGGCAAGGAGAAGCCCGCCAAGGCCGATGCGAAGGACAAGGCCAAGGAGAAGACCAAGGGCAAGGCCAAGGCCGGCGACAAGGCCGATGCCGACGCCGCCTCGGCCGATGCCACCGCCTCGGTCGTCTCGCTCGACGCCTTCCGCAAGAAGAGCTGAGCGCCGGCGTCTCCGCCCGCATTCCGAGATTTTCGATCTGATGACGGCCGGAGCGATCCGGCCGTATTCGCGTGCGTTCGCCGATTGGCCGGATTTTGCCGCGGTCCGTGCCGTGCTAAGGGAGCGACAACCGTTTCAAACCGCGCTTGACGAGGACAAGAAGACGATGACCGCGACCCGCACCGAGACCGACAGCTTCGGCCCGCTCGATGTTCCCGCCGACAAGTACTGGGGCGCCCAGACCCAGCGCTCGCTCGGCAATTTCAAGATCGGCGGCGAGACCATGCCGAAGCCGCTGGTGCGTGCGCTCGGCATCGTCAAGCGGGCGGCGGCGCTCGCCAACAAGGAACTCGGCGCGCTCGATCCGGACCTTGCCGACGCCATCGCGGCGGCGGCCTCGGAAGTGATCGACGGCAAGCTCGACGACAATTTCCCGCTGGTCGTCTGGCAGACCGGCTCGGGCACCCAGTCGAACATGAACGCCAACGAGGTGATCTCGAACCGGGCGATCGAGATGCTCGGCGGCACGATGGGTTCCAAGAAGCCGATCCATCCGAACGACCACGTCAATTGCGGCCAGTCCTCGAACGACACCTTCCCGACGGCGATGCACATCGCGGCGGCCGAGGAGATCGCCAAGCGCCTGGTGCCGGCGCTCGACCATCTGTCGGCGGCGCTGCAGGCCAAGTCCGAGGCGTTCAAGGACATCATCAAGATCGGCCGCACGCATACCCAGGACGCGACGCCGCTGACCCTCGGCCAGGAGTTCTCCGGCTATGTCGCGCAGGTTCGCCTCGGCATCCGGCGGGCGATGGAGGGCCAAGAGCATCTGCTCTATCTCGCCCAGGGCGGCACGGCCGTCGGCACCGGCATCAACACCAAGATCGGCTTCGACAAGAAGTTCGCCGAGAAGGTCGCCGAGATCACCGGCCTGTCGTTTCAGACGGCGCCGAACAAGTTCGAGGCGCTCGCCGCGCACGACGCCTATGTCTACGCGCACGGCGCGATGAACACGATCGCCACCTCGCTGTTCAAGATCGCCAACGACATCCGGCTGCTCGGCTCGGGCCCGCGCTCGGGCCTCGGCGAGCTCAACCTGCCGGAAAACGAGCCGGGTTCCTCGATCATGCCGGGCAAGGTCAATCCGACCCAGGCGGAGGCGCTCACCATGGTCTGCTGCCAGGTGTTCGGCAACCACACGGCGGTGACGGTGGCCGGCAGCCAGGGCCATTTCGAGCTCAACGTCTACAAGCCGGTGCTCGCCTACAACATGCTGCAGTCGATCCGGCTCATCGCCGACGCGGCGGTGTCCTTCGCCGACAATTGCGTCGACGGCATCGAGGCCAACACCCAGCGCATCACCGAGCTGATGGAACGCTCGCTGATGCTGGTGACGGCGCTCGCCCCGAAGATCGGCTACGACAACGCGACGAAGGTCGCCAAGACGGCGCACAAGAACGGCACGACCCTCAAGGAAGAGGCCGTCAGGATGGGCTTCGTCACGGCCGAGGAATTCGACGCCGTCGTGCGCCCGGAAAAGATGATCAAGCCGAGCTGATCGACACGGCATCGATCCGACAAGAAAAAGCCCCCGCCGGGAGACCGGCGGGGGTTTTTGCGTTTCCGGGTCGGCGCCGCGATGGGCGAGGGGGCTTACATCCCCTCCGGGCCGCGATTGAGGGCGGCGACGCCGGTGCGGGCGACCTCGACGAGGCCGAGCGGCTGCATCAGCGCGACGAACTGGTCGATCTTGTCGCCCTTGCCGGTGATCTCGAAGACGAAGCTCTCGGTGGTGGCGTCGATGACGCGGGCGCGGAAGGCGTCGGCGAGGCGCAGCGCCTCGACGCGCTGGTCGCCCTTGCCGCGCACCTTGACCATGGCGAGCTCGCGCTCGATGGCGGCGCCGGAGGTCGTGAGGTCGACGACCTTGTGCACCGGCACGAGGCGGGCGAGCTGGTTCTTGATCTGCTCGATGACCATCGGCGCACCCATGGTCACGATGGTGATCCGCGACAGGTGCGTCTCGTGCTCGGTCTCGGACACGGTCAGCGACTCGATGTTGTAGCCGCGTCCCGAGAACAGGCCGATGACGCGGGCGAGAACGCCCGGTTCGTTGTCGACCAGCACCGACAGCGTGTGCGTCTCCGGCTCGTCGGAACGATTGACGAGGAAATAGGCCGAAGCTGGCTGGTTCATTTCAGTGTTCTCCCGGATGTGCGATGCCCTTGCCGGCATCGTCGGATTCCTTGGCGCCATGATCGTCGAGGCCGAGAACGCGGATGGCGACCGCGATCAGCAGGACGGAGGCGGGCAGGATCAGAATGTTCCACTGGAATTCGCCCCGCGCCTCGACGACGAGGCGGGCGAACATGACGATGAGGACGACGATGACGACCTCGGAGAGGATCTGCTTCAGCTGGCCGACGCCGCTGACCTTCATCCAGTCTGGCAGGACGCGGGCATATTCGGCCGGCAGGCGAACGACGAAGCCGACGGCGATGCCGACGGCGAAGATGACGAGGACGATGCCGAAGAGGAAGGCGTCGACCGCTTCGAGGACGTAGACGACGACCTGGGTGCTGGCCCCCTCGGCATGGCCGAGAAGCGCGTGGGCGGCCTCCACGAGGTGGAGACCGCCGACCCAGAACATCAGAAGAGACCCGAACACCGCACCGACGGAGCCGAGCAGCATCAGGAAGCGCAGGCCGAAGAGAAGTCGCATATAGGACTGCATGACCGGCACCCGGGGCCTCACACCATGATCTTGCCGTCTTCGCCGATGGCGCTTTCGATTTCCTCGTCGGTCGCCTCGTCGGGAAGCAGCATGTCGTTGTGCGCCCGTCCCGACGGGATCATCGGGAAGCAGTTGGCGAGGTTGACGACGCGGCAGTCGAACAGCACCGGCTTCTTGACCTCGGTCATCTCGGCGATGGCATCATCGAGCTTGTCGGGATGGTCGCAGAGAATGCCGTGGCAGCCGAGGGCGTCGGCGAGCTTCACGAAGTCGGGCAGCGCCTCCATGTAGGAATGCGACAGGCGGTTGCCGTGCAGCAGCTGCTGCCACTGGCGCACCATGCCCATGTACTGGTTGTTGAGGATGAAGATCTTGATCGGCAGGTCGTGCTGGACCGCCGTCGACATCTCCTGAATGGTCATCATCACCGAGGCGTCGCCGGCGATGTCGATGACGAGGCTGTCGGGATGGGCGACCTGGACGCCGACGGCGGACGGCAGGCCGTAGCCCATGGTGCCGAGACCGCCCGAGGTCATCCAGCGGTTCGGCTCCTCGAAGCCGAAGAACTGGGCGGCCCACATCTGGTGCTGGCCGACCTCGGTGGTGATGAAGACATCCTTGCCCTTGGTCATCTCGTAGAGACGCTGGATGGCATATTGCGGCATGATCGCGTCGCGGCGCGGCGTGTAGGCGAGGCATTTGCGGGCCCGCCACTTGTCGATCTGCTGCCACCAGGCGGCGATCGCCGCCTTGTCCGGCTGGGCCGCCGACGAGCGCCACAGGCGGATCATGTCCTCGAGGACATAGGCGACGTCGCCGACGATCGGAATGTCGACCTGGACGTTCTTGTTGATCGAGGACGGATCGATGTCGACGTGGATCTTCTGCGAATTCGGCGCGAACGCATCGAGCCGGCCGGTGATGCGGTCGTCGAAGCGGGCACCGATGCAGACCATCACGTCGCAATCGTGCATGGCGAGGTTCGACTCGTAGGTGCCGTGCATGCCGAGCATGCCGAGCCACTGCTTGTCGGAGGCCGGATAGGCGCCGAGGCCCATCAGCGTCGAGGTGATCGGGAAGCCGGTGAGGCGGACGAGCTCGCGCAGGAGATGGCTCGCCTCGGGGCCGGAATTGATGACGCCGCCGCCGGTATAGAAGATCGGCTTCCTGGCCTTCGACATCAGCTCGACGGCCGCCTTGACCGAGGCCGTCTCGGCCTTGACGCGCGGGCGGTAGGTCTTGTGCTGGATGTTCTTCGGGCCGACATAGGTGCCGGTCGCGAACTGGACGTCCTTCGGGATGTCGACGACGACCGGGCCGGGACGGCCGGTCTTGGCGACATAGAAGGCCTCGTGCAGGATCCGCGGCAGGTCGTCGACGCTGCGCACCAGCCAGTTGTGCTTGGTGCACTGGCGGGTGATGCCGACCGTGTCGCACTCCTGGAAGGCGTCGTTGCCGATCAGGTGCGTCGGAACCTGGCCGGTCAGGCAGACGACCGGAATGGAATCGAGAAGCGCGTCGGTGAGGGCGGTCACCATGTTGGTGGCGCCCGGGCCGGAGGTCACCAGCGCGACGCCGACCTTGCCGGTCGAGCGGGCATAGCCCTCGGCGGCATGCCCGGCGCCCTGCTCGTGGCGCACGAGGATGTGCCGGATGTTGTCCTGCTGGTAGATCTCGTCATAGATCGGCAGGATCGCGCCGCCCGGATAGCCGAAGATATCCTCGACGCCCTGATCGATCAGCGCCTGGATGACCATTTCGGCGCCTGTCATTTCCCGTGTCATCGCCCGTACACCTCAGATTTCGACAGCCGGTCGTTCCTATCGCGAACACGGCCATTAAAAAAGGGGCCTTTCGGGCCCCTCGGTCTGCGCACCATCCGTTCGCCGCGGCGTCAAGCTGCCGCGTCGATGGTGCGCCCCTCGATTACGAGAACGAATCCGCGCATGTCCGCGTGGTTCCTCTTGGTTTTCGATGGCCGGGAGACTAGGCGCGGCGGGCGCCCGGGTCAAGCGTCCTCGAGCCGTGACTTTCGGGCGCAGGGCAATGCCGGGCCGATGGTCCGGGCGTTGCGGCAAAAGTGTGGCAAATGGGATACATCTGCATGGCGAATTGTCCGGACGCGGAGTGAAAAACGGGGTGTCGCGGTCTCCGGGCGTAGACTTGTTCCAAGAATCCCGCAAAACATTAGCATTCCGTTCGAAGCGTTCGGATCGAATTCGCAGCCGTCGGGGTGAAGTTTTAGACGGGGCGACTATCGGAAGGACGCGGAACTTCGAAAGTTCGAAACTACGAAAATAAAAACAGATCGCGAAGTGCGCGTCTTGTGGGGGATTAAAATGATCTCGAAGAAAGCTCTGGTCCCGGCACTCGCCGGCTCGCTGCTGGCGCTGATGACGGTGTCGGCCGTGGCCACGGAAGGCTACTTCCAGCATGGCTATGGTGCGCGTCAGAAGGCTCTCGGCGGCGCCGGCGTTGCGGATTCGACCGATGCGACCGCCCAGGCCCTGAACCCGGCCGGCATCGCCAAGGTCGGCAGCCAGGTCAATGCGGCCTTCTCGCTGTTCTCGCCGAGCCGCAAGTTCACCGGCAGCGCCACGCCGGGCTTCACCACCACCGGCAAGGTCGACAGCAGCAACGACATCTTCGCCGTTCCGAATTTCGCCATCTCCTACGCCATCGACGAGAGCTCGGCGATCGGCTTCATGATGATCGGCAACGGTGGCATGAACACCACCTACAAGAACGCCAATGGCGGCCTCGGCACGGCGGCCTGGTGCAACAACGTTCCGGGCCGTGGCCCGTACTGCATGGGCAAGGCGGGCGTCGATCTCAATCAGATGATCATGGGCATCACCTACGCCCGCGACCTCGGCATGGTGTCGGTCGGCGTCAGCCCGCTGTTCGCGGCGCAGCGCTTCTCGGCTCGCGGCCTCGGCGCCTTCGCTCCGGCTTCGCTCAACCCGCTGGCGCTGACCTCCGGTGAGAACTCCTACTCCTACGGCGTCGGTATCCGCGGCGGCGTGGAGATCGAGGTGACCCCGAAGATGCGCGTCGGCCTTTCGGCGCAGTCGCCGATCTGGATGAGCCCCTTCACCAAGTACAAGGGCCTCTTCGCCGATGGCGGCGACTTCGACATCCCGGCGAACGTGACCGCGGGCGTTGCCTACGACGTCACCGAGACCGTCACCGTCATGCTCGACTGGAAGCACATCTTCTATTCGGGCGTCGGTTCGGTCGGCAATTCGTCGCTGAACCTCGTCACCTGCGGCCCGGGCAACATGCAGAACTGCCTCGGCGGGTCGAATGGCGGCGGCTTCGGCTGGCGCGACGTCGATGCGTTCAAGTTCGGCGTCGAGTGGGATGCGACCGACAAGCTGACGGTGCGCGGCGGCTATGCCTACAACACGCAGCCGGTCAAGGCGGCCGACGTGATGTTCAACATCCTCGCTCCGGGCGTCATCCAGCACCACATCACCGCCGGTCTGAAGTACGACTTCAACGAGAAGCACTCGATCGAGCTGGCCGGTGCCTTCATGCCGGTCGCCAAGGTGTCCGGCGGCGAGCTGCCGGGCTTCGGCAATCCGGCCCACGGCATCGACCTCGAGATGAGCCAGATCGACGTCACCCTCGGCTACACCTACCACTTCGGTGCCAAGGCCGCGGATCCGATCGTTCGCAAGTACTGATCCCTTTCCGGAGCAATCCGGACATGACGGCCGCGGAGCGATCCGCGGCCGTTTTTTTTGCGGAAACGTGGGGCCTGCCGGACGAAAACACCGGGCGAACCCGCGGGTGGCCGTTGTTCAGACTTTCGTCGAGCCGGAAGGGCGGCAGAGCGCGGAGGCGTCGGCTACGGAATCGCGGCGATCGCTGCGATGCCGTTGCGTCATGCTCGCGACGTCGGTCGATGCGCGCCTGAGATGGCGGACCTTTTCCAATTGCTTGTTTTGGTTGTGTTTTCGGATCGGTCGGTCGGCCTGGCGCAGGAGGCTGCCGCAAGAATTGGCGGCAACAAACGAAAAAAAGCTCGGTTCAGTCCGGCGGGTGGGCGTCTGTCATTCCGACATCTATTTGCAAAAGCGGTTCTGACAGGTGTCGATTCCGAACAAATTACATTCTCTACCGATCGTTCTTAAAGTTTCGATTCTTTGTAGATGATGGATGGTCTATAACCCTGTCAATTTCTGCAAGGCTATTGTACAGACTGTTGTATTCCGTAAAACTTTATGGATCTTTTTAACAAGGCAAAAGCAATCCATGGGCCTTTAATTATTGCATTAACTTTTCTTTTATTCTGCATCCCGTTTGATCGTTCGAAAGCACCGAACCACGGGAAAAGAAGCATGGCCGGAGAAATCGAAACGCGCGTTGCCTTTCTGCAGATCAGCGACGAGGAGCGCGCGGCGCTTCGCGCACTGAAAGCAGTCCTTGCAGAGGATCTGCCGGGGATCCTCGACAGCTTCTACGCGCATATCTCCAAGTTTCCCGAGGCCAGTCGCTTCTTCCGGGATGCGGCACAGATGAAGCACGCGGCCGCGAAGCAGCTGCAGCACTGGTCGCTGCTGTTCGAGGGCAAGTTCGATTCGAGCTATGCGGCCTCGGTGACGCGGATCGGCGAGATCCACGCCAAGCTCGGCCTCGAGCCGCGCTGGTATATCGGCGGCTACAACTACGTCATCGTGCGGGTGCTGGCGCTGCTCGACGAGAAGTACTCCGGCGGCCTGATGCGCAAGAAGAGCGTCTGCGACCAGCGCAGGGCGATGAGTTCGGCCTTCGTCAAGGCGGCGATGCTCGACATGGATATTGCCATCGACGTCTATTTCGAAGCCGGCAAGCGCGACAAGAAGGCGGCGCTCGACCAGGTCGCGGCCGATTTCGATCGCTCGATCGGCGAGGTGTCGTCGACCATCGGCCGGGCGATCGCCGACATGCGCGACAATGCCAAGCAGATGGAGTCGATGGCCGACAACACGACCCGTCGGGCCGGAAGCGTTTCCGAATCCTCGGAGAACGCCAGCCACAACGTCTCCAGTGTCGCCTCGGCGACCGAGGAGATGAGCAATTCCATCGCCGAGATCGTCCATCAGATCGCGGTCGCCAACACCACAGCCGAAAACGCCCGCACCCGGGCGGTCGAGACCAAGACCGTGGTCGGCCAGCTCGTCGAGACGGCGGAGCGGATCGGCGCGATCGTCAACCTCATCAAGGCGATCGCCGAGCAGACCAACCTCTTGGCCCTCAACGCCACCATCGAGGCGGCGCGGGCCGGCGAGGCGGGACGCGGCTTTGCCGTCGTCGCTTCCGAGGTCAAGAACCTCGCCGGGCAGTCGGCCAAGGCGACCGAGGAGATCGAGAACCAGATCGGCGCGATCCAGGACATCACGGCGCGCACGGCGACGGCGATCGACGAGATCAACGAATCGAGCAGCCAGGTCAGCGACGTGTTCGCCTCGATCGCCGCGGCGGTCGAGGAGCAGTCGGCCGCGACCAACGAGATCGCGCGCAGCTCCGACGTTGCCCGCGAAGGCACCGCTTCGGTGGCGCACGAGATGGGTGACGTTCGCGACGACGCGGTGCGGTCCGGCCAGATGGCGAGCCACCTCGTCGAGGCGGCCGACGGCCTGTCGCAGAGCGCCGATCACCTCCAGGAAGAGGTGCACAAGTTCCTGAAGCGCATCAAGGCGGCCTGAACCCGCTTCGACCTTCAGCTACAGACGGGGGCGGCGCCATCGGTGTCGCCCTTCGTCGTTTCCGGCCCGGTCGTGCCGGCAAGCTCGCCTGCGGCGACGCGCAGCGTCTCGGCGATGAAGGCGGGCGCCTCGGCGCCGACGACGGCGTATTTGCCGGCGACGATGAAGGTCGGCACGCTGGTGATGCCGATCTGCCGGGCGCGGGTGATGTCGCGCTTGACCGTCTCCCTGTCGGTGTCGCCGGCGAGCAGCATCGCGACGCGGTCGGCGCGCATGCCGAGGCTCGCGGCGGCTTTCGAAAGGGTGCGGCGGTCGCCGATGTCGGCGCCTTCGGTGAAGTAGAGGGCGAAAAGGCGCTCGGCCATCGCCTCGGCCGCGCCGCTCGCCGACGCCCAGAGGATCAGCCGGTGCGCGTCGAGGGTATTGGAGGCGCGGGCGATCCTGTCGAAGGCGAAGGGAATGCCTTCCGCCGCGCCGGCCTCGACGAGGGCGTCGTGCATCGCGGCGATGCGCTCGGGGTCGCGGAACTTGCGTTCGAGGTACTCGCGCCGTTCGATGCCTTCGGCCGGCAGGGTCGGATCGAGCTGGAACGGGCGCCAGCCGACCTCGACATCGAACTCGGGCACGAGCTGCAGGGCGCGGGCGAAGCGGCGCTTGCCGACATAGCACCACGGACACATGACGTCGGAGACGATGTCGACGCGGATGCGCTGGCGGTCGGTCATCCCTGCTCACTCCCTGGCGGTCGATCCGCCAAGGTTAGGCCCGTCGGCGCGGCGGGACGAAATCAAGCTTGTGTGAGGGCGCGGCGCAGCAGCTCGCGGCCGGTCTCGCCGGCGCAAAGGCTCGCGACGCCGGTCTCGACGTCGACGATCACCTGCGCGTCCTCGCCGAAGACCGCCGGGGTGAGGCGGATCACGGCGGCCATGCGGGAAAGTGCCGTCTCGACCGCTTCCAGCGTCGAGCCGACGAAGGTGACGGCGAAGCGGGCGCGATCGAGCGCGACGATCAGGTTCTCGGCGCGCACGAGGCGGTCGAGAATGCGCACGACCTGCTCGCGGGCGGCCGCGACGACGGCCGGTCCGTGGGCGGCTTCGATCGCGGCGATGTCGGCGATGGTGATCGTGGCGAGGTGCAGCGACCCGACCGCCGCGGCGGCCTGGCCGGCGGCGATGTCGAGGTAGGCGGCGAGGTAGTCGGCGTCCTCGAGGCGCGGGGCGGGGTTGTCGCCGGCTGGCGCGCGCAGCGCCCGCACCGCGGCATGGAGGTCGCGATGCGCCTGGACCTCACCGGCATGGACGGCCATGCGCACGGCGAAGTCGTCGGCGGCAAAGCTCGTCGGCAGGACGTCGGTGACGCCGGCTGCGTAGGCCTCGCGCAGGCCCATCATGAAATGCGGATCGAGCAGCATCACCACCGGCAGCGTGGCGAGGCGCGGATTGCGGCGCAGCTGGGCGGCGAAGACGAGGGCATGATCGAAGTCGATCGAGGGCTCGATGACGACGGCGTCGAAGCTGGCGCTCGCCAGGCAGTCCTCGGCCTGATCGAGGGTGAGGGCGCCGAACACCTCGGCAAAGCTCGACAGGCTCGATTCGATCTTGAGGAAGGTGCGGCCGACGCCGACGACGAGGACGCTCGCCGTGCCGGCGGCACCGGTCGCCGGCGGCGGGGCGATCGGGGTCGCGCCGACGCGCTCGGCGGCGCGGACGCGCCGGTCGATCTCCTGCTGCAGGGCGTTCTGGCGCAGCAGCGTGGCGAGGCTGTGGGCGAGGCGGCCGGGCTCGAGCGGCGGATAGAGCACGTGGCCGAGGCCCTTCGTGCGGGTGGCGGTGTCGTCGCCTTCGTCGGCAAGGAAGAGGATCGCCGGCGGCAGCGCACCGTCACCGCCGGCAAGCCGCGAGGCGATCACCTCGTCGGCGGCGGCGCCGTCGCGGGCATCGACGACGATCACGTCGGGGCGCTCGCGACTGCCGATGCGCAGGGCCTCGTCCGGGGCACAGGTCGTCGCGTGAAAGCCGAAGCGATCGAGATCGTTCCAGAACCGCGACCGCTCGTCGGACACCTTCTCGTCGATCACCAGGACCCGAGCCGACTGAACCATTGCGACACCCCCGCCGTTTCGCTCGAAAGACGGGCGCATCTTGCTGCGGCGTCGGTAAAGATCCGGTTTGCCGCGGCGGCTTTTTCGGCCTTTTTTACGCGGCGTCAGGCGGCTCGTGCCGGGCGGACCGCGACGGTGCGGGCGATGCGGCCGTTCTCGGTGCGCGGCAGGCGTTCGACGAGGGTCAGGCCGACCGGGATCTTGTGGGCGGCGACGCCGCGTTCGACGAGCCAGCGCACGAAGTCGGCATGATCGAGGCTGCGGCCGGGCTGCGGCACGATGACGGCGCGCAGGCGCGTGCCGGCGACCGGGTCGGGCACCACGACCGCGGCGGCGGCGGCAACGGCCTCGTGCTCGGCGTAGATGCGGTCGAGCTCGGCGGCGCGCACCGGCGTGCCGGCGACGAGGATGAGGTCGCCGAGCGGGCCGGCCGGCAGGAAGCCGGCGGGCTCGGCCGACACGAGGCGGCCGCCGATACCGCTATGGAGGAAGCCGTCGGCATCGAAGGCGGGCCCGGCGGCGGCTTCGGCGAGGGGCACGGCGGCGTCGGGAATGGTCGGACCGCGCAGGATGATCTCGCCCTCGGTGAAGGAGCTGTCCGCGGCCTCGCCGGCCTTGCGCGGCAGGCCGCGCAGGCGCGCCTCGAGGAAGCCGACCGGGCCGGTGCCGACCATCGCGCCGATCTTGCCGAGCGGCAGGCTGCCATCGGCCTGCTGATGCTCGCGGCGGCGCGGAATGGCGACGATGTCGCCGATCCGGTCGATGTCGACGATGCCGCCGGCCCATTCGCTCCTCGCGCGGGCGCCGCCTTCCGGGTGGACGAGGGCAAGGCTCGGCTCGAGCGTGCCGAGGCGGGCGACGAGCGGTGCCTCGAGGCCGGCCGGGACGAGCACGTGGTCCGGCTGCGTCTCGGCGACGGCGGCGGCGAGGCCGGCGACGTCCTCGAAACGATGCAGCACCAGCGTGCCGCCGGTCAGCAGCCAGGGAACGACCGCGGCGGCGAGGCCGACGAGGCCGTTCGGCAGATAGGGACTGAAGATGCGGCAGCCCTTGTCGAGGCGGGCGGCGACGAGGTGCATGAGGCCGGCCGAGATCCAGTGATTGTGGCTGCGGGCGAGCGGCATCGGGCCGTCGCTGCCTTCGCTCCAGGAAACGGTGGCGACGTGATCGGCGGCGTTGCCGTTGCGCAGCAGGGCGGCAGCGGCAGCCGGATCGGCGAGCTCGCCCGAGCCGATGATGAGGTCGAGCGGCACGACGCCGTCCGGCACCGCCTCGCCGAAGGCGCAGACGAAGCGCACGCTGAAAAGCTCGGCGGCGAGGTGGCGCATGCGCTCGGCAAGGCCGTGTCCCGAGGTCATCGAGGTGACGAGAGCCTTCGGGCCGAGGCTTTCGGCGATCGCGGCGAGTTCGGCGGCGGCAAGGAGCGGGGAGACCGGCACGGCGACGAGGCCGGCGCGCAGGGCGCCGAACAGGGCGATCGCGGCATCGATGCCGATCGGCATCTGCTCCAGCACGTACATGTCCGGCTTGAGGCCGACCGAGGTGAAGAAGGCGGCAAGGCCGGTGACGTTCTCCTCGAGGGCGGCATAGGTGAGGCTGCGGGTGACCCGGCCGGCGCCGTCGGTCTCGACGAGGGCGAGCTCGCCGGGCGTTCCTTGCGCGTTGCGGCGAAGGAGCGCGTCGAGCGTGACGCGCCCCCAGACGCCCTCGGTGACGTATTTGGCGGCCAGCTTCTCGTTGGAAAGGATCACGTTCGCCCCCTCGGCATCGGATGTGTCACTTGCCGTCTTCGCCGGCATACCACCAGGATTGCAGGACATAGCCGTAGAGCGAGGCGCGCTCGGGCCGGGCAATGCGGGCCCAGCGCGCGACACGCTGTTCGGGCAGATGGTAGAGCGGCACCACATAGTGCCCCGACATCAGCACGCGATCGAAGGCGCGCACGGCGGCGACGAAATCCTCGCGCGACTTCGCGGCGATCATCGCCTGGATCATGGCGTCGGCGGCGGGCTCGTGCACGCCGGCAAAATTGAACGAGCCTTCCTGCGCGGCGGCGGCGCTGCTCCAGCGGAAGTTCTGCTCGTTGCCGGGCGACAGCGAGGCCGGCCAGAAATACTGGATCATGTCGAAGTCGAAGCCCTGCAGCCGGCGCTGGTACTGGGCCGAGTCGACGGTGCGGATCGAGACGTCGATGCCGAGGCGGGCGAGCGAGCGCTTGAAGGCCAGGGCGAGGCGCTCCTGATCGCGGGTCTTGGTCAGGATCTCGAAGGTGAGGGGCGTGCCGGCGGCGTCGACGAGGCGATCGCCCTGCATGCGCAGGCCGGCATCGGTCAGAAGCTGCATGGCCTTGCGCAAGGGGCCGCGGTCGCGCCCGGAGCCGTCGGTGGCGACGGGCTGGTAGCTGCCGTCCATGATCGCGGGGCGGACGACGCCGGGGAAGGGCGCGAGCAGTGCCTTTTCCGCCTCGCTCGCCGGGCGGCCGCGGGCGGAAAGCTCGGAGGCCTCGAAATAGCTGGCGGTCCGGCGGTAGGCGTCGAAGAAATAGGTGTGATTGACCCATTCGAAATCGAAGAGGGCGGCGAGCGCCTCGCGCACCCGGGCGTCGGCGAAAATCGGCCGGCGGGTGTTGAAGACGAAGCCGTTCATGCCCTTCGGCGTGCCGTCGGCGAAGGTGTCCTTGACGACGCGGCCGTCGTTCACGGCCGGGAAGTCGTAGCCGGAAGCCCAGCGGGTCGGATCCTCGTCGAGCATGACGTCGACGAGCCCCTTCTTGAAGGCCTCGAACAGCGAGTTCTCGTCGCGATAATACTCGAAGCGGATCTCGTCGAAATTGGTGAGGCCCCTGGCGACGCCGCGATCGGCGGCCCAGTAGTCCGGGTCGCGGGCATAGGTGATGCTGGCGCCGGGATTGACCTCGACGAGCTTGTAGGGGCCGCTGCCGACCGGCGGCTCGAGCGTCGTCTTCTCGAACTCGTCGGGATCGACGAGGTGGGCCGGCAGCACCGGCATCAGGCCCATGATCAGCGGCATCTCGCGGTCGCCGTCGGCGTCGAAGACGAAGCGGACCGTGCGCTCGTCGGGCGTCTCGGCGGTCTTGACCTTGGAATAGTAGCTGCGGTGGTTCGGCCGGCCATGGTCGCGCAGCAGCTGCCAGGAGAACACGACGTCGTCGGCGGTGATCGGATGGCCGTCGGAGAAGCGGGCGCGCGGGTCGATGGTGAAGGTGACCGAGGAGCGATCGTCCGGCGTGTCGACGCTGTCGGCGATGAGGCCATAGAGCGTGAAGGGCTCGTCGAGGCCGCGCGCCATCAGGCTCTCATAGACGTAGCCGCGCAGCGACTGGGCGGCATTGCCCTTGACGATCAACGGGTTGAGGCTGTCGAAGGAGCCGATCGCGGCATAGGTGACGCGGCCGCCGGTGCGGGCATCGGGCGAGGCGTAGTCGAAGCGCTCGAAGCCGGAGGCGAGGGCGGGCGTGCCGTGCATGGCGATGCCGGACGCCGGTTCGGCCCGGGCGCCGGCGAGGGCGAGGCCGATCGCCAGCATGGTCGCGCAGAGACAGGCCGTCCGCCGAAACAGTCCCTGCTTGCGTGGCGTGGCGCGGCCCGTCACCCGTTACCTCCCGAAGTCCATTGATTCGTCGCATCAGGATGTTACCACAGCCCGTTCGATCGATTATCCGGGGGGCGCGACGACGGAAGCGGTGGAATCGGCGCGAAAAGGGCGCTAAGGAACGAGTGTCGGGTGTGATGGGTCACCATCTCGCCGCATTTGATGCGCAACTAGCTCCGCGTATTCGCTAGAACCGGCACGGCAGAACCAGAGGGAAGCCCGCCGTCATCCGGAGCCCCGCAGCTACCCGGGCAACAGGCAGAAGGACAGGACATGTCGAATTTCGAACGGATCATTGGTGCCCGCAAGGGCCGGGGGACGATCGCCATGCTCGCCGCCGCGTCGGCGCTGGCTCTTTCGCTCGGCGGTGCGGTTGCTCAGGATGCGGCCGCGCCGAAGGATGCTCCGGCGGCCGCTGCCGACCAGCCGACCTGGCTGAAGGTGTGCGGCGAGGACCCGAAGGAGAAGAAGGAAGTGTGCGTGGTGGCGCAGGAGATCCGCGCCGAGACCGGCCAGTTCCTCGCTTCCGTCGCCGTCCGCGAGATCAAGGGCGACAAGCAGAAGGTACTGTCGGTCTTCGTGCCGACGATCATGCTGCTGCAGCCGGGCCTGCGCGTGCAGATCGACGAGGGCAAGCAGATCCCGGGCAAGTACGCCATCTGCTTCCCGGATCGCTGCTATGCCGAGATTCCGATCGGCGACGACTTCATCGATGCGATGAAGAAGGGCACCGACCTCTCGATCACCACGCTGAACCAGCAGGCGCGCGGTGTTTCCTTCAAGCTGACGCTGGCCGGCTTCACCAAGTCCTACGAGGGTGCTCCGATGGACACCAAGGAGCTCGAGGCGCAGCAGGAAGAGCTGCAGAAGGAACTGCAGAAGCGCGCCGAGGATGCACGCAAGCGCCTGCTCGAGCAGCAGGGCGGCGCGCCGGCTCCGGCCGAGCAGCCCAAGCAGTAAGCGCGACGCGACACGCGATATGAAGGGCCCCCGGATCGGCCGATCCGGGGGCCCTTCTCTTTTGGGGGACCGTCAGAGCTGGCGGTAGCCGCGGCCGGCATAGCCGAGATTGGGACCGCGGTCGCCGAGGCGGATATCGACGACGGTGCCGATCAGGATCGAGTGCGAGCCGACCTCGTGCAGGTCGCTGAGGCGGCAGTCGAAGGCGACGCGGGCCGCGGCGAGGATCGGCGCGCCGGTCGCCGCCGTCGACCAGCCGGCGGCCTCGAAGCGGTCGGCCCCGGCGCTGCCGCCGCGTCCGGCGAAGGTGTTGGACAGCGCCTCGGCGTTGGCGGGCAGGACATTGACCGAGAAGACGCCATTGCGCCGGATCGCCCGGTTGGTGGCGCTCGCGCGGTTGACGCAGACGAGGATGGTCGGCGGGCTGTCGCTCACCGGCGTCATCGCCGTCACGGTGAGGCCGGCGCGGCCGGCCGGGCCGTCGGTCGCAACAATGTGAACGGTCGCGGCGACGCGGCTCATGCCCTCCCGGAAGGTGGCGGCATCGGCTTTGCGGCCGCCCGATGCGGACAAGGTGGCTTCTTCCTGCTCGGTCAATTTCTCGGTCCGGGTCACGCTGTTGCTGCTCGATTTCGGGCGGCAAACTGCCTGTTCCGGCGCCATCAGGCAACAGGCAAGGCGCGCGGCCCGCGACAGGCCAAAGATGGGGCGCGATCGCGGCACCGACAGGGGCGGCGCCGATTTCATCGCCAAGTGCCTCAGATATGCGATTGTCACAGACAAATCGCGTTGCTAAGACTCTCTCCCGGCCCGTACGACCCGGCCGACCCACTCCCACGGGTCTCCGGGCGTCCAGTCCTGACACGATAACGACAGCCATTCGGAGCCGTCGAAGGAACGAGAGGGGACCCGCCGGCGCATGGAGTATTTTGTCCAGCAGCTGATCAATGGAATCACCACCGGTTCCATTTATGGCCTGATCGCCATCGGTTACACGATGGTCTACGGCATCATCGGCATGATCAACTTCGCCCACGGCGAGATCTTCATGCTCTCGACCTTCATCGCGCTCATCGTGATCACCGCGCTCGGTATCCTCGGCATGAGTTCGGTGGCGCTCATCATCTTCGCACTGCTCCTCGTCCTCGTCGTCGCCATGGTGCTGACGGCGGTCTGGGGCTGGGCGGTCGAGCGGATCGCCTACCGGCCGCTGCGCGGCTCGTTCCGTCTGGCGCCGCTGATCACCGCGATCGGCATGTCGATCGTCCTGCAGAACTTCGTGCAGATCACCCAGGGCGCGCGCGTCAAGCCGCTGCAGCCGATCGTTTCGGGTGGCTACACGCTGATGGAGAAGGACGGCTTCCAGGTGGCGCTGTCCAACATGCAGATCATCATCGTGGTGCTCACCGTGGGGCTGATGACGGCGTTCTCGCTGATCATCGCGCGCACGCCGCTCGGGCGCGCTCAGCGCGCCTGCGAGCAGGACCGCAGGATGGCCTCGCTGCTCGGCATCAATGTCGACCGGACCATTTCGCTGACCTTCGTGATGGGCGCGATGCTGGCCGCCGTCGCCGGCGTCATGTACCTGCTCAATTACGGCGTGATCGATTTCTACATCGGTTTCGTCGCCGGCGTGAAGGCGTTCACCGCGGCCGTGCTCGGCGGCATCGGCTCGTTGCCCGGCGCCATGCTCGGCGGCCTCCTCATCGGCCTCATCGAGACCTTCTGGTCGGCCTATTTCTCGGTCGAATACAAGGACGTGGCAGCGTTCTCGATCCTCGCGATCGTGCTGATCTTCCTGCCGTCCGGTCTGCTCGGCAAACCGGAAGTGGAGAAGGTCTGACGCCATGACAGCCAACGTATCCGCTTCCGACCGTTTCGCCGGCTCCGTGAAGGATGCCGCCATCGCCGGCGCCATCGCGCTCGGCCTCTTCGGCCCGTTCATCGGCCTGAGGACCACCGCCGACATCGGCGGCCTCGGCATCAACACCCGCTGGGGGGCCCTGGCGATCGCCGTCGGCGTCGTCTTCCTCGGCCGCCTGCTGCTCAACCTCTTCGTCTGGCGCACCGACAATCCGATCACCGGGATGATCGCGCGGGCGATGCCGAAGGCGCCCGCCGGCGGCAAGTTCGGCAAGGTGTTCGGCCCGCTGATGCTGGCGCTCGCCTTCCTGCTGCCGGCGATCACCGCCTACATGTTCCCGCAGCACAACCGCTACATCCTCGATCTGGCGATTCTGGTGCTGACCTACGTGATGCTCGGCTGGGGCCTCTACATCGTCGTCGGTCTCGCCGGCCTGCTCGACCTCGGCTATGTGGCGTTCTACGCGGTCGGCGCCTATTCCTACGCGCTGCTCGCGCAGTATTTCGGCTGGTCGTTCTGGCTCTGCCTGCCGGTCGCCGGCATTCTCGCGGCGATGTGGGGTGTCACGCTCGGTTTCCCGGTGCTGCGCCTGAGGGGCGATTACCTCGCGATCGTGACGCTCGCCTTCGGCGAGATCATCCGCGTCGTGCTGCTCAACTGGTACAATTTCACCGGCGGCCCGAACGGCATTTCCGGGATCCCGCGGCCGTCCTTCTTCGGCCTCGAGTTCAGCCGCGACGAGAACGGCTTTGCCGCCTTCTTCGGGCTCGACTATTCGGCGATCCACAGGATCATCTTCCTCTACTATCTGATCCTGATCCTCGCTCTCATCACCAACCTCGTGACGCTGCGCCTGCGCCGGCTGCCGATCGGCCGGGCCTGGGAAGCGCTACGCGAGGACGAGATCGCCTGCCGCTCGCTCGGCATCAACACCCGCAACACCAAGCTGACGGCCTTCGCCATCGGCGCCATGTTCGGCGGCTTCGCCGGGTCGTTCTTCGCCACCCGGCAGGGCTTCATCTCGCCGGAATCCTTCGTCTTCATGGAGAGCGCGCTGATCCTCGCGATCGTCGTGCTCGGCGGCCTCGGCAGCCAGCTCGGCGTCGTCATCGCGGCGGTCGTCATGATCGGCGGCTTCGAATTGTTCCGTGACCTTGCCGAGTACCGCATGCTGGTGTTCGGCCTCGCCATGGTGCTCATCATGGTCTGGCGCCCGCGCGGCCTGATCTCGTCGCGTCAGCCTTCGGTCTTCCTGAAGGAGCGAAAAGCGGTCGGGGCGGAACTCGTCGGGGAGGGCCACGGATGAGCCACTGGGATGAAAATCCGGTGCTCTCGGTAGAGCACCTGACGATGCGCTTCGGCGGCCTCGTCGCCATCGACGACCTGTCGTTCTCGGTCGGCCGGGGCGAGATCACCGCGCTGATCGGCCCGAACGGCGCCGGCAAGACGACGGTGTTCAACTGCATCACCGGCTTCTACAAGCCGACCGAGGGGCGGATCACGCTGCATCCGCACGTCGACGGCGGCGAGACGTTCCTCCTGGAACGCATGGCCGACCACGAGATCGCGCGCGAGGCCCATGTGGCGCGCACCTTCCAGAACATCCGCCTGTTCGGCGGCATGACCGTTCTGGAAAACCTGATGGTCGCGCAGCACAACGAGCTGATGAAGGCCTCGGCCTGGACCATCGGCGGCGTCCTCGGCATTTCCGGGTTCCGCAGTGCGGAGCACGAGGCGATGGACCGGGCCAAGTACTGGCTCGACCACATCGGCCTGCTCGATCGGGCCGACGATCCGGCGGCCGATCTGCCCTATGGCGCGCAGCGGCGCCTCGAGATCGCCCGGGCGATGTGCACCGAGCCGGTGCTGCTGTGCCTCGACGAGCCGGCGGCCGGCCTCAACCCGCGTGAATCGAACCAGCTCAACGAGCTGTTGCGCTATATCCGCAACGAGCACGGCATCTCGATCCTGCTCATCGAGCACGACATGTCGGTGGTCATGCAGATCTCCGATCACGTCGTGGTGCTCGATTATGGCTGCAAGATCTCCGACGGCACGGCCGAGGAAGTGCGCAACGATCCGAGCGTGATCGCGGCCTATCTCGGCGTCGAGGACGACGAGGTCGAGGACGTCGAGGCGGAAGTGGAAGGAGCGGCGAAATGAGTGAGCAACCGCTTCTGTCCGTTCGCGGTGTCAAGACGTTCTACGGCAAGATCATGGCCCTGCGCGGCGTCGATCTCACCGTCAATCCCGGCGAGATCGTCACGCTGATCGGTGCCAACGGTGCCGGCAAGTCGACGCTGATGATGACCATCTGCGGCGACCCGCAGGCGCGCGAGGGCACGATCGAGTTCGACGGCATCGACATCACGCGCATGCCGACGCACCAGATCATGCGCATGGCGATTTCGCAGTCGCCGGAGGGCCGTCGCATCTTCCCGCGCATGACGGTGCTGGAAAACCTGCAGATGGGCGCGGCCATCACCGACATGAAGCATTTCGACAAGGATCTGAAGCGGGTCTTCGACCTGTTCCCGATCCTGGCCAAGCGGAGCGGCCAGCGCGGCGGCACGCTGTCGGGCGGCGAACAGCAGATGCTGGCGATCGCGCGTGCGCTGATGAGCCGGCCGCGGCTGCTGCTGCTCGACGAGCCCTCGCTCGGTCTGGCACCGCTGATCGTCAAGCAGATCTTCGACGTGGTCAGCGAGCTGAACCGCGAGGGCATGACGATCTTCCTCGTCGAGCAGAACGCCTATCACGCGCTGAAGCTCGCCCATCGCGGCTATGTGATGGTCAATGGCGAGATCACCATGTCGGGCACGGGCAAGGAACTGCTCGAGCGCGAGGAAGTGCGCGCGGCCTATCTCGAAGGCGGCCGGGGCTGAGGAGACGACGGATGGGCATTCTCTACGAGGAGAGCAGCTTCGGCGTGTTCCTGCTGCTGACCTGCATCATCGGCGGCGGCACGGCCTTCATGTCGGGCCGCGCGGTGGCGCTGACCTGGAAGCCGATCTGGCAGGTGGCACTCTACATGGTGCCGCTGGCGGCGGCGGTCCGCTTCTTTCATTTCGCCCTGTTCGAGGGCACACTTTTGACACTTCACTACTATCTGGTCGACTATGGCGTGTTGCTGGCGGCTGCGCTCGTCGGGTTCCGCATGACGCGAACGACCCAGATGGTGACGCAGTACCGCTGGCTCTATCGGCGCACCAGCCCGTTCACCTGGGCGGAGCGGGGCGGCGAAGCCTGAGCACCGGTTGCCGCGAGGCCGCCGGGATGGTTTTTGGCGGGTTGGGCAGGGGCGTACCAATTCGTCGAAAAAAGATGCAGAATGCGCCCCAACGGGTGACAAAACCCGGAAACTGAACTGTCGATGAGAATAATTTCAGGGGAGTTGGCAATGAAGAAATTCCTCCTGGCAGGCGTCGCCCTGTCGTTCGGTCTGGGGCTCTCGAGCGCCGCTTGGGCCGATATCTCGATCGCGACGGCCGGCCCGATGACTGGTCAGTACGCTTCGTTCGGTGCCCAGATGAAGGCTGGTGCCGAGCAGGCGGTGGAAGACCTCAACGCCGCCGGTGGCGTGCTCGGCGAGAAGCTGAAGCTGGAAATCGGCGACGATGCCTGCGATCCGAAGCAGGCCGTGGCGGTCGCCAACCAGCTCGCCGGCAAGGGCGTCGTCCTGGTTGCCGGTCACTTCTGCTCCGGTTCCTCGATCCCGGCCTCCAAGGTCTATTCCGAGGAAGGCGTGATCCAGATCTCGCCGGCCTCCACGAACCCGGCGCTGACCGACGATCGCGCGGGCCCGGGCGTCTATCGCGTCTGCGGTCGTGACGACCAGCAGGGCGAAGTTGCCGGCAAGTACCTCGCCGACAATTTCAAGGACAAGAACATCGCCATCATCCAGGACAAGACCGCTTACGGTAAGGGTCTGGCCGACGAGACCAAGAAGGCTCTCAACGCGGCCGGCGTCCAGGAGAAGCTCTACGAAGCCTACACCGCGGGCGAGAAGGACTACACCGCTCTCGTCTCGAAGCTGAAGGCCGAGGCGGTCGACGTTCTCTACGTCGGCGGCTACCACACCGAAGCCGGCCTGATCGTGCGCCAGATGCGCGACCAGGGCATGAAGACCATCCTCGTCTCCGGTGACGCCCTCGTCACCGACGAGTACTGGTCGATCACCGGCCCGGCCGGCGAAGGCACTCTCATGACCTTCTCGCCGGATCCGTCCAAGAACGAAGTCGCCAAGCCGGTCGTCGCCAAGCTCGAGGCCAAGGGCGTGAAGGTCGAGGGCTACGTGCTCTACACCTATGCGGCCATCCAGGCCTGGGCCAAGGCTGCCGAGACCGCCAAGTCCACGAAGTACGACGACGTCGTCAAGGCGCTGAACGAAGGCAAGTTCGAGACCGTTCTCGGCGAGCTCTCCTTCAACGAAAAGGGCGACGTGACCCTGCCGGGCTACGTGTTCTACGAGTGGAAGGACGGCAAGTACGATTACGTTCAGTAATCGTCGCCGCCACGGCACGGAATACGGAAAACCCCGGCCTCGCGCCGGGGTTTTCTCGTTTCGCCGCCCGGCGGCGCCCGTGCGGCACAGACGACGCCGGCAAGCGGTTATTTTTGCTGGCGTTGTCGCATTGCGGTCTTCTAAACTCGCAGGCGAGCGTCAAAGGTAAAACGGGGGAACGCCAGCCCATGAGTGACAGCATCAAATATCTTCTGTCCGAGGATCGCATTCCGAAGACCTGGTACAACGTCGTCGCCGACCTGCCGGCGCCGCCGCCGCCCGGACTGCATCCGGGAACGGGTCAGCCGCTCGGTCCGGACGATCTCGCGCCGATCTTCCCGATGGCCCTGATCGGCCAGGAAGTGACGACCGACAAGGAAGTCGAGATTCCGGGGCCGGTGCGCGACATCTATCGCCAGTGGCGTCCGTCGCCGCTGTTCCGCGCCCGCCGGCTCGAGCAGGTGCTCGATACGCCGGCCAAGATCTACTACAAGTACGAAGGCGTCAGCCCGGCCGGCAGCCACAAGCCGAACACCGCCGTGGCGCAGGCCTTCTACAACAAGGAAGCGGGCATCAAGAAGCTCTCGACCGAGACCGGCGCGGGGCAGTGGGGTTCGTCCCTCGCTTTCGCCGGCGCCCTGTTCGGCATCGAGGTCAAGGTCTACATGGTGAAGGTGAGCTTCAACCAGAAGCCCTACCGCCGCGCCCTGATGCAGACCTACGGCGCGACCTGCGTCGCCAGCCCGAGCATGGAGACGGCCTCCGGCCGCGCGATCCTCGAGCAGGATCCGAACTCGCCGGGCTCGCTCGGCATTGCCATCTCCGAAGCGGTCGAGGTCGCCGCGACCAGCGCGGACACCAACTATGCGCTCGGCAGCGTGCTCAACCACGTGCTGCTGCACCAGACGGTGATCGGCCAGGAAGCGCTCGAGCAGCTCGACATGGCCGGCGACTATCCGGACATCGTCATCGGCTGCGCCGGTGGCGGCTCGAACTTCGCCGGTCTTGCCTTCCCGTTCGTCGGCAAGAAGGTCCGCGAGGGCCTGAAGACCCAGATCATCGCCGTCGAACCGGCGGCCTGTCCGACGCTGACGCGCGGCGTCTATGCGTATGATTTCGGCGACACGGCGCACCTGACGCCGCTCGTCAAGATGCACACGCTCGGCGCCTCGTTCATGCCGCCGGGGTTCCATGCGGGTGGCCTGCGCTACCACGGCATGGCGCCGCTGGTCAGCCACCTCAAGGAACTGGGCCTGATCGATGCCCGTGCGGTGCATCAGACGGCGTGCTTCGAGGCGGGCGTCAAGTTCGCCCGGGCCGAAGGCATCGTGCCGGCGCCGGAATCGACCCATGCCGTGCGCGTGGCCGTCGACGAGGCGCTGAAGTGCAAGGAAGAGGGCGTGTCGCGCACGATCCTCTTCAACCTGTCGGGCCACGGCCACTTCGATATGGCGGCGTATGACGACTACTTCGCCGGCAAACTCGAAGATCGCGACTACGACGAGGCGGCGCTCAAGGCTTCGCTCGCCGAACTGCCGCAGATCGCGGCGGAATAGTCGCCGGCCGACGGGCCGCTGCGCTTTCTGGGGACCGCCCGGTGGAAACGCCGGGCGGTTCCTGCGTTCCGGACATCCTTAAACTTAGTCGGCATCGTTGAGATGGCGGGATGTTCACTATTGTACTTCCGCTTGAACGCCCGTCTGCGAATTATGGTGAAGAAACCGATAAAGACAAAAAAATCCGCGCTGGGAGAACCAGCGCGGGCTGAAGTATGGCCAGCAATTTCACAAGCGCAGGAGAACGATGCCACGAATCAGGTCTTCGCGTAACCCCCGGAATATTGGGGGTGGGACCAGATGAGTCCGCTTCCGTCTCAGGATGCGAGTTCGAGCACGACATTCATGCGCGTCGTGGCGATCTGGCGATAGCCCTTGGCGAGGGCGAGGGCGACGCAGTCGGTCTGCCAGCGGCCGCTGGTCTGTTCCATGACGATCAGCCGGGGCCAGAGTTCGCGCGGCGCATCGCGGAAGAACGGCACGAGGACGAGATCCTCGGCGCCCTCGATGTCGATCTTCAGGGCATCGACATGCGAGAGATTCTCCTCGCGCACGAGGCCGAGCAGGGTCTTGGCCGGCACGGTCAGGGCCGAGGTGCCGTGATCGTTGGCCGAGATCGTCTTGATCGAGGCGCCGCCGCGATTGTCGTCGTCGAGGAACAGGGTGAAATCGCCGTCGCGGTCCATGATGGCGCAGGCGATCGCCTTGACGGTCCCGGCCGCGTTCGCCGCGATGTTGTAGACGAGGCGATCGAACACCACCGGCTGGGGCTCGATCGCCAGGATCCGTGCCTTGGAGCCGGCGATGCCGGCGACGAAGAGGGCATAGCCGCCGACATTGGCGCCGATGTCGATGAAGACGAAGTCGTCGCCGGCCCGGCTGGCGATCAGCTCGCGCTCGGCGGCATCGAAATATTGCGGCGTGAAGAGGATGCGCTTCTCGCAGACATTGTTGAACGGATAGAGCCGCATGTTCTGGCCGAGGGCGGCGACGTCGAGCGGGTGGTCGAGGCCGGCCAGCACCAGGCGGCGCAGGAAGAAGGCGATGCGCCGGCCGAGCCAGTTGTCGGGCTGGCGGCGGGTGAGGCCGATGATGCGGGCCTGGAAAGGGGTCGGCGCAAACGTGCCGAAGGGTTGGTCGAGTGCCTTGTCGAGCATGAACTGTCCCGGGAAGCGAATCGAGGGGGCTGTCGCGCAGCCGGCTCGCACCATCATATCGGCATCGGCGCGCCGCTTGAAACCGAAATGGCGCGACATCCGGGGCAGAAAGCGCCTCCGCGGGCCCTCACGACTTGATTGTCGGCGCGAGATTATCGAAAACGACCTCTGACTTCCGCGTTTCCTGTTCTAGTTTAGCAGGGATGCTTCTGGAGACTTCTCGATGGTGACCTATGTCGAGGCGGCCACCGCCCCGCTGAAAAACAACGGCCAGATCAAGCTGCACGATGCGGCGGCGTTCGAGGGCATGCGTCGCGCCGGGCGGATCGCCGCCGAGGCGCTCGATGCCCTCGTCGACATCGTGCGGCCGGGCGTGACGACCCTCGAAATCGACGACTTCGTGCACCGGTTCGGCCTCGAGCGCGGCGCCCTGCCGGCGACGCTCGGCTATCGCGGCTACACGCGGTCGAGCTGCACCTCGATCAACCACGTCGTCTGCCACGGCATCCCGAACGAGAAGCCGCTGCGCGAGGGCGACATCGTCAATATCGACGTGACCTTCATCCTCGACGGCTGGCACGGCGACTCGAGCCGCATGTATCCGGTCGGCGCCTGCAAGCGGGCGGCGGAACGCCTGGTCGAGGTGACCTACGAGGCGATGATGCGCGGCATCGCCGAGGTCAAGCCGGGTGCCACGACCGGCGACATCGGCGCGGCGATCCAGGATTTCGTCGAGGCCGAGCGCTGCAGCGTCGTGCGCGACTTCTGCGGCCACGGCCTCGGCCGTCTCTTCCACGATGCGCCGAACATCCTGCATTACGGCCGCCGCGGCGAGGGCGCCGAGCTGAAGCCGGGCATGTTCTTCACCATCGAGCCGATGATCAATCTCGGCCGGCCGAACGTGAAGATCCTCGGCGACGGCTGGACGGCGGTGACCCGCGACCGGTCGCTGTCGGCCCAGTTCGAGCATTCCGTCGGCGTCACCGAGACCGGCTGCGAGATTTTCACCAAGTCGCCCGCCGGCCTCGACTGTCCGCCCTATCGCCGGTGATCCGATTTCGGGAAGTCCGATGAGCGGCTTCGAGGACAATGCCGGCGGCGAGCCACACTATCACGGCCATCGCGAGCGGTTGCGCCAGCGCTTTCGCGAGGCCGGCGCCGATGCGCTGGCCGACTACGAGCTCCTCGAGCTGGTACTCTTCCGCGTGTTGCCGCGGCGCGACGTTAAGCCGCTCGCCAAGAAGCTGATCGAGCGCTTCGGCTCGTTCGCCGAGGTGATCACGGCCTCGCCGAACCTGCTCCGGGAGGTGCCGGGGGTCGGCGAGAGCGTCGGTACCGACCTTGCCATCGTGTTCGCGGCGGCCCAGCGCATCGCGCGCGGCGAGCTGCGCAAGCGGCCGGTGCTGTCGTCGTGGAGCTCGGTCATCGACTATTGCCGCACGACCATGGCCTTTGCCGAGAAGGAGCAGTTCCGCGTGCTGTTCCTCGACAAGAAGAACACGGTGATCGCCGACGAGGTGCAGCAGTCCGGCACCGTCGACCATACGCCGGTCTATCCGCGCGAGATCGTCAAGCGGGCGCTCGAACTCTCGGCGACGGCGCTGATCCTCGTCCACAACCATCCGTCCGGCGATCCGACGCCGTCGCGGGCCGATATCCAGATGACGCGCTCGATCGTCGAGATCGCCGCGCCGCTCGGCATCACGGTCCACGACCACATCGTCGTCGGCAAGGAAGGGCACGCCAGCTTCCGCGGGCTGAAGCTGCTCTGAGGCCTTCCGCTTCGTGATCAGAGCCGCTCGAGCGCCTCGAGGCGCGGCGGCTCGCCGCTCCAGACCTTGCCGGTGCGGGCCGCGGTGCGGCCGGCCTCGAAGACGCGACGCATGGTTTCCGGTTCGAACTCGATGGTGGCGCTGTCGGCGGCGATCGTGTCGGGCATGTAGGCGAGGTGGAAGCCGGCGCCGCCGTGACGGGTCGTGACGTAGGCCTGGTAGAGCGTCTTGTAGGTCAGGCCGCGCATCAGTTCCTTGATCGACTTGGCCGAGATCTCGACGAGGTTCGGCTCGACCGGCTCGCCTTCGCCGTCGAGCAGGACCGGGCCGTTGACGACGACGTAGACGTCTTTCCTGCGGGCCGGCACATCGACCATGAAGGAGCGCAGGAGGAACGGCGCCTTGACGCCGCCGTCGACATGCATCTGGGTGCCGGTGCTCGAGCCGGCGGCAATGTAGACCGGCGAGAAGGCGCCGGGGATCGCCGCCGAGGCGATCAGGATGTCGCGGTAGATCTTCAGCCGGTCGGGGTGCGGGCTGGCGGCGATGGCGCCCATGTCCCAGACGACGAGCCGGCCGGCATCGAGATTGGTGGTCGCGACATAGAGGCGCCGGCCCTTTCGGTGCTCGGCGGCGACGGCCGCGAGCATCCGCTCGTCGACGATCTCGTCGACCCGCTTGCGCAGCGGCGCATTGTCGAGCAGCCCGTCGCCGAAAACGCCTCGCATCCCGCGAAAGACGAAGATGTCGCGCTGCCGGGTGGTGGTATAGACCCTGGTGAGGATCGGATCGTAGTCGGGGCCGAGGAAGGCGAGGGAGGCCATCAGCGCGCCGGTGGAAACGCCGGTGACGATGTCGAAGTTCGGTCGCGTGCCGGCTTCGCTCCAGCCGACGAGGACACCCGCGCCATAGGCGCCGTCAGCGCCGCCGCCCGAGAGGGCAAGAACCTGCAGGCCGTCCTTCAGGCTGGCCGAGCCCGCCATCTCGGCGAGATCGCCCGCTGCCGGCCGGCCGTTGGCGTCGAACAGCCCGATGCTGCCCCAGGGCTGGGCCGCAGCCGCCGCCATCGGACCGGCATCCGGACGCGATGCGCAGGCCGCGAGCAGGAGCACGAGAAGGATCGGAAATACGCGTCGCATGACACTCCAGACGGCTGGAACCTACCCTTGATATACGAGGCCGCGGCCGGCGGCAATCGGCGCACCGGGTGCGGCGGGCGCGGCGGCGGCCGGCGGGTTTGCCGGCGGGGACGACTGCGGCAGGGCCGGGAAACGCTCCCTCGATGGCGCGGATGGCGTGGGCAGCGACTGCCTCTTATTTGGGCTGCCTGCGTTTTTGTCTGGTCGGATGCCGGAAAATCTGTAATGATTTCAGTGTCTAGCCGATCTGGTACGGGCATTGCTGAACGAAATGGTGTGACGGTACGATGAACGTGCCGGGAGAGCGCTGATGGCCGAGGCATTCGACGAAATGGGATTGGTGGGGGATACCTGCCGGGAGCCCTATCGGACGCTGAAGGCCTGGCTCGATGCGACGCCCGCCGATCTTTTGCAACACCGCGCGGCGGAAGCCGAGGCGCTGTTCCGGCGGATCGGCATCACCTTCGCGGTCTATGGTGACGCCCAGGCGCAGGAACGGGTGATCCCGTTCGACATCGTTCCGCGGATCATCGGCGCGGCCGAATGGAAGCGGCTCGCCGCCGGTCTCGAGCAGCGCGTCCGCGTCATCAACATGTTTCTCAGCGACGTCTACGGGAAGGGCGAGGCGGTCCGCGCCGGCATCATTCCCGCCGACATCGTCTACACCAATCCCGCCTACCGGCCGGAAATGGCCGGCTTCAAGGTGCCGCACCAGATCTGGACACCGATTTCCGGCATCGACATCGTGCGGATCGACGAGAACGACTTCTACGTCCTCGAAGACAACGTCCGAACCCCGTCGGGCGTTTCCTACATGGTGGAGAACCGCGAGGTGATGATCCGGCTGTTTCCGGACCTCATCTCGGAATACCGGGTGGCGCCGGTGGACGGCTATGTCGACGACCTCCTCGACACGCTGGTCTCGATCGCGCCACCCTCCGCCCCGGGCGAGCCGACGGTGACGGTGCTGACCCCGGGTCCGTTCAACAGCGCCTATTACGAGCACAGCTTCCTTGCCGACAAGCTCGGCGTCGAGCTCGTCGAGGGGCGCGATCTCTTCGTGCGCGACAACATCGTCTACATGCGCACGACCCAGGGACCGCAGCGCGTCGACGTCATCTACCGGCGCATCGACGACGACTACCTCGATCCGCTGGTGTTCCGGCCGGACTCGGCCCTCGGCGTGCCCGGCCTGATGGCGGCCTACCGGGCCGGCAACGTGACGCTCGCCAATGCCGTCGGCACCGGGATTGCCGACGACAAGGCGGTCTACACCTACATGCCGGACCTCGTGCGCTTCTATCTCGGCGAGGAGACGATCCTGAAGAACGTCGACACCTGGCGCTGCCGCGAACCGGACGCGCTCGCCTATGTGCTCGAACATCTCGACGAGCTGGTGGTCAAGGAAGTGCGCGGTTCGGGCGGCTACGGCATGCTGGTCGGACCGCACGCCGACAAGGCGACGATCGCGACGTTTGCGAAAAAGCTCGCGGCGCATCCCGACGATTTCATCGCCCAGCCGACGCTGGCGCTGTCGACCTGCCCGACCTTCGTCGAGAGCGGCCTTGCGCCGCGCCACGTCGATCTCCGGCCGTTCGTGCTGTCGGGAGCGGACGGCATCCGGGTGACGCCCGGCGGGCTGACGCGCGTCGCGCTGAAGGACGGTTCGCTCGTCGTCAACTCCAGTCAGGGTGGCGGCACCAAGGATACCTGGGTCGTGGACAGTTGATCCCCGGGGCTCGGCGAGCCCCCTCGGGAACGAGACCGGGAAGGACACAAAAATGCTGAGCCGGACCGCGGACAGCCTGTTCTGGTTCTCCCGCTATATCGAGCGGGCCGAAAACACAGCCCGCCTGCTCGAGGCGGCCGGGCGCCTCTCGGCGTTGCCGACCCACTACGCCGGCTCGACCAACGAGTGGGAATCGGCGCTGTCGGCGACCGGCGCGCTGCACCAGTACTATCTGACGCACGAAGCGGCGACCGCCGACGACGTCGTGTCGTTCCTTGCCTTCGACGAGGGCAACCCGTCGAGCATCAAGAGCTGCGTGCAGGCGGCGCGGGCCAATGCCCGGGCGGTGCGCACGGCGCTGACGCTGGAGACCTGGGAAGCGATCAACGACACCTGGCTGCAGCTTCGCCGGTTCGACAACCGGCCGCTGTCGCGGCCGCTGCTCAACGAACTCATCGGCTTCGTCAAGGAGGCCTCGCTGCAGGTCGACGGCTCGGCCTACCGGACCATGCTGCGGACCGACAACTACTTCTTCATGCGCCTCGGCACCTTCATCGAGCGCGCCGACTCGACGGCGCGCATCCTCGACGTGAAGTATCACGTGCTGCTGCCGGCCGGCGAACGGATCGGCGGTGGCCTCGACTACATCCAGTGGCGCTCGATTCTCAGGTCTGTCTCGGCGCTGACCAGCTATCACTGGGTCTACCGCGAGAACGTCAAGCCGTGGCTCGTCGCCGACCTCCTGATCCTCCGGAAGGAGATGCCGCGCTCGCTCAGCAACTGCGTCGCCAACCTCGTCAGCTTCCTCGACCAGATCGCCGTCGAATACGGCCAGCAGGGTCCGGCACAGCGCATGGCGCGGCACATCTTCGCGCGGCTCGACAATGCCCGGATCGAGGACGTGTTCCAGTCCGGACTGCACGAATTCCTGACCGAGTTCATCGCCGACGTGAACGAGCTCGGCATGACTATCTCCAAACAGTATCTGCTCTGAGCGTGCTTCATGCGTCTATCGATCCGCCACGAGACGACCTATCGCTACGACACGCCGGCGACCTATGCCATCCAGACGTTGCGGCTGACACCGCGCAGCCACGAAGGCCAGTACGTCGCGGCCTGGCGCATCGACATCGATCGCGACTGCCGCCTCGACAAGCGCGAGGATGCCTTCGGCAATCTCACCCATACCTTCAGCATCGACGGGGCGATCCGCGAGCTGTCGATCGTGGCGCTCGGCCAGATCGAGACGCAGGACTGCCACGGCGTCGTGCGCGGCGTCGCGGAGCGTTTCCCGCCGGCGCTGTTCCTGCGCGAGACCGAACTGACGGCGCATGATCGCGCGATCGCCGATTTCGCCGAGGAGGTGGCCCGGGCGAGCGGTTCGGACACGCTCGCGGCGCTGCATCGGCTGATGGCGGGCGTGCACGAGCGCATGCGCTTCGACTGCGACGCGACCGAGACGACGACGACGGCGGCCGAGGCCTTCGCCGCCGGCCATGGCGTCTGCCAGGATCTTACCCACGTTTTCATCTCGGCGGCGCGGCGGCTCGGCATCCCGGCGCGCTATGTCGGCGGCTACATGTTCCGCGGCGACGGCGAGAACGAGCAGGAGGCGGGCCATGCCTGGGCCGAGGCCCATGTCGAGGGGCTCGGCTGGGTCGGCTTCGATCCGGCCAACTGCATCTGCCCGACCGACGCCCATGTCCGGGTGGCGATGAGCCTCGATTGCCTCGGGGCGACGCCGGTCCGCGGCGTGCGCTACGGCGGCAGTGACGAGCAGCTGGCGGTGGCGGTGTCGCTGACGGCATTGTGACGCGGGATCGGCCGACGGGGCCGCCTCGTTTTCCCGTATTCGAATTCCGGGACTTCGGCTATCACTGCGCGAACGGGGCGGAGGCTCCCGCGCCGGCGGTTGGGGGAGGCCAATGACCTATTGCTGCGGAATCCTGGTGCGCGAGGGGCTGGTCCTGATCGCCGATACGCGCACCAATGCCGGCCTCGACAATATCGCGACCTTCCGCAAGCTCCACATCCTCGAGGAGCCGGGCGAGCGCCTCGTGGCGGTGGCGACGGCGGGCAATCTGGCCATTTCCCAGGCGGTGCTCAGCCTGGCGACCGAGGGGCTCGAGAATGCCGAGACCGGCAAGCTCGAAACGCTGATGACCCAGCCCTCGATGTTCAGGGTGGCGCAGTTCCTCGGCGAGGCGGTGCGCGAGGTCTATCGTACCGACGGGCCCTCGCTCGAGCAGCGCGGCAACGGCTTCGACGTCTCGATGCTCGTCGCCGGCCAGGTGCGCGGCGGCCGTTGCCGGCTGTTCATGGTCTATGCGGCCGGCAATTTCATCGAGGCGACCTCCGACACGCCCTATCTGCAGATCGGCGAGCACAAATACGGCAAGCCGATCCTCGACCGCGCGGTGACCTACAAGACCGACCTGTTCGATGCCCTGAAGATCGGGCTCATCTCGATGGATTCGACGATGCGCTCGAACCTCGGCGTCGGCATGCCGATCGACCTCCTGGTCTATCGTCGCGACTCGCTGGAGACCGAGCTCGTCTACCGGATCGAGCCGGGCGATGCCTATTTCGGCAGCCTCAGGGACAGCTGGTCGCAGGCCTTGCGCGCGGCGCATCTGGCGATCCCGCTGCCGCCCTACCGCCTGCCCGAATAACCTCCCGCGAAACGCCGGGTCCGGTCAGTAGATGTCGTTCGTGCGTTGCAGGGCACGGACATAGGCGAGAATTGCCGCGACATCGACTTCCGAGACATTCGGCTGGGCCGGCATGTCGCCGAACGGCCAGTGATGGGCGCGCACGCCATTGCGGACGGCGAGGAAGAACGCGCCGTCGGAATGGTGGTCGGGCCGGTAGATCGGGTGCAGGAAGGGCGGCCCGCGATCGGTCCCCTCGGCCTGCTGGCCGTGGCACTCCGCGCAGATCTCGCGATAGACGCGCTGGCCGGTTCCGATGATCGCCGAGTCGGTGTCGGGCTCGACGATCCGCGCCGCGGCCATGATCACCTGGCCGTTGTCGCGCTGGCGCACCAGGAACATCGCGATGGCGGCAATCACGAGAACCAGCAGGACAAAGGCGACGTGCTCCCGGCGCATCGCTCAGCTGTCTCGCGCGCCCTCGTGACAGGCACCGCCGCCGGCGAGATCGTCGAGGATCGGGCAGTCGGGCCGGTCGTCGCCGCGGCAGGTGGAAACGAGGGTCGTCAGGGAATCGCGCAGGGACTGCAGCTCCTCGATGCGTGCGTCGATCTCGGCGATGCGGGTGACGGCGAGGGCGCGCACCTCGGCGCTGGCCCGGCTCTTGTCCTCGTAGAGCGAAAGCAGGTGGCGGCACTCGACGATGGTGAAACCGAGGCGGCGGGCACGTTGCAGGAAGCGCAGCTTGTGCACGTCGTCGGCGCTGTAGGCGCGATAGCCGTTGCCGTTGCGGTTCGGGCTGACCAGATCGATTTCGTCGTAGTAACGAACGGTCTTAACCGGTAGCCCGCTCGCCTTTGCCGCAGCACCGATATTCATCGGAATCAGCCTCCCTTCGCCGGTCATCAAAGGGATAAAGGGTCCGGCTACTGGAAGGTCAAGCAAAGAGGCGACTGCTCGCGAAAATGTGAGCCGGCTAGTGGCCGCGGTCGTCACGATCGTTCCCGGCGCTCTCGAGAAAACCGAGGCGACGCAAGGTGTTGACCAGGGCCTCGGCGATTTCGGCGAGGCGGATGGCATATTCGGCGGCGGCTTCGTCCGACCCGCGGGTGCGGTACGGTTCCGCGAAAGTCGCCAGTCTCAGGAATACCAGCATCACATCGCGCCCATGGGAACAATGGGCCGAGGTTACCCGACGTCACTTAACGCTTCGTTTGCGGGCAGACGGTATGGGGCGGATTGATCGATTCGAGCTGGAGGAGAAGGGCGGCATGGTCGAGCTGGCCGCCGCCGAGACGGTCCTTCAGGTCGGCGTAGCGGTCGCGGACATTGCGGGTCAGCGGCAGTTCGAGGCCGACATCGGCGGCGGTGGCAAGGATGGTGTCGAGGTCTTTGAGCTGCAGCGCGACCTGGCCGCCGGGAACGTAGTCGCCCTCGATCATGCGGCGGCCGTGCAGCTCGAGGATGCGGCTTTCGGCAAAGCCGCCGCGAATGGCCTCGCGCACGGCGGCCGGATCGGCACCGCCGGCAGCAGCGAGCAGCAGTGCCTCGGCGACGGCGCCGATCGTTATGCCGACGATCGCCTGATTGGCAAGCTTGGCGATCTGGCCGGCGCCATGGCCGCCGACGCGGGTGACGCGGCCGAGCGGGGCAAAGACGGGGGCGAGGGCGGCGATATCGGCTTCCGTGCCGCCGGCCATGATGGCGAGCGTGCCGGCAGCGGCGCCGACGGTGCCGCCGGAAACGGGCGCATCGACATGGCCGATGCCGGCCTCGGCGAGGCGCGCGGCATGATCGCGGGCGGTCGAGGGCGGGATGGAGCTCATGTCGAGGACGATCGCGCCCGGCTTCATCGCCGCGGCGGCGCCACGGGCGAAAAGAACGTCGGTGACGGCGGCGCCGTTCTCCAGCATGGTGAGGACGACATCGGCATCCGCGACGGCCGCGGCTGGCGTGTCGGCGAGACGGGCACCATCGGCGACGAGCGGGGCCGCCTTTTCCGGCGTGCGGTTCCAGACGGCGACGGCAAGGCCGGCGGCAAGGAGGCGGCGGGCCATCGGCGCGCCCATCAGGCCGGTGCCGAGAAGGGCGATCACGGGACGGTCGGTCATGGGGCAGGGCTCCGGCAATTGGCGTGATGGGGCGACGGGCGCGAAGGCAGAGACTAGTCTCTCTTCGGCGCGAGGCAATCCTCCCGAGCAGGGTGGTATCGGTTGCCTCGAAGGTGTGAGGCCGGTTGCGGCACCAATGCTTGATTGTGCCCGGCCGACCGGCTACCTCAGAGGTCGCCGGCAAGGCTCTGGCGGACGTGGCGGCGGTCCAGCAGCAGCTGTTGGGGGAGACGATTGTGGATGAGAATTGGCTCACTGCGCCGATATGGCAGGAGTGGCGGCAGCTGACGCGTCTTCAGTGGAGTGGTAGAATCGCGTTTCAGTCTGAGATCGAAAAATGGAATTCTCCATTCATAAAGAATCGAGAGAACATAAAGCTGCTCATTTCCGACTGTGGTGCCGAATTCGAGGCAAACCTCGATGACCATCTTTTGACTATTGGTGATACTGATGTCTTTTGCAGTCTTATTCTGCTCCGGTCTGTGGGATTGATGGAAAATCAATCAAAATATGTACGATATATTGTTTCCAACAATCGCTTTGACTTGCTCGACAATTCTTTAAATGAAGATTTGTGGAATTCTATTCTAAGTGAGCGACTCGACGGCGGCATTGAGGCATGGTCTGAGCATCTGATGCAAAGCGTGCATCAAGACTGGAACCAAGTATATTCTGGAAAGTCCGGCCTGGTTGAAGTCTCGATTGTTCGAAATGCCCTTGCCCATGGCTATCTGACAGCAACGAAATACCTGTGCGATACTGCTGAGGCAAGAGGTGCAAAACTGCCATTTTCCGTGGGTGAGCGGATCGGATTGAGCTTTGCTCTGCTGCACGAGTATCGCGGGCGAATTCGGTCATTCTGCCGGATCATCATGGACGGGCTCGTCCATATGCATCGCGGAACGCACAAAAGGATCTAGGTGAAGGATACCGGGAATCGACGTGCTCAGTCCGGCTTGACGGTGGACGGTCTCCTGCCGGGACTGGGTCGCGGTTGCCGTTATGCTGGCATCCATGCTGAAGAATGCGGGCGTGGTGAAATTGGTAAACACAGCGGACTTAAAATTCGCCGCCACCAAATGGCTTGCGGGTTCGATCCCCGCCGCCCGCACCACCGGCACCCGAACGGTCAGGCCGGTCGGCACTCTCAGTTCGGCCGTTGGTCTCAGAACGGCAGATAGAGCGGCACGACCGCCATGGTGACGGCCATCACCAGAAGCTGCAACGGCAGGCCGACCTTGACGAAATCGACGAAGCGATACTTGCCGGGGCCGAGGACCAGCGTGTTCACCGGCGAGGCGACCGGGGTCGCAAAGGCGCTCGAGGCGGACAGCGCGACGGTCATCAACAGGGGTTCCGGTGCGATGCCCATCTGCTGGGCGATGCCGTAGGCGACCGGCACGACGAGCACGGTGGTCGCCGTGTTGGACATGACCTGGCTCAGAATCGAGGTGAGCAGGAACAGCGCGCCCATGACGACGAACGGCGAGCTGCCGCCGACGACCGCCAGCATCCGGTCGACGAGAAGGGCGAGGCCGCCGCTCTTTTCCAGCGCCGTCGCCATCGGCAGCATGCCGGCAATGAGGACGAGGCTCTCCCAGTTGATCGCCGTGTAGATGCGCGACGCCGGCACGCAGCGCAGCAGGACCATCGCCACCGCCGCCGACAGTCCGGCAATGACCGTGGGGACGAGATCGAGCGCCATCGCCACGAGCATGGCAAGGACGACGACGATCGCCAGGCCCGCCTTGTGCCGGCCCGGTGCGTTCTCCTCGAGCTCCTCGGGCAGGCTCAGAACGATGAAGTCCCTGTTCTTCTGGCGCAGTTCGCGGATCTGGTCCCAGCTGCCGCTGACGAGCAGGGCATCGCCGAACGCCAGCGGCTCCTCGGCGAAATTCCCGACCACCGGCTTGCCCTTTCGGGCGATGGCGAGAACGCTGAGGTCATAGGTCTGGCGGAACTTGCTCTGCGTCAGGGTCTGATCGATCAGCGCCGAATGCGGCAGCAAGAGAACGTCGGCAAGGCCCAGCTCGCGCGCCGCGATGCCCTGCGAGACATCGTCGAAAGGCAGGCCGTCGGCGCCTTCCCGATCGAGAAATGCCGGCAGGCCGCCGGCGGAATCGACGCAATAGAGGATATCGCCGGCGGCAAAAACCGTTTCGGACTGGGCCGGGAACATCAGCGGATGGCGGCGGCCCTTGGCCCGTCGCTCGACCCCGAAGACGGTAAGGCCGTACCTCGTTCGAAGCTGGGCCTGGACGACGGTCTGGCCGAGGAGCGGCGAGTCCGGCCGCAGGGCGACGCGCACGATATGCCCGTCGATGCCGTAGGCCTTCGCCAGATCGGCGACGGTGCGCCGCTTGCGGCTCTCGCCGCCGCTGACCGGGGAGCGGGGCAGGAGATGGCGGCCGACGGTCAGCATGTAGCCGACCGCCGCCAGCAGAATGGCAAGGCCGATCGGCGTGAAGTCGAAGAAGCCGAAGGGGGGATGACCCGCCTGGACCAGTTGCCGGCTGGCGATGAGGTTGGGCGGCGTGCCGATGAGCGTCAGCATGCCGCCGATCAGCGCCCCCATCGCCATCGGCATCAGCAGGCGGGACGGCGGCAGGCCACCCTTCACAGCGAGGCGGACGGCAACCGGGATGAAGATCGCCACCGCGCCGGTCGAGCTCATGAATGCCGAGAGAATGCCGACCGCCAGCATCAGGACGACGATCAGCCCGGCCTCGCGGTTGCCGGCGACCCGCACGATCATGTCGCCCATGAAGATGGCGATGCCGGTGTAGTAGAGCGCTTCGCCGACGACGAACAGGGCCGCGATCAGCAGCACGACCGTTGCGCCGAAGCCCGAAACCGCCTCGCCCGGGGTCAGGACGCCGCCGAGTGCGAGGGCCAGGATGACCATCAGGGCGACGATGTCGAGGCGCACCCGGTCGGTGACGAACAGCACGATGGCAATCGCCAACACGCTGAACACGAACGCAATTTCGCCTGTCATGAATTGTCCCGACACGCTCTCGGCCAATCTTGGAATCAGTCCATATATTAGCCGAAGCGGCGACGGTTCTCGTGCCCAGGTTTGCGGCAGGGGGTGCGAGGCGGCGAGGGGGCCGTGCGGTCCGGCGCACCGAGCCGGCAGGCCGTTTCGGAGGATCCGCCGCGCCAAAACGGCGCGGGGCTTTCCCAATGTGCGGGATGAGAGTAATTTTGCGGTGCAGCGTGCGCTTTTCCCCCCATTCGTGGCAGAATGCCGGGACGGGGGCAGCCGCAGCACAACCGCCGCGAACAATTGCGACAAGACGCGAGATGCGGCCGCGCACAGGGATGCTCAGGGACACGTCATGACGGCAAGCGTGAAGCCGGAATTCGTCGGTATCGCCGAACAGGTGACCGAAAGCGGGGCCGAGCCGCTGAAGCTCGACCCGATGCGCTACCAGAAGACCATCTTCGAGGCGTTGCTCGATGCCCGCGGACGACGCGGCGGCGATGCTTGGGCGGTCGAGGATGCCGAACGGCAACGCATCTCCTTCGACAAGCTCGTGCTCGGCGCGATGGTGCTCGGCGGGCGGCTCGCCAAGGAGACGGCGGCCGGCGAGCATGTCGGCGTCATGCTGCCGAATTCGCTCGGCGTCGCGGTCACCTTCTTCGGCCTGCAGGCCTTCGGCCGCATCCCGGCGATGCTCAATTTCTCGGCCGGAGTGCGCAATATCGAGGCGGCCTGCGCGGCCGCCGAAGTCGAGACGGTGATCACCGCCCGGCGGTTCATCGAGCTTGCCAAGCTCGAGGCTGTGGTCGAGGCGCTGGAAAAGACCAAGAAGATCATCTGGCTCGACGACCTGAAGGCCAATCTCAGCCTCGGCGACAAGCTGAAGGGCCTTGCCCGCGCCAAGATGGCGCGTTCGGTCTACAACCGGCGCGGCCTGAAGCCGACCGACGTCGCGGTCATCCTCTTCACGTCCGGCACGGAGGGCACGCCGAAGGGCGTCGCGCTCACCCATCAGAACGTCTTGTCGAACACCCATCAGGCCGATGTCAGCTTCGAGCTGCTCGACAGCGACATCGTTTTCAACCCGCTGCCGGTGTTCCACTCCTTCGGCCTCACGGCGGGCATGATCCTGCCACTGGTCGAGGGCCTGCCGACTTTCCTCTATCCCTCGCCGCTGCACTACCGGGCAATCCCGCCGCTGGTGCGCGAGACCAAGGCGACGATCCTGTTCGGCACCGATACGTTCCTCACGGGCTATGCCCGCGCCTCGGAGGGCGACGAGTTCGAGACCGTGCGTCTGCTCGTTGCCGGCGCCGAGCGCGTCAAGGACCAGACCCGGGCGCTCTGGGCCGATCGGTTCGGCCTTGCCATCTTCGAGGGCTATGGCTGCACCGAGATGGCGCCGGTCGTTGCCGTCAACACTTTCCGTCAGTTCCGGCCGGGCTCGGTCGGGCCGCTGCTGCCGGGCATCGAGCATCGGCTGGAGCCGGTGCCGGGCCTCGACGAGGGCGGCCGGCTGATGGTGCGCGGTCCCAACACGATGGCCGGCTACTACACCGTCGACGAGCCGGGCAAGCTGAAGCCGTCGGCCGGTGGCTGGCACGACACCGGCGATATCGTCCATATCGACGAGGACGGCTTCGTGCATATCCGCGGCCGCGCCAAGCGCTTCGCCAAGATCGGCGGCGAGATGGTGTCGCTGGCGGCGATCGAGGCCTATGCCGCCGAGGTGTGGCCGGACAACGCCCATGCGGTGGTCGCGATCGAGGATCCGCGCAAGGGCGAGCAGCTGGTGCTCGTCACCGATCACCAGGACGCGGCGCGGGACGACCTGCTCGCCTGGTCGCGTCAACACGGCGTCTCCGAGCTGATGATCCCCAAGCGTCTCGTTTCGGTCGACTCGCTGCCGGTGCTCGGCACGGGCAAGCTCGACTACGTGTCGATCCGCCGGATCGCCGAAAACTGATCCGACGAGGCAGGGCACGGCCGCAAGGCATTGACTCTTCCGCCCGATCGCGCTTCACCAGACCCGCCGCCCGGCATCGCCGGGCGGTTCCGTATTATCGCAAGAGGAGTTGCCTTGATGCGTTCGCTTCTGCTTGGACTGATCGCCGCCGCGGCGATCGCGCTGCCGGCCCGCGCCGAGACCGTCACCGTGGCGGTCACCGCCATCGTCGAGCATCCGGCGCTCGACGCCTGCCGTGACGGCGTCAAGGACGGCCTTGCCGAGGCCGGCTACAAGGACGGCGAGAACCTGAAGTTCCTGTACGAGAGCGCGCAGGGTAATCCGGCCACGGCGGCGCAGATCGCGCGCCAGTTCGTCGGCGAGCAGCCGGCGGTCATCGTGCCGATCTCGACGCCCTCGGCCCAGGCCGTCGCCGCTGCGACCAAGGACATCCCGACGATCTTCACCGCCGTCACCGATCCGGTCGCGGCCGAGCTCGTCGCCTCGATCGACAAGCCGGGCGGCAACGTCACCGGCCTTTCCGACATGTCGCCGCTCGCCGACCATCTGGCGCTGATCAACGAGATCACGCCGAAGGTCGCCAGGCTCGGCGTCATCTACAATCCGGGCGAGACCAATTCGGTGGCGCTCGTGGCGCGCCTGAAGATGCTGGCGCCGGACGCCAAGATCGAGATCGTCGAGTCGACCGCGACCAAGTCGGCCGACGTGCAGGCGGCGGCCCGCGCGCTCGTCGGCAAGGTCGATGCGCTCTATGTGCCGACCGACAACACGGTGGTCTCGGCGCTCGAGGCGATCGTCGCCGTCGCCGAGCAGAACAAGCTGCCGTTCTATACCGCCGACACCGACTCGGTGGCGCGCGGCGCGATGGCCTCGATCGGCTTCAACTACTACGACGTCGGCAAGCAGGCGGCCCGGATGGTCGTGCGCGTGCTGAAGGGCGAGAAGCCGGCCGATATCGCCGTCGAATTCGCCGCCGGCACCGACCTCGTCGTCAACAAGAAGGCCGCCGCGGCGATGGGCGTGACGTTGCCCGAGGCGGTCGTCGCGCGCGCCGGCAAGGTCATCGAGTGATCGATCCAAGCTTCGCGGCGGGGCGTCTTTCGAGGCGCCCCGCCGATTGCTGCCTGCGGGAGAAGGGACGATGACCGCGATCGCGTTCTGGGGCGCCGTCGAACTCGGCCTCGTCTATGCCTTCGTCGGCATCGGCGTCTATCTCGCCTTTCGCATTCTCGATTTTCCCGACCTGACGGTCGACGGCAGCTTTCCGCTCGGGGCGGGCGTTGCCGCGATCCTGATCACCGCCGGCGTGAACCCCTGGCTCGCCAGCCTTGCGGCGATGTTCGCCGGCGGGCTCGCCGGCCTCGTCACGGCGACGCTCAACGTCCGCTTCAAGATCCTGCATCTGCTCGCCTCGATCCTGACGATGATCGCGCTCTTCTCGGTCAATCTGCGCGTCATGGGCCGGCCGAACATCGCGATCATCACGCAGGAAACCATCCTCACCCCGTTCTACGGTCTCGGCATCCCGGACTATTACGTGCGGCCGGCGTTCATCGCCGTGCTCGTCGTCGTCGCGGTCGTGCTCGTCGCGCGCTTCCTTGCCAGCGACTTCGGCCTCGCCATGCGGGCGACCGGCGCCAACCAGCGCATGGCGCGGGCGAACGGCATCGACACCGGGATGCACATCTATGCCGGCATGGCGCTTTCCAACGCGCTCGTCGGGCTCGCCGGGGCGCTCTTTGCCCAGACCAACGGCTTTGCCGACGTGACCTCGGGCCTCGGCACGATCGTCGTCGGGCTCGCCGCCGTGATCGTCGGCGAGACGCTGCTGCCGAGCCGCTTCCTCGTTCTCGCGCTCGTCGGCTGCGTCGTCGGCTCGGTCGTCTACCGTATCGCGGTCCAGCTCGCGCTCTCGGCCGATGTCATCGGCCTCAAGGCGTCCGACCTCAATCTGGCGACGGCGGTGCTCGTCACCATCGCGCTGGTGCTGCCGCGCCTGCGCGGGAGGAGCGTGTCGTGATCCGGATCAGCGACCTCGGCGTCGTCTTCGGCAAGGGCACGCCGCTCGAGAAGCGGGCGATCGAGCGGATCGACCTCGACATCGCCGACGGCGAGTTCGTCTCGGTCATCGGCTCGAACGGTGCCGGCAAGTCGACGCTGCTCGGGGCGGTGGCGGGCGACGTGTTGCCCGATCGCGGCCGGATCGAGATCGGCGTGGCCGACGTCACGCGCTGGCGCACGGCCAGGCGGGCCGGGCTCGTCGCGCGCGTCTTCCAGGACCCGCTCGCCGGTTCCTGCGGCACGCTGACGATCGAGGAGAATCTGGCGCTCGCCCTGACGCGCGGCACCCGCCGCAGCCTCGGCCTCGCGGTGACGCGGGCGCGGCGGGCCGAGTTCGTCGAGCGGGTCGCCGAACTCGGGCTCGGGCTCGAGACGCGGCTCACCGACCGCATGGGCCTGCTCTCGGGCGGCCAGCGCCAGGCGCTGTCGCTGCTGATGGCGACGATGACGACGAGCCGGGTGCTGTTGCTCGACGAGCACACGGCGGCGCTCGATCCGGGCATGGCCGAGTTCGTGCTCGACCTGACGCGGCGGATCGTCGAGGAGCGGGGCCTGACGACGCTGATGGTCACCCATTCGATGCGCCAGGCCCTCGATCACGGCACCCGCACGATCATGCTGCACGAGGGCCGGGTGATCCTCGACGTCTCCGGTCCGGAGCGGGCCGGGCTCGGCGTCGACGACCTCGTCGAGATGTTCCGCAAGGTGCGCGGCCAGGAACTTTCCGACGACGCGCTGCTCATCGACTGAACGAAAAAGCCCCGGCGAATGGCCGGGGCTTCAGATCACTGACAAACCCGTCGATATTTTCGGCGGGTTTTGTTTTTGGTTCGGCGGGTTTGGTTTGTCGGGAGAGGTTTTGGGCGGCCTGAGAGGCGTGGCGGCTCATGCGGTTGCCGGTTTTGGGGCTTTGGTGAGG
>JAKPQE010000168.1 GCA_029572955.1 Pseudomonadota bacterium
CCCCAGACGTCCTTGCGCAGCTTGCCGCGCTCGACCACCTTGACCGGCGGGATGCGCAGCGCCTCCTGCCAAACCTCGACGGCGTTCGGATTGTAGCCGCCGGCGACCGCCCCGCCGATGTCGGCCTGATGGCCCTTCACCGCCGTCCACGCCACCAGCTTGCCCTCGAAGAAGATCGGCTTGTAGACGGCGACGTCGTTGTTCTGGTTGCCGAGCGAGAACACGTCGTTGTGGAAGATGACATCGCCTTCGTGAATGTCGTCGCCGAAATACTGGCGGATGTATTTGCACACCGGCGCCAGCGAGAACGCCAGGATCGGCAAATTCTCGGTCTGCTCCAGCATCCGTCCATCGGCGTCGTAAAGGCCGGTGACGAAGTCCTTGGCCTCGCACAGGATCGGCGAGCGCGTCGTCTGCTGCATCGAGATCGACATCTCGTCGGTGATCGACTTGAAGGTTCGCGCGTAGACGGACAGAAGGATCGGATCGATTTTCATGCCGGCACCTTTTCGGCCTCGGTGGAAAGACAAGAGCGCACCAGGTCCTCGTGACCCTTGCGGTAGAGGACGAAGGAACGGTAGCGATCGACGACGCAGTCGAAGCTCGCCGAGATGAAGACCGCCGTGGTCACGGTCTCGATCATCGCCGGCCCGGCGATGCGATTGCCGCGGCGCAGGCGATGGCCGTCATAGATCGCCACCTCCTCGAATTTCGAGGTCTCGGGAATGTAGACCGACCGCCGGCTCTTGCGCGCGTGGTCGGCATCGGCGCCGGAAGCCGCGTCGGCGGCGTAGCTCGGCCGATCGGTGGCGCCGACGGCCTGGACGCGCAGATTGATCAGCTCGATCGGCGACGCCTCGGCCTCCAGCGTGTAGCCGAAGCGGCGCTTGTGCTCGTCGTGGAAGGCGCGCGCGACGGCGGCGACATCGCGCCGGTCCAGCGTCGCCCACGGCACCTCGAAGGAGACCTCGTGATATTGCTTCACGTAGCGGCAGTCGAACCGCACGGTGAAGGCGCGCTGCCGCTCGGGCACCCGCTCCTCGGCGAGCATGCGGTCGCCCTCGGCGCGCATCGCCGCGATCGTGGCGCCGAGCCGATCCCAGTCGATGCCGTCGAGGCGGGAGACGAAGGTGCGCACGAAATCGTGGCGCAGATCCGACAGCAGCATGCCGAAGGCGCACAGCACCGACGAGGACGACGGCACGATCTGCAATGGGATCTCCAGCTCGTTGCAGATCAGGCAGGAGTGGATGGGCCCGGCGCCGCCGGCGGCGATGAAAGGAAATTCGCGCGGATCGTAGCCGCGCTTGATCGTGACCTCGTGCACGCCCTGCGCCATGTTGTTGCAGGCGATGCGATACATGCCGGCCGCGGCCTGTTCGATCGACAGGCCCATCGGCTTGGCGATCGCGGTCTCGATCGCCGCGCGCGCGGCACCGACGTCGAGTTTCATCTTGCCGCCGGCGAAATAGTCGGGATCGAGGTAGCCGAGCACGAGATTGGCGTCGGTCGTGGTCGGCAACGTGCCGCCCTTGCCGTAACTCGCCGGCCCCGGCGCGGCGCCGGCGCTTTGCGGCCCCATGCGCAACAGCCCGCCCTCGTCGATCCAGCCGATCGAGCCGCCGCCGGCGCCGATGGTGTGGATGTCGAGCATCGGCAGCGCGATCTTGTGCCGCGCGATCTCGCCGTCATTGACGGTGGCCGGCGCGCCGTTGACGACCGAAGCCTCGAAGCTGGTGCCGCCCATGTCGGTGATGATGCA
>JAKPQE010000176.1 GCA_029572955.1 Pseudomonadota bacterium
GAGCCTGACAGTGACCACGACCCTCGCTGCCGCGATCACCACGGATTCCCAGCGGATCCTCGCGATCATCCTGTTCCTCGTCTTCGTCGGCATCACGCTCGGCATCACGGTCGTGATGGGCCGGCGTACCAAGAACGCCGAGGACTTCTACGCCGCCGGCCGCTCGATCGGCGGCATCCAGAACGGCATCGCGATCTCCGGCGACTACATGTCGGCCGCGTCGTTCCTCGGCATCGCAGGGCTCATCGCCCTGTTCGGCTACGACGGCTTCCTCTACAGCGTCGGCTTCCTCGTCGCGTACCTCGTCGTGCTGCTGTTCGTGGCCGAGCCCCTGCGCAACTCGGGCAAGTTCACGATGGCCGACGTGCTCGCCTACCGCCTGCGCCAGCGCCCGGTGCGCACCGCGGCGTCGATCTCGACCCTGACGATCTCGCTGTTCTACCTGCTGGCCCAGATGGCCGGCGCCGGCGCGCTCGTCTCGCTGCTGCTCGGCATCACCTCCGACGCCGGCAAGAGCCTCACCATTGCGGCCGTCGGCGCGCTCATGATCGTCTACGTGATCGTCGGCGGCATGAAGGCGACGACGTGGGTGCAGATCGTGAAGGCGCTGCTGCTCATGGGCGGCACGATCCTCATCTCGATCCTCGTGCTGATGAAGTTCAACTTCAACATCTCGTCGCTGCTCACCGCGGCGCAGGACGCGAGCGGCAACCCGAACTTCCTGGCCCCCGGCAACAAGTACAAGGACCCGGTCGACCTGCTCTCGCTCGGCCTCGCCCTCGTGCTCGGCACCGCCGGCCTGCCGCACATCCTCACGCGCTTCTACACGGTGCCCACCGCCCGCGCGGCCCGCACGTCGGTCAACTGGGCCATCGGCATCATCGGTGCGTTCTACATCATGACGACGTTCCTGGGCTTCGGCGCAGCTGCGCTGGTCGGCTCACAGGCCATCACCGAGGCGGACAAGGGCGGCAACTCCGCGGCGCCCCTGCTCGCGCAGTTCCTCGGCGGCGGCGCCGGCTCGGTCGGCGGCACGATCCTCATGTCGGTCATCTGCGCCGTCGCCTTCGCGACGATCCTCGCGGTGGTCGCCGGCCTGACCCTGGCGTCGAGCTCGTCGTTCGCCCACGACTTCTACGGCAACGTGATCAAG
>JAKPQE010000097.1 GCA_029572955.1 Pseudomonadota bacterium
CGGCGAGCGCGGGGCTGTCGTTGATGCCGTCGCCGGCGAAGGCGACCTTGCGGCCCTGTGCCTTGAGCTCGGAGACGATGCGCGACTTCTCGACGGGGAGCACCTCGGCGTGGACGCGCGTGATGCCGAGCTGGCGGGCGACGCTCTCGGCCACGACGGCGTTGTCGCCGGTGGCCATGATGATCTCGATGCCTTTCGACCGCAGGTCGGCGAGGGCGGCCGCTGCGCTCGGCTTGACTGTATCGGCGACGGCGAGGATGCCGGCGAGCTGGCCGCCGACGGCAAGCATCAGCGCCGTCTTGCCGTCGCTCGCGAGCTCTCGCGCCTCTTTCTCGGCGGCGGCAAGCACGTCCTCACCCGCGGAGTTGGAAAGCCCCGCCTTGCGCATCATGGCGAGGTTGCCGAGGGCCGCGGGGCGGCCGTCGATCTCGCCGGTGATGCCAAGTCCGTGCACCGCCTCGAAGCCCCGGGAGGAGCCGACGGCGATCCCGCGCCCGGTGGCGGCGGCGATGATGGCGTCGCCGATCGGGTGCTCGCTGCCCTTTTCCAGGCTGGCGGCGACGCGCAGCACGGCGGCTTCGTCGAAGCCGGGACGCGGCGAGACCGAGGCCAGCGCCGGCTTGCCCTCGGTCAGCGTGCCGGTCTTGTCGATGACCAGCGTATCCACCGATGCCAGGGTCTCGAGAGCCTCCGCCGAGCGCACCAGAATGCCCTCTCGAGCGCCACGTCCGGTCGCGACCATGATCGAGATCGGAGTCGCCAGGCCGAGCGCACACGGGCAGGCGACGATGAGCACCGAGACGGCGGCAATGATGGCGTAGGCGATGGCCGGCTTCGGCCCGAGCAGCATCCAGCCTGCGAAGGCAAGCGCGGCGACGGCGACGACGGCGGGCACGAACCAGGCGGCTACGCGATCGGCGAGGCGCTGGATCGGCGCGCGGCTGCGGCTCGCCTCGGCGACGAGCCCGACGATGCGCGCGAGGACTGTTTCGGCGCCGACGCGGCGGGCTTCCATAATGAACGATCCGCTCTTGTTGAGCGTGCCGCCGGTGACCTCGTCGCCGGGTGCCTTGTCGACGGGCAGGGACTCGCCGGTGAGCAGCTTCTCGTCGACAGCCGAGTGGCCCTCGACGACGACGCCGTCGACGGGGACGGATTCGCCGGGGCGGACGCGGAGACGGTTGCCGGGCTTGACGGATTCGAGCAGCACATCGGTCTCGGCGCCGTCCCCGGCGACGAGGCGGGCCGTCTTGGGTGCCAGGCTCAGCAAGGCGGAGAGCGCGCCCGATGTCCTCTCGCGCGCCTTGAGCTCCAGGATCTGGCCGAGGAGCACGAGCACGACGATGACGGCGGCGGATTCGAAGTAGACGTCGACGACGCCGCCCGGGCCACGCATCATGCGCGGGAAGATGCCGGGCGCAAGCGTCGCGACGACGCTGTAGATGAACGCCGCGGCGACGCCGAGCGAGATCAGCGTCCACATGTTCGGGCTTCGATTGCGGACCGACTGTACGCCGCGCTCGAAGAACGGCTGACCGCACCACAGCACGACGGGGGCGGCGAGAAGAAGCTGGATCAATTGGGACAGGCTCGGGCCGAGCCAGCTCCGCACCGGCAGTCCGAGGTGCTCGCCCATGGCGAGGATGACGAGCGGCACGGTGAGGATCGCGCCGACGATGAAGCGGCGGCGGAAATCGACGAGCTCGGGGCTCGGGCCGGCGGCGGCCGGGGGAATGCCCATCGGCTCCAGCGCCATGCCGCACAGGGGGCAGATGCCGGGGGCGTCCTGGACGATCTCCGGGTGCATCGGGCAGGTGTAGCGCGTGCCCGGAGGCATGGCGTCGGCCTCGGCCTGGGCGGCGCGCTCCTTGGTCTCGAAATCGAGGTAGCGCGCCGGATCAGCCGTGAAGCGATCGCGGCACTTGG
>JAKPQE010000023.1 GCA_029572955.1 Pseudomonadota bacterium
TGTTGTCGCTGGTGATTGATCGGACCGCGCCTCCGGCGACAACGCCCGAGCTGGCTCCCTACAGCGACACGGGCACGCCTGGCGATGCAGTCACTTCGATCAGGCAGCCGGCGTTTGTCGGCACGGCCGAGGCCAACGCCAAGGTCCGCGTGTATGCAAACGGCGTCCTCGTTGGCGAGACCTTCGCCAACTCTGACGAGAGCGACGGTGACGCAACCGACGGCCTCGGCCTCTGGGAAGTCACCGTCGAGCCGCTGGCCGACGGCGTCTACCAGATCACCACCGAGGTGGAAGACCTCGCCGGCAACATCAGCGCGATCGGCGGACCAATCACCGTAACGATCGACACGGCCGGACCGCAGCGGCCGACGATCGACCTGGTCGACGCGGACGACACCGGCGCGAGCGACCTGGACAACGTCACGATCGGCGATCCGGACGCCCTGCCGCAAACCCGGGTGGCCGACTTCCGCATCTCCGCCGAGCCCGGCTCGACCGTCGTCATCAAGGACGGCCAGGTCGTGATCGCCGAGTTCGTGTTCAGTAACGCCTTCGATCTGACCGACGGCGTGGTCGACGGCTTTGGGACCTTCCGCATCGATTTTGCCGCCAACGAGCTGGCCTTTGGCATTCCCGCTGAAGGGCCGCATCCGCTCAGCGCGGAAGCCTTCGACGGCGCCGGCAACTTCACCCAGTCGGAACAGTTGCTCGTCACGATCGACGCCACCGCCCCGGCGGCGACCGTGCCCGCCTTGGCCGACTCCAGCGACTCGGGCACGATTGGCGACGGGATCACGTCGATCACACAGCCGGCCTTTGTCGGCACGGCCGAGGCCAACGCCAAGGTCCGCGTCTTCGTCAGAATTGCCGGCGGCGATAACAACAATCTGATCTTCGTTGGCGAGACGTTCGCCAATTCCGACGAAAGCGATCACGCTCCCACCAACGGCCTGGGCATCTGGGAAATCACCGTTGAGCCCTTGGCCGACGGAACTTACGAGGTCTTCACCGAGGTGGAGGATCTTGCGGGCAATATCAGTCCCGCCCTGGAATCGCCGCTTGTGATCACCATCGACACCGTCGGCCCGCAGCGGCCGACGATCGACCTGGTCGACTCCGACGACACCGGCGCCAGCGATCTGGACAACGTCACCGTCGGCGATCCGGACGCCCTGCCGCAAACCCGGGTGGCCGACTTCCGCATCTCCGCCGAACTCGACTCGACCGTGGTCGTCAAGGACGGCCAGATCGTCATCGCCGAGTTCGTTTTCGACAACGATTTCGACATGACCGACGGCATCCTCGACGGCTTCGGCATCCTGCGGATTGACTTTGCCGCCAACGAAGCCGAATTTGGCATTCCCGCCGAAGGCCCGCATCCGCTCAGCGCGGAAGCCTTCGACGCGGCCGGCAACTACACGCAGTCCGAACAGTTGCTCGTCACGATCGACGCCACGCCGCCGGCGGCGCCGACAATCACCCTCCTCGAAGGCAGCGACACGCTCCCGCTCGGCGACGGCATTACGTCGAACAGCCAGCCGGCCTTCCAAGGCACCGCCGAGGCCAATTCGCTGGTGCGGCTGTTCGCCAACGGCGAGCTGGTCGGCACGGCCATCGCCGGCTCCGACGAAAGCGACGGCGACCCGACCAACGGCCTGGGCGTCTGGGAGATCACCACCGAGCCGCTCAAGGACGACAACTATGTCTTCGTGGCCACCGCCGAAGACCTGGCCGGCAACGTCAGCCAGCCCTCCGAGGACCTCCCGCTGACGCTCGCCGAGTTCTACGGATTCTTCGTCGATCCGGTCACCGGCGCTCTGATCGTGCACGGCGAGGCGGGCGAGGCCGACTTGTTCGAAGTCTCGCTGGATGCCTTGGGCACCATGGTCGAGGTCGACTGGACGAGCGCCGGCTCCGGAACGGTGAGCATCAGCCTCCCGCTGGCGACCACGCCGAGCATCACGTTCTACGGCTACGGCGGCGACGACACCCTCGTGGTCGACAACAGCAACGGCCTGGTCACGCTCCCCGACGGAATCTATTTCCACGGCGCCGCCGGGTTCGACGTGATCCGGCTCATCGGCGACACGGCGATTGCCGCGAGCACCTACGACGTCGGCCCGACCGTCGATGCCGGCAGAATCACCCACCGGGCAGGCGAGAGTCTCCAGGTTGTCACGTTCACCGGCCTCGAGCCGGTGATCGACGCCGTCCAGGCCGCCTTGCTCACCGTCAACGCAACCAACGCCGACAACGCTATCGCCATCGCCGATAGCTTGACGCCGGGATTCGGCCGGGTCACGCTCGACGGGTTCGAACTCATCGAATTCGCCGGCAAGGCGGCCCTCCAGGTCAATGCGCTCGGCGGCAACGACACGATCGACGTTCGCGCCACCAGCTCGCTCGTTCCCACCACGATCGACGCCGGCGCACCGACCGCTTCGGACCGCGTGATCGTCAACG
>JAKPQE010000027.1 GCA_029572955.1 Pseudomonadota bacterium
TCGAGGTGCCGGTGATGCTGTCGGTGGTGGCGATCGTCAACCGGACGCGCGACTGGTACTCTGCCGGCGGCCGCGTGCGGGTGACCGCCGCGCGCCCGGACGCCGGATGATGACGAAGCTTGCCGAAAGCCCGCTTGCCGAAACCGACCGGCCGGCCCTTGCCGCGATGCTGCGAGAGGCCGGGCTGCCGGCCGACGACATCGGCGAGCCGGGCCGGGCATTCTTCCTCTATCGCGACGAGAGCGGCCGGATCGTCGGCTGCGGCGGCCTCGAAGGGTCGGGCAGCGATCTGCTGCTCCGCTCGGTCGCCATCCTGCCTGAGCGGCGCGGCGAAGGCCTCGGCGGTGCGATCGTTGCGTGGCTGGAGGCGCGCGCCGCCGCGGCGGGTTGCCGGAGGCTGTGGCTCCTGACGACGACGGCGGACGGTTTCTTTGCCCGTATCGGCTACGCGCCTGCCGAACGGACGACCGCCCCGGAAACGATCGCCGCCACCCGCCAGTTCGCCGGCCTTTGCCCGTCCTCGGCGCGGCTCATGTGCCGGGTGCTGGCGGCCTCGAACGACTCTGCCTGACCCACCAGCCGGGGTGCGCCGCGGCGATCGCGGCGGCGGCGGCCTCGGCGGCGGCGGCAGTCTCGAAGATCCCGAACGAGGTCGCGCCCGATCCCGACATGCGGGCAAAAAGGGCGCCCGGCATCGACCGGATGGCCGAAAGCGCCTCGCCGATCGCCGGGGTGAGCCCGATCGCCGCGGCCTCGAGATCGTTGCGCGCCGTCGCCAGCCAGTCGACGAGGTCGCCGGGCGCCGGGAACCGCTGGGGCAGGGCCGGCAATGGCGGATTGTCGCGCGAGGCGAGGGCGCGAAACACCGCCGGCGTCGACACCGCGACGCCCGGATTGACGAGGACGAGGTCGAGCTCGGGAAGCCCGCCATAGGGCTGCACCGTCTCGCCGACGCCGGTCACCCGCGCCGGCACGCCGGCAAGGCACATCGGCACGTCGGCGCCGAGGGAGAGCGCGATCGCCTCGAGTTCGCCCTGTGGCAGCGACACCTGCCAGAGCGCGACGAGCGCCTTCAGCGTTGCCGCCGCATCGGCCGAGCCGCCGCCGATGCCCGAGGCGACGGGCAGGTTTTTCTCGAGATGGAGTGCGGCGCCCGCGGCTGCGATGTCGCGCCCCGCCGCTTCGGCAAGCCGTGCCGCCGCCATCATGACGAGGTCGTCCGCGACCGGGCCGAGCCCCTCGGCGAAGGGCCCGCTGCGGGCGAGCGCCAGCCCTGATGCGGCCTCGGCGCCGACGACATCGCCGACATCGGCGAAGGCGACCAGCATGTCGAGCAGGTGGTAGCCGTCGGCGCGCCGGCCGACGACATGGAGCGCGAGATTGAGCTTTGCCGGCGCCGGGACGCGGACCATGTCGGTCACCCGCTGGCTAATGGGCGTCCATGCCCGAGCCGCCGGCCGGGCCGTCATTGGCCTGCACGGCGTCGGGAGTGGCGGCGTCGAGGCCGACTTCGAGCTTCTTCAGGATGCGCGGCAGCTCTTCCTCTTCCGGCTTCAGGTCGCGCGCATGGTTCCACTGGAACTTCGCCTCGAGACGCCGGCCGACGCGCCAGTAGGCGTCGCCCAGGTGATCGTTGATCAGCGGATCCTCGGGGCGCAGCGTGACCGCCTTCTCCAGCTCCCCGACCGCCTCCTCGTAGCGGCCGAGCTTGTAGTAGACCCAGCCGAGGCTGTCGACGATGTAGCCGTCGTCGCTCCGCAGCTCGACCGCCTTCTTGATCATGTCGAGCGCTTCGTCGAGGTTCATGCCCTGGTCGACCCAGGAATAGCCGAGATAGTTGAGCACCAGCGGCTGGTCGGGATGCAGCTTCAGCGCGGTCTTGAAATCGGCCTCCGCCTTCGGCCACTGCTTGGTGCGCTCGTGGCAGATGCCGCGGAAATAATAGAGCATCCAGTGGCGCTCTTCCGGCGTGCCGAGCGTGTCGATGCCGCGCGTGTAGATCTCGGCGGCGGCGGCGAAATCCTTGCGCGAGCGCAGGATGTTGCCGAGCGCCGTGATGGCCTCGATATCGCCCGGGTTCGCCTCGATCAGCGGCTCGACGCGCTTGCGCGCCTCCTCGGGCCGGTCGAGCACGTCGAGATCGAGCGCGGCCTGGATCATCGCGCTGCGCCTGAGCGGCGAATCCGCCGGCACCGAATCGTAGGTGGCGATCGCCAGCTCGTATTGCTGCATCGCCTCGAAGAGATCGCCGACGCCGAAAAGCGCCAGATCGAACTTCGGATTGAGGTGGAGGGCGAGCTGCAGATAGATCGCTGCCAGTTCCTCGCCGCCGTCGCGGCCGATCGCCGAGCCGACGTCGTAAAGGAGGTGCGCCGCGCCGGCCTGGACGTTGGTGGCGATCGGCGGCAGCGGCTTGCCTTCCTTCAGGAGCGCGAGGTCGCGCTGGATCAGCGGATGGTCCGGCACCTTGGCCGCGACCTCGTTGAACAGCTCGGCGACGCCCTCGGTGTCGCCGGCCCGCTGCTTCAGCTCGCCATAGGCCTCGACGACGCGCAGCACAGCGGGATCGGCCTCGTAGGCCTTGGCCATGCGCCGCATCGCCTCGTCCTGCCGGCCGGCGAGCTCGGCGATGAGGCCGGCGTGGAATTCGGTGAAGGAGGCGTACCAGTCCTGCCCCTTCAGCTTCTCGTCGATCTGCTTCAGCGCCCCGTCGGTGTCGCCCGCGCCCTGCATCGCCCAGGCGACGAGCACGTTGGCGATGAGTTCGGCGATCGGCCCGGCGCCCGATTTGGCGAGCGCCGTCTGGGCGGCGGCGTACTGGCGCGCCTTCAGCTGGTCGACGCCGATGACGAGCTGGCTGAGCCGGCTCTCGCCTTCCATCTTGGTGCGCCGCTTGGCAAGGTCCACCGCCTCGGTGATCTTGCCGGCCGCCAGCAGCGGCGGCAGCGAGCGGTCGATGAGATCGGGGTCGTTCGGGGAATCGGCGAGGGCTTCGAGGTAGTATTCCGAGGCCGACGCCATGTCGCGCGACTTGTCGGCGATCGTCGCGGCGAGGTAGTTGCCCGAAAGCGAGGTCGGGTAGTCCTCGGCCGTGCCCTGCTTGGTCTCGGCGCCGGCGCCGGAGATCGCGAGGCCGAGCATCGCCGCGAACGGCACAGCCACCCTCACGGCGCGGCGAAAGGGCGAACGGCGATCCCGATTGTCGGACATTAAACCCTCGTTACTTTTCGCGTTTCGCCCCGATTCAGCAGTTAGCCCGGCAGCATGGCGGTTTTCGGGCGGGGCGGCAAGCATCGTGCCGTCCCGCCGCTCCGCGCGCGTCACATGTTCGGATAGTTCGGCCCGCCGCCGCCCTCCGGCGGCACCCAGGTGATGTTCTGGGCCGGATCCTTGATGTCGCAGGTCTTGCAGTGCACGCAGTTCTGCGCGTTGATCACGAAGCGCGGATTGCTGCCGTCGTCGTCGCGCATCACCTCGTAGACGCCGGCCGGGCAGTAGCGCTGCGCCGGCTCGGCATATTTCGGCAGGTTGTCGCGGATCGGCGCGTCCGGATCGGCGAGCTTCAGGTGAACCGGCTGGTCCTCCTCGTGATTGGTGTTGGAGATGAACACCGAGGAGAGCCGGTCGAAGGTGAGCTTGCCGTCGGGCTTCGGATAGACGATCGGCTTGCATTCGGACGCCGGCTTCAGCGTCGCATGGTCCGGCTTGCCGTGGCGCTGCGTCCCGAACAGCGAGAAGCCGAGCGTGTTGGTCCACATGTCGAGGCCGCCGAAGGCGTTGCCGAGAATGGTGCCGTATTTCGACCAGAGCGGCTTGGCGTTGCGCACCGGGTAGAGGTCCTTGCCGATCTCGCTCGCCCGCCAGGCCATGTCGAGCCCGGTGAGCTCGTCGCCCTGCCGGCCCTCGGCGAGCGCCGCGAAGGCGTGCTCGGCGGCGAGCTTGCCGGAGAGCACCGCGTTGTGCGAGCCCTTGATGCGCGGCACGTTCATGAAGCCGGCCGAGCAGCCGATGAGCGCGCCGCCGGGAAAGGCGAGCTTGGGCACCGACTGCCAGCCGCCCTCGGTCAGCGCCCGGGCGCCATACGCGATGCGCTTGCCGCCCTCGAACGTGTCGGCGACCAGCGGATGGGTCTTGAAGCGCTGGAACTCCTCGAACGGCGAGAGATAGGGGTTCGTGTAGTTGAGGTGGAGCACGAAGCCGACCACCGCCTGCCCGTCTTCGAGGTGATAGAGGAACGAGCCGCCGCCGGTCGAATTGTCGAGCGGCCAGCCGAAGGAGTGCTGGACGAGGCCCGGTTGGTGCTTCTTCGGGTCGAGCTGCCAGAGTTCCTTGATGCCGATGCCGAACTTCTGCGGCTCGCGGCCCTTGTCGAGGCCATATCTGGCGATCGCCTGCTTGGCGAGCGAGCCGCGCGCGCCCTCGGCGAGGAACACGTATTTGGCCATCAGCGCCATGCCGCGCGTGAAGCTGTCCTTCGGTGCCCCCTCGCGGTCGACGCCCATGTCGCCGGTGGCGACGCCGATCACTTCGCCGTTCTCGCCATAGAGCATCTCGGCCGCGGCGAAGCCCGGATAGATCTCGACGCCGAGTTCCTCGGCCTTGCCCGCGAGCCAGCGGCAGACATTGCCGAGGCTGGCGACGAAGCAGCCGTGGTTGTTCATCAGCGGCGGCAGCGTGAAGTTCGGCAGCCTGAGGGCGCCGGCCGGGCCGAGGAAGTAGAAGCGGTCGTCGGCGACCGGCGTCTTCAGCGGATGGTCTTCCTCGCGCCAGCCGGGCAGGAGAGCGTCGATGCCGACGGGATCGATGACGGCGCCGGAAAGGATGTGGGCGCCGACCTCGGAACCCTTTTCCAGCACCACCACCGAAAGCTCGCTGTCGGCCTCGGCGGCCAGTTGCTTCAGCCGGATCGCCGCGGCAAGGCCGGACGGGCCCGCGCCGACGATGACGACGTCGAACTCCATGATATCGCGTTCGGGAAGCTCGGCTTCGGACATGGATTGCCTCCTTGGGCCGTCACGCCGTCCACAGCTTTCCCGTCCCGGGCCGCGGACCCCGCGCGACGTCGTGTTATGATCCCTCTCTTCTCTTAGAGAAGATTTGCCCGGAACGGAATGGCAAAACGCCTTTTTGGCATCCGTGGCCTGGGTCTATCCTCTTGTTTTGCCGCGTATTCTTATCCTAAAGACGAGTAGGGCGATCCAATCTGCCCGCTGACGTCGGGTAAGTCGGCGAGGCGGGCGAAGGGTCCGGCGGACGAAGACGGTGCGATGAGCGGACCGACGAGCGAAACGAACCCATGGCAGGCGGTGCGCCAGTTGCTCGACTGGTACGCGGCGATGGGTGTCGACGTCGGCATCGGCGAGGCGCCGGTCGACCGCTTCGCCGAGAGTGCCGCCGAGGCGGCGCGGCCCGTCGCACCTCCCGCCGAGACGGCGCCCGCGCGCCCTCGCGCCGCGCCGCCCGCCGCCGAGGGGCGCGGCGAAGCGTCCCGCCCGAGCTTCGAGCCGCGCCGGCTCGCCGTTGTCGGTCGCGCCGACGAGCCGGCCGAGGCGACCATCCTTGCCGCCCGCGCCGAGGCCGCCGCGGCGGCGACCCTCGACGAGCTGCGCGAACGCATGGCCCGCTTCGAGGGCTGCGCCCTGCGTTTCACCGCCAAGCAGCTGGTCTTTGCCGACGGCAACCCGCAGGGCCGGCTGATGCTGGTCGGCGAGGCGCCCGGCCGCGACGAGGACCTTTCCGGCCTGCCCTTCGTCGGCCGCGCCGGCAAGCTGCTCGACAAGATGCTCGCCGCCGTCGGCCTCGACCGCGACAAGGTCTACATCGCCAACGTCGTGCCCTGGCGCCCGCCCGGCAACCGCAAGCCGACCGCCAATGAGACCGAGATCATGCGGCCGTTCCTCGAGCGCCAGATCGAGCTCTGCGCGCCCGCGATGCTGATGACCCTCGGCGGCGCGGCGACCTCGCAGCTCCTGAAGACCGGGCAGGGCATCCTGTCGCTGCGCGGCCGCTGGACGAGCTGCCGCATCGGCGGGCGCGACATCCCGCTGATGCCGACCATCCATCCGGCGGCGCTGCTGCGCAATTCCGCCCAGAAGCGCCTCGTCTGGCGCGATTTCCGCGAGCTGGCGCGCCGCCTCGCCGAGGCCGGGGGCTGACCGGGCACCGGCGGGCCGCAAATCGCCACAATGCATTGGTCACACTTGCCGCGCCGCCACCCGGCGAGTGAAGCATCGAACGGTCGAGGGGACATCGACGATGGATTGGGACGCGCTCATTCTCCTGCTGCTCGCCATCCCGGTCGCCGCCGTCGTCGGCTTCATCCTCGCCATCCGCAACCACTACCGCCTGCGCCGCATGGAGGCGCGCCTCGCCGCGCTGGAGACCGCCCTCGCCGCGGCGCCGGGTGCCGCGGCGCTGCCGCAGCGACCGGCGACGGACGAGGCACCGGCCGTCCCGCCGGAGGTGAAGGCCGCCGCCGCGCCGCCGCCGCTGCCGCCGGAGGCGATCCGCCGCGCCGAAGCCGGTCCGGTCCCGGCCCGTGCCGCAGCGCCCGAGACCATCGCCGCCAAGAGCGCCGACATCGAGGAGACCATCGGTTCGCGCCTCACCGTCTGGATCGGCGGTATCGCCCTTGCCCTCGGCGGCGTCTTCCTCGTGCGCTACGCCATCGAGAAGGACCTCGTCACGCCGGCGATGCGCATCGCCCTCGGCGGCCTCTTCTCGCTCGTCCTTCTCGGTCTCGGCGAATGGCTGCGCCGCAACGAGCGCCGCTTCGATCTGCCGGCCCTGCCGCAGGCCGACATCCCGGCCGTGCTGACGGCGGCCGGCACCGTCGCCGCCTTCGCCACCGTCTATGCCGCCTATGCCCTCTACGAGTTCATCGGCCCGGCCATTGCCTTCGTCGCCCTCGGCGCGATCGCCGTCGCCACCATGGCGCTCTCGGCGCTGCATGCACCCTGGCTCGCCGGCATCGGCCTTGTCGGCGCCTATGCGACGCCGGCCCTGGTCTCGACCGGCAAGCCCGAGGCATGGGCGCTCTTTGCCTATCTCGGCTTCGTCACGCTCGCCGCCTTCTGGCTCGCCCGTGCCCGCCACTGGCGCTGGCTGGCGATCGCCTCGGGCGTTGCCGCCATCGCCTGGGGCATCGTCTATGCGACGAGTGTCACGGCCTCGACCATCGAGATGGTGCCGACGACGCTCTACGTCGTCGCCCTCGGTCTCCTCGTCGTCGTCTTCCTCGTCCGCGACGTTCATCCGGGCGCCGTGCCCGACGTCGAGACGCCGAACGACTGGCTCGCCACGGGTTTTGCCGGCGGCCTCGTCTTCCTCGCCTTCGTCGCCATGGCCAATGACGATTTCGGCCCGATGTCGCTGGTCCTCGCCCTCGCGCTCGCCGTGCTGCTGCTCGGCGCCGCCTGGCGCTGGCCGCCCTTTGCCGCCGCCGCCGGCTTTGCCGGGCTCGGCGCGATCCTTTCGTATGGCGGCTGGGGTGCCTCGATCTCGCTCTTCGGCCCGCCCGAGACGCTGGCCCCGGAGCTTACCGGCCTGCCGCGCCTCAGGAGCGAGGACTACCTCGCCTATATGGGGCTCGGCACGATCTTCGCGGCGCTCTTTGCCGGCGCCGGCACCGTCGCCTCGTTCCGCTCGATCCGGAGCGGCCTGCGCCTGCCGAGCCACTGGGCGGCGCTCGCCGGCGCCGTGCCGCTCGCCTTCCTCGTCATCGCCTATGGCTATGTCGAGAACTTCGAGCGCTCGATCCCCTTCGCGCTCGCCGCGCTCGTCCTTGCCGGGCTCGCCGCTCTCGCCCTCGAGGCCGCCATCCGCCGCGAGCCGGAGGTCCACCGCGATGCCATGCTGACGACCACGGCGGCCTTCGCCGCGACCGCGGTCGCCGCCTTCGCCCTGGCCCTGACGATCGCGCTCGAAAAGGGCTTCCTGACCATCGCGCTGGCGCTCGCCGCGGCCGGTCTTGCCTTCATCGCCCGGGCCCGTCCGGTGCGCGCCTTCGCCCCGCTCGCCGCCCTCCTCGGCGCTGCCGTGCTCGGCCGCATGATCTGGGATCCGGCGATCGTCGGCGAGGATCTCGGGGCAACGCCGATCCTCAACTGGATCACCTATGGCTACGGCGTGCCGGCGGCGGCCTTCGCCTATGCGGCCTCGACCTTCGGGCGCATCCGCTCCGATCTCTTCGCGCGCGTCCTCGAGGCCCTCGCCCTCGTCTTCGTCGCGCTGCTCGCCGTCATGGAAATCCGCCATGTGATGACCGGCGGCGACATCTTCGGTCCCGAGCCGGGCCTTGCCGAACAGGGCACCTACATCGTCGCCGCGCTGGTGCTCGCCGTCGGCGTCGGCCGACTGTCGCGGGCGACGGGGAGCCCGGTCTTCTCGATCGGCACGCTCGTCCTCGGCGTTGCCGGCTTCCTCGGCATCGTCGCGGCCCTCTTCGTCGGCAGGAACCCGCTCTTCACCGACGATCCGGTCGGCACCGGCCTCGTCTTCAACGACCTCCTCCTCGGCTACCTGCTGCCGGCAGCCGCCGCCGCCTGGCTCGCCGTCGCCAGCCGGGAGACACGACCCCGCTGGTATGTCGCCTCGGCCGGCGGCCTTGCCCTCGCGCTCGCCTTCGCCTGGACCTCGCTCACCGTGCGCCATTTCTTCCAGGGCGAATTCCTCGGCCTCGAACATGGCGCCGACGATGCCGAGCGCTACGCCTATTCGCTGGTCTGGCTGATCTTCGCCGTCGTTCTTCTCGCCGCCGGCGTCCTTACCCGCTCGCGCACGGTGCGCGCCGCCTCCGGCCTCGTCATGGTGATCACGGTCGCCAAGGTGTTCCTGCTCGACATGGCGGGCCTCACCGGCGTCTGGCGGGCGCTGTCCTTCATCGGCCTCGGCGCGGTGCTGATCGGCATCGGCGCGCTCTACCAGCGCCTGCTGGCGCCGCACCGCCCGCCGGCATCGCCGCCGGCAATGGCCGATGCCGGCCCGCCCGACCTGCCACCCGCCTGAATTCGGCTCAGCAGGGCTCGATCCAGCCCGCCCGGCTGGAGACGTCGGAAAGGGCAGGGCGGCGCCCGGCGATGCGGTCGGCGATGACGCGGCCCGAGCCCGCCGCCATCGTCCAGCCGAGCGTGCCGTGGCCGGCATTGACGAAGAGATTGTCGATGCCGCGGACGGCGCCGAGGAAGGGCGGCCCGGCCGGCGTCGCCGGCCGCTCGCCCGTCCAGAACGTGGCGCCGTCGACGTCGATCGCTTCGCCGAACGCCTTGCGGCCATAGGCCTTCAGCATCTCGGCTCGCGCCGGCGGTACCTCGCGCACCCGGCTGGCGAACTCGGCGACCGCCGTGACCCTGAGGATGTCGCCGAGCCGGGAGAAGGCGACGAGGTCGCCTTCGTCGATCGCCGAGAGGCGCGGCACACCGGCCGCGTCGCGGATCGGAAAGCTCGCCGAATAGCCGCGGACCGGGACTATCGAGACGCGGATGCCGAGCGTGGCGAGAAGCGCCGGCGTGCCCGTGCCGAGCGCGACGACGACCCCCTCGGTCGGGTGCCGTTCGCCGTCGGCGACGATCGCCGTCACCCG
>JAKPQE010000042.1 GCA_029572955.1 Pseudomonadota bacterium
CTTGACGTCTTGCGTCTCGGCGACAGCCGATCGGACGCCAATCGTCGAAATAATCGGTTCGACTTGGTTCGCGAAGGGCAATGCCCCCGCCACCAGGGTGATGACGGCCAGCGCGACGCCGCCTGCAACCGCTGAATTCCCTCGCATCTTTGCCTCGATCGGTCTTTCGTTCGCAATTTTGGGGAAGGTGGCCGGGCGCCTGAGCGCCCGGCCTTTGAAGTTTCAGGCGCTTACTTCTTGCTGCCAGACATTCCCGACATGCCGCCCATGCCGGACATACCGGACATGCCGCCCATGCCGGACATACCGGACATGCCGCCCATGCCGCCCATGCCGGACATACCGGACATGCCGCCCATGCCGGACATGCCGCCCATGCCGCCCATGCCGGACATACCGGACATGCCGCCCATGCCGCCCATGCCGGACATACCGGACATACCGGACATGCCGCCCATGCCGCCCATGCCGCCCATGCCGGACATGCCGCCCATGCCGGACATACCGGACATGCCGCCCATGCCACCCATGCCGGACATGCCGGACATGCCCTGGGCCGCAACGGTGCCCGCGGTCGCCAGAGCAACGACGGACGCCAGCGCAGCCATCTTCACCATCTTCATCATTGTACTTGCTCCCCTTTCAAAACGGTCGAGCCCATGTCGGAAGATCGGGCACGGCCAGCAGAATGCGCCGGGATCTTCAGCCGGCACGCTACGGCACCCACGCGTCATCGCGCAGCGCTCGTTACGTTCGAGTTGTATGTTTGATCCCTTGCGGGAGTCGCCTCTCCCCCGCGTCGTCGGCCGTGTCCCCAGTGCCGACAACGGGAAGAACCGATTATTATTGGACGTTCCGGTTCCGTGTCCGACTATAGCATCGAACAGGTTGGAATTGGAGGAATTTCAGTGTGCCTTTGAGGCCCGCCGTCTCGACCAGAAAAACGCCCAATATTAGCCTCCCGCGCCACTACGCTGCCCAGTCGGCCGCGCGCGCAATATCCCATTTCCTCGGGTCGACCGCCCTCTTTCGGGCACGAACCCGTCCTTCCGCCCGTTGTTTCCGGCGGCAGCCGATCCCTTTGCCGCCTTTCCAGACAACCGACGCTCGGTGATGAGGCACACCGCGCATCCTGCCGAAACTTGCAGCATTCGAAAACGGCAATTCTTGGCTCGGCATCACCCTCCGTTTTCGGCTCTCGCCGATCAGCCGGACAGCATGCTTCGCACTGATATGTTTGCACTTTTTGGCCTTGTCAGCACCCGGCGTCTTTGTCGCTGCCAGTCTGTCAGGCCGCCCTTGACAAGAAGTCAAGGCCGCCTCCGGGGCCGTTTTGCCGCAACTACGGACAGCATCTTGCGCACAACTTGTCATCGCAATGCACAATTCGTGTTCGCATATGCGGTAAGCGCATGACTTCCATGCAATAATACCGCTTTGCGCAAAGGGTTCGGAAACCTAGCTTCCCTATCGTTCGGGGGAGTTGGAACGCTCGACGGATTCGAACCTGGAAAGGACTCTACCGATGGCCACTGCAACCCTGACTGGTCTCGACATGGTGCCGGTCGCCGAAAAGCGCGCGAAGGGCATTTTCAGACGCGCCTTCGAGCGCCTGATCGAGGCCCGCGAGCATCAGGCCCGCCTCTACGTAAACGCCCATCTTCTGCTGCTCGACGACGAGGCGCTGGCCGCTGCCGGCCTCGATCGCAAGACCATCGAGGCCGAGGGCTCCTCCCCCTACCTGTTCTGAGACGCGGACAACCTGCCATTTCGGCTGGTCGTCATGACATTCGGTCAAATCCGGCGCGGGTCGTCGAAAACGAGCGTCGACCATTCGCCGATGCGCAGCCGCCGGGCGACGACGAGTCCGCGTCCGCGATAGGCCGCCTCGACCATTTCCTCCTGCGTCGTCAGGAGGCCGGAAAGAATCACCCGGCCTCCGCAAGCCAGATTGCCGGCGATCGCGCCGGCGAGCATGACCAGCGGCCGGGCGAGAATATTGGCGATGACGAGGTCGAACGGCCCGCCATTGCGCAGCCGCGGATGATCGAAACCGGCCGCCGTGACGACCTCGATCAGCGGCCCGGCGCGATTGGCGACGGCGTTCTCCCGCGCCGCCTTCGTCGCCACCGGGTCGATATCCGTCGCCAGAACCGGCACGCGCAGCGTCCGCGCTATGGCGATCGCGAGCACGCCCGAACCCGTTCCGAGATCGAGCGGACGCCGGTAGCGGCGCGCCTTGAGGGAATCGTCGATGGCAACGAGGCAGCCGGCCGTCGTGCCGTGATGTCCCGTGCCAAACGCCTGCGCCGCCTCGATCTCGATCGCCGTCTTGCCCGCCGGCACGCGATGGCGGTCGTGGCTGCCATGGACGAAGAACCGCCCGGCCGCGACCGGCGACAGCCCGGCAAGGCTCGCCGCCACCCAGTCGATATCCGGCAGTTCCTCGACGAGAACCGCCACCGCCCGGCCGACGAGCCCGCCGGCGAACGCGGCAAGGGCCTCGGCATCGGGCTCCTCGGCGAAGGTGATTTCGGCCTGCCAGGCCTCCGGTGTCAGCTCGATGGCCGCCGCCGGCGGATAGCCGAACGCCTCCTCCTCGCCGATCGCGTCGCAGACGCGTCGTGCCTCGTCCTGCGAAAGATCGATCGTCGCCCGGTACATCGCCGTCTCCCCGTCCTCGCCGCGTCGCGGCGGCGCCCGAGGTGATAGCGCCTCGCCGGCCGTTCGCAAAGCCGAGATCCGTTGTGCGAAGGCGCCGCCGCGGCTATCAGGAGGCACCAGTGCAACGGGAGCCGCCGATGAGCGAGGACGACGACCTGCGGTTCAAGTCGGACGAGCCGCGCATCCACCCTTCCGCCGACCTGCGCAACGCGCGCCTCGGCCGCTACACCGAGATTCGCGAGCGCGTGTCGTTCCGCGATTCGAGCCTCGGCGACTATTCCTATCTGGAGCGCGGCGGCGAGGTGATCTACTCGACCATCGGCAAGTTCTGCTCGATCGCCGCCAATGTGCGCATCAACGCCCTCGCCCACCCGGTCGAGCGCGTGACGACGCACAAGATCAGCTACCGGCCGAACGAGTTCTTTCGCTACAAGAAGCTCGATTCGGCCTTCCGCGAGGGGCGCATCGCCCGCCCGGTGACCATCGCCAACGATGTCTGGATCGGCCACGGCGTCGTCGTCCTGCCGGGCGTTTCGATCGGCAATGGCGCCGTCGTCGGCGCCGCTGCGGTCGTCACCCGCGACGTCGCTCCTTACGAGATCGTCGCCGGCGTCCCGGCAAAAAAGCTGCGCGATCGCTTCGCGCCGGAGATCGCGGCGCGCCTCGAGGCACTTGCCTGGTGGGATTGGCCGCCCGAGCGCCTGTTCGAGGCGGTCGACGACATGCGCGACCTCTCGATCGAGCACTTCCTGGCGAAATACGAGGGCTGACGCCTACCCCTCGCCGACGAGTTCGAACCAGGCGTCCTCGTCGATCACCTCGACGCCGAACTCCTCGGCCTTCTTCAGCTTGGAGCCGGCGCCCGGGCCGGCGACGACGAGATCGGTCTTCTTCGACACCGAGCCCGCCACCTTGGCGCCGAAGCGCTCGGCCATCGCCTTGGCCTCGTCGCGGGTCATCCGCTCGAGCGAGCCGGTAAACACCACCGTCTTGCCGGCGACCGGCGAGCCCGACGCCTCGAGCGCCGCCATCGACGCCGGCCGCACCTCGGCGAGCAGCCGGTCGAGTTCTTCCTCGTTGTGCGCCTCGGCAAAGAACTCGATGAGCGCGTCGGCCACCGTCTCGCCGATGCCGTCGATGTCGATCAGCTCGGCATAGGCCTCGCCGTCGCGGTCGCGCGCCGCGAGCGCCCCGGCCCGCAGGTCCTCCATGGTTCCGTAGTGGCGGGCGAGCACCTTCGCGGTCGTCTCGCCGACATGGCGGATGCCGAGACCGAAGACGAATCGATTGAGGGCGACGTCGCGGCGCTCTTCGATCGCGGCAAAGAGGTTCTGCACCGATTTCGCGCCCCAGCCCTCGCGATCCTTCAGCTTCTTGAGGCTCGTCCTGTCCTGCTCGGCGAGCGTGAAGATGTCCGCCGGCCGGCGGATCAGCCCGTCGGTGAAGAAGGCCTCGATCTGTTTCGATCCGAGCCCCTCGATGTCGAGGGCGTTGCGCGAGACGAAATGCTTCAGCCGCTCGACCGCCTGGGCCGGGCAGACGAGGCCGCCGGTGCAGCGCCGCACCGCGTCCTTGCGGCCGGTCTTCTCGTTGACTTCGCGCACCGCATGGCTGCCGCAGACCGGACAGGTGGTCCTGGACTCGAAGGGAGCCGCGTTGGCGGGCCGCCTGGAAAGATCGACGTCGACGATCTGCGGAATGACGTCGCCGGCGCGCTGCACGGTCACCGTGTCGCCGACGCGGATGTCCTTGCCCTCGCGGATCGGCGCGCCGTCGGCGCCGATGCCGGCGACATAGTCCTCGTTGTGCAGCGTCGCGTTGGAGACGACGACGCCGCCGACCGTCACCGGTTCGAGCTTGGCGACCGGCGTCAGCGCCCCGGTGCGCCCGACCTGGATATCGATGTCACGGACGATCGTCGTCGCCTGCTCGGCCGGGAACTTGTGGGCGATCGCCCAGCGCGGGCTGCGCGACACGAAGCCGAGCCGGCGCTGCAGGCCGAGATCGTCGACCTTGTAGACGACGCCGTCGATGTCGTAGCCGAGCGTCGCGCGCTGCGCCTCGATCTCGCGATAGACCGCGATCATCTCCTCGGCGCCGGCACAGAGCCGCATCAGCGGATTGGTGGCAAAGCCCCAGTCGCGGAAGGCCTCGACCACCGCCATCTGCGTCTCGCCGGGCACCTCGCTCATCTGTCCCCAGGCATAGGCGAAGAACTTCAGCGGCCGCGACGCAGTGACCGCGGCATCGAGCTGGCGCAGGCTGCCGGCCGCGGCATTGCGCGGATTGGCGAACACCCGGCCCTCCTCGGCCTCCATACGGGTGTTGAGCGCGGCGAAATCGGCGTGGCTCATATAGACCTCGCCGCGCACCTCGACGATTTCCGGCGCGCCCGGCGGCAGCGACTTCGGAATGTCGGCAATGGTCCGGGCATTGGCGGTGACGTTCTCGCCCGTCGTGCCGTCGCCACGCGTCGCCGCCGTGACGAGGCGCCGGTTCTCGTAACGCAGCGAGAGAGACAGCCCGTCGATCTTCGGCTCGGCGGTAAAGGCGACCGGCTCGCCATCGGAAAGCTTCAGGAAACGTCGCACCCGGCCGACGAAATCGCCGACGTCCTCGTCGGAAAACGCATTGTCGAGCGAGAGCATCGGCACCGCGTGGACGACCTCGGAAAAGGTCGCGGACGGCGCCGCGCCGACCCGGTGCGACGGCGAATCCTCCCGCGCGAGTTCGGGAAAGCGCGCCTCGATCTCGAGATTGCGCTGGCGCAGCGCATCGTACTCGGCGTCCGAGACCGTCGGGGCGTCTTCCTGATAGTAGCGCCGGTCGTGTTCGGCGATCTCGAAGGCCAGCCGTTCGAGTTCGAGCGCCGCCTCTTCGGGATCGAGCGCGGCGACCGGCTTGGTGGCGAGACTGGCACTCATCGCCGCCCTCCCCCGATCAGCTTGTCGGCCGCCGCCCGCGCCTCGTCGGAAATCGTCGCGCCGGCGAGCATGCGGGCGATCTCCTCGCGCCGGTGCTCGCCCGAGACGATTTCGACCGCGGTCGCCACCCGTTCGCCGCCGTCGCGCGGCGCCTTGGTGATCCTGAGGTGATGATCGGCCCGCGCCGCCACCTGCGGCGCATGGGTCACCGCCAGCACCTGGACCTTTTCGGCGAGCCGGGCGAGCCGGACGCCGATCGCCTCGGCGACGGCGCCGCCGAGACCGGTGTCGATTTCGTCGAAGACGAGGGTCGGCGCCGAGCCGCGCTCGGCAAGCACCACCTTGAGGGCAAGGAGGAAGCGCGCCAGCTCGCCGCCTGAGGCGACCTTCATCATCGGACCCGGCCGCGTGCCGGGATTGGTGCGCACCCAGAACTCGACGCGGTCGATGCCGTCCGGCCCGGCCGCGCCCTCGTCGGTAACGAGATCGACGAGAAACGCCGCCCGCTCGAGCTTCAGGTCCGGCAATTCCGCGTCGACCGCCGTCTCGATTCGCCTGGCCGCCGCCTGGCGAGCCTCGCTGAGCGCCCGCGCCGCCGCGAAATAGGCGTCCCGCGCCGCCGCGACCTCGGCGACGAGCGCCGCCAGCCGTTCCTCGCCGGCATCGATCTCGGCAAGGTCGCGCTGCAGCCGCCCGGCAAGCTCGGCAAGCCCGTCGACCGGCACCTTGTATTTGCGCGCCGCCGCGCGGAGCGCGAACAGCCGCTCCTCGACCCGCTCCAGCTCGCCCGGATCGAAGGCTGCCTCGCGGATCGCCGCCTCGAGCGCTACATGCGCCTCGTCGAGCGCGATCAGCGCCCGGTCGAAGGCAGCGATCGCCGTCGCGGTGAGCTTCGGCGCCTGCGCGCTCTTGCGTTCGAGCCGCCGCACCGCCCCGGCAAGCGCCGGGACCGGCGAGCCGTTGCCGCTCAACACCTCGAAAGCCTCGTTGAGATCACCGGCGATCTTTTCCGCCGCCATCATCGTCTGGCGCCGTTCGGCGAGCGCCTCTTCCTCGCCCGCCGCCGGCGCCAGCTTGCCGAGTTCGGCGACCGCCGCCTGCAGGTATTCGGTCTCGCGCGCCGCGTCCTCGACGCGGGCGGCAAAGGCCTTGTGCCGCCGCTCGACCTCACCGAGCGCCCGCCACAGCGCCGCCACCTCGCCGACCTTGCCATCGAGCCCGGCAAAGGCGTCGAGCAGCGCCCGGTGGGTCGCCGCGTCGACGAGCGCGCGGGCGTCGTGCTGACCGTGGATTTCGACGAGCGCCATGCCGATCTGGCGCATCAGGCCGATGCTCGCCGGCTGGTCGTTGACCGAGCCGCGGCTGCGCCCGTCGGCCGACTGGACGCGGCGAAGAATCAGCGTGTCCTCGATATCGATGCCGTTGTCGGCGAGCAGCGCCTCGACCGGATGCCCCGCCGGCAGGTGGAAGGCGGCAACGACCTGGCCCTGCTCGGCGCCGTGGCGCACCAGCGAGCCGTCGCCGCGCGCGCCGAGGGCGAGCGAAAGAGCATCGAGGAGAATCGACTTGCCCGCGCCGGTCTCGCCGGTCAGCACCGTCAGCCCCGGCGAAAAATCGAGATCCAGCCGGTCGATCAGGACGATATCGCGAATCGAGATCTGGCCGAGCATTGCGGGTCCGAAGCGAGGAGAAACGAGCAATCGCCGCCGCCGACGGCAGTCGGGAAGATATGTCCCATTCGCCGCGCGGGAAAGCCGAAATCGCAGAAATCCAACGGCAAGCCGAAGCCCCCCGGCGCCCGGACGGCAGCGCGGCGGGCAACAAAAAAAGGCCGGCGGGCGGCGCCCCCGGCCTTCTCCACTTCGTTCGGCCCCGGCGGTCAGCCGAGCTTGGCCTTGCGCAGCGCCTTGCTGATCCAGGAGCCCTGGTCCTCGCGCGGCTCGAGGCCGCCCGACGCCAGCAGGTCGTAGGCGTCCTTGTACCACGGGCTGTTCGGGAAGTTGTGCCCGAGCACCGCGGCGGCCGTCTGCGCCTCGTTGACGACGCCGAGCGCCATATAGGCCTCGGTCAGGCGCATCAGCGCCTCCTCGACATGGCGGGTCGTCTGCGCTTCCGTCACCACCGCCTTGAAGCGGGTGATCGCGCCGACATAGTTGCGCCGCTTCAGATAGTAGCGCCCGACCTCCATCTCCTTACCCGCCAGCTGGTCGTAAGTGATGATGATCTTGTGGCGGGCGTCGGCGGCATATTCGGAATCGGGGAAGCGGGCGACGATCTCGTTGAACGCCGCCAGCGCCTTCTTCGTCTGCGCCTGATCGCGGGTGATGTCGGGCATCTGGTTCAGATAGCTCTGGCCCATGATGTAATAGGCGTAGGCCGCGTCCGGGCTCGAGGGATGCAGCGTCACGAAGCGCTGCGCCGCCTGGATGGCGTCGTCGTAGGCGCCGGCCTTGTAGTAGGAGAAGGCGCTCATCACCAGCGACTTCTTGGCCCACTGCGAATAGGGATGCAGCCGGTCGACCGACTCGAACTTCTTGGCGGCCGGGCCGTACTTGCCGATGTTGGAAAGCGCCAGACCGTCGTTGTAGAGCTGGTCCGCCGGCTCGGTCTCGACCAGATCCTCGTCGTCCTTCTTGGACGCGCAGGCCGACAGCGAGATGGCCAGCGTCAGGGCGGCGACGCCGAGAAGCGCGCGTTTCCGCCAGCGGCCGGCGGCAACTCGGTCGGTGAAATGCGAACGATCGATCATGCTAGGTCCCAACGCAGCAACACGCTCGCCCGGTTCTGGGATAGAACTCGGCGGCAGATGCTTTTCTTAACCTAAACGAATTGCTCCCGCCACTTTCCTCGCCGCAGCTTCCGGCTTTTTTGTGGCGAGCGTTAACGAAGCCTTGTCGCGGACGGCCTGAGGCGTGCGTTCGTTTCAGGAAACGTCCGGACCGAAGGCCGGCACCGGGACGCCGGCGGAGAGATCGGCATGGCCGCTCTCGCGCGTGATGGTCGCGGTCTCGTAGGTCCAGGCCTCGGGGTCGGCGAAGAGCGCCGCGACCATGGCCGAATTGAGCTTGTGGCCGCCGCGATAGGAGCGGTAACAGCCGAGAATCGGCGCGCCGGCGAGCGCCAGGTCACCGATCGCGTCGAGAACCTTGTGGCGGACGAACTCGTCGGTCCAGCGCAGGCCTTCCGGATTGACGATCCGGTCCTCGGCGAGGACGACAGAATTTTCGAGCGACGAGCCGAGCGCGTAGCCGGCGGCCCAGAGCCGCTCGACGTCGGACAGGAAGCCGAAGGTGCGGGCCCGCGCCACGTCGCGGCGGAACACCGCCGGCGTCATGTCGGCGGCGAAGCGCTGGCGGCCGATCAGCGCGCTCGGATAGTCGATCTCGACTTCCATGCGCAGGCCGTCATAGGGCCGAAGCTCGCCGAAGGCAGCGCCGGATTCGACGCGGATCGGCTTCAGGATCTTGATGTAGCGGCGCGGCGTGCGCAGCGTGGCGATGCCGACCTGATCGATCGCATCGACGAAATCGTGGGCGCTGCCGTCCATGATCGGCACTTCGGCGCCGTCGATCTCGATCAGCACGTTGTCGATGCCGAGGCCGGAAAGGCCGGCGACCAGATGCTCGACCGTGGCGACGAAGGCGCCGGACATGTCGCCGAGCACGGTGCACAGCTCGGTCGCCGAGACCGAACGGACATTCGCCGGGATTTCGACGTCCCGGCTGCCGGGAAGATTGGTCCGAAGGAAGACGACGCCGGTGTCGGCGTCGGCGGGAAGGATGGACATCGAGACCGGTTTGCCGCTGTGAACCCCGATACCGTCGAGCGTTACCCGATCGCGCACAGTGGTCTGGAAGCCGGTGCTATGTCGTGCCATGACCTGTCCTTGCCTCGTAGCCGTTGCGGGAACGGTCGACCCGGTGTCTCAGGTCACGTCCTACTGGACGGCTCGGCGATCGCCCCACGCGATCTGCCCGCGGCGCCTGCCCCCGGCTAGGGGATGCCGGTCGGCGCCTTTCAGTCCCCGCTTTCGTCCGCTGCAGATTATGCTCTGGAGGCCGGCAGACCAAATCACGCTTTCTTACGCTTTGTTACCTCTTCCAGCCGCCGCCAGCGCCGAAAAAGTTAACGCGCCGAACGACTTGCCGTGGTGCAAAAAAGGGCCCGGACCGCTGTCGCGATCCGGGCCCTTTTGGACCGGTTGGTGTAGCCGGATCAGTTGGCCTGACGGCGCAGGAACGCCGGGATTTCCAGCTGATCGTCCTCGACGGCCGGCCGGCGCGGCACCGCTCGGCCATGCGGATCGAGGTCGCCCTGGCGCGGCTTGTAGTGCGGGTCCTGGCCCTGCGGAGCGGCCGGACGCGGCGCCTGCGGCGCCGGCGCGGCCGGGCGGGCCTCGGCGGCCGGCGCATCGTGCATCGGCGGACGGGCCATCGGCCGCTGCTGCGGCGCGGGCGCGTGGCCATGCTCGGCCCGGACCGGCTGCTCGGCGCGCACCGTCGGGGCCTCGCGGCTCACGGCCGGCTCGCGGCGCGGCTGCGGCTGCGGGGCTTCCTCGACCTCGTGCTGGTCCTCGCGACGGCCGAGGCCGACATGGGCGAGACGGCGCAGCAGGCCGATCGGGCCCTTCTCGTCATGCGCTTCCGGCTGACCGCCCTCGGCCTGGCGCATTTCGCGCTGGGCGACGAGCGGGAAGTCCTCGACCCGCGGCATGCGATTCGCGGCCCGCTCGGGCACCGGCGGGATGAACGCCTTCTCGACGCGCATCGGCTCTTCGGCGATCGGCGCGGCCGGCTCCTCGTCGACGATCGGCTCGGGCGCGGCGAAGGCCGCGGCGTTCGGAACGAACGGCTCGATGGTCACCTCCGGATCGGCAGCGGCCGGGGTCGGCTCGGGGATCGCCAGCTCGCGCTCGATGCGGGCCTGCGCTTCGGCGGCCGGAGCGACCGGCGCCGGAGCGGCGACCGGGGCCGGCGCGGTGGCGACGGGCTGCGTGGCGATCGCCGGCTGGGCCGGACGGACCGGCGCCGAGACGGTCTTCAGCCGCTCGGTCAGCTGGGTCATGCGCATTTCGGCCGGGGTCACGTCCTCGCGGACTTCCAGGTCGATGCCGGTGGCGACCACCGACACGCGGATCACGCCCTCGAGGCTGTCGTCGAAGGTCGCGCCGAGGATGATGTTGGCCTCCGGATCGACCTCCTCGCGGATGCGGGTGGCGGCCTCGTCGACCTCGAACAGGGTGAGGTCCTTGCCGCCGGTGATCGAGATGAGGAGACCGCGGGCACCGCGCATCGACACCTCGTCGAGCAGCGGATTGGCGATCGCCGCCTCGGCCGCCTGCAGGGCGCGCTTGTCGCCCGAGGCCTCGCCGGTGCCCATCATCGCCTTGCCCATGCCGCGCATGATCGAGCGCACGTCGGCGAAGTCGAGGTTGATGAGGCCTTCCTTGACCATCAGGTCGGTGATGCAGGCAACGCCCGAATAGAGCACCTGATCGGCCATCGCGAAGGCGTCCGCGAAGGTCGTCTTCTCGTTGGCGATGCGGAAGAGGTTCTGGTTCGGGATCGTGATGAGGGTGTCGACCGACTTCTGCAGCTCGGAAAGACCCGCATCGGCGACGCGCATGCGCCGCTGACCTTCGAAATGGAATGGCTTGGTGACGACACCGACGGTGAGGATGCCCATCTGGCGCGCCGCGGCCGCGATCACCGGCGCCGCGCCGGTGCCCGTGCCGCCGCCCATGCCGGCGGTGATGAACACCATGTGGGCGCCGCTGAGATGGTCGTTGATCTCGTCGATCACCTCTTCGGCGGCCGCCCGGCCGACCTCCGGCTGCGAGCCGGCGCCGAGGCCCTCGGTGACCGCGACGCCCATCTGGATCAGCCGCTCGGCGCGCGATCCGGAGAGCGCCTGGGCATCGGTGTTGGCGACGACGAAGTCGACGCCCTGAAGCCCGGTCTCGATCATGTTGTTGACGGCGTTGCCGCCGGCACCGCCCACGCCGAAGACCGTGATCCGCGGCCTCAGCTCCTTGATGTCAGGCATCTGCAAATTGATGGTCATGGCTTCCTCGTCAGTTCCCTGGCCGTCCGCATCGGGACCGGCGTTTTGTCTCTCGTGTCCCGACCTTTGCTATGCGGTCGGCTCCTCACAGACGCCTCGTTGTTAAGTCCTTCAAAAGCTGTCCCGTATCCACTGGCCGACACGGGCGAAGTAGCCGTCCGTCCCGGTCAGCAGCCGGCGCGGCCGGCGCGATTCGTAGTAGGCGATCGGCGCGACCTGCGGGTAGATCAGGAGGCCGACGACGGTGGCGAAGGCCGGCCCCTTGCCGGCCTCGGGCAACCCGGCGATGCCGAGCGGCCGGCCGAGCCGGACGTTGCGCGCGACGATCCGGCGCGCCACTTCCGAAAGGCCGGTGAGCTGGCTCGCCCCGCCGGTGATCACCAGCCGCCGGCCGACCAGCGAGGCAAAGCCGCTCGCCGTCAGCCGGTCGCGCACCAGTTCCAGGATTTCCTCGACCCGCGGCCGGATGATCCGCGTCAGCGCCGCCCGCGGAATGTGGTTCGGCGTGTCGCGATCGTCCTCGCTGACCGGCGGGACGGTGAGGATGTCGCGGTCGTCGGCGGCGCTCGCCAGCGCCGAGCCGTAGAGCGTCTTGATCCGCTCGGCATCCGCGAGCCGGGTCGAGAGGCCGCGCGCGATGTCCATCGTCACGTGGTGGCCGCCGAGCGCGATCGCATCGGCATGAACGAGCTGGCCTTCGACGAAGACCGCGACCGTCGTCGTGCCGCCGCCCATGTCGACCGCCGCGACGCCGAGCTCGGCCTCGTCGTCGACGAGGGTCGAAAGCCCGCTGGCATAGGGCGTCGCCACCATCGCCTCGACCTGCAGGTGGCAGCGGTTGATGCACAGTTCGAGATTGCGCAGCGGCGCGACGTCGGCCGACAGCACGTGCATGTCGACGCCGAGCCGGTCGCCCAGCATGCCGCGCGGATCGGCGATGCCGCGATTGCCGTCGAGGGCGTAGCCGATCGGCAGCGAGTGGACGACCCGCCTGCCCTCGCGAACCGAATGGGTGCTGCCGGCGGCGAGCACCCGGTGAATGTCGTCTTCCTCGACCTCGTGGCCGGCGAGCGAGACGCTGGCCGAGAAGGTTTCCGAGCCGATGCGGCCGGCCGAGACGTTGACGATCAGCGATTCGACCGTGATCCCGCTCATCCGCTCGGCGGCGTCGACGGCGTGGCGGATCGAATGCTCGGCCGCGTCGAGATCGACGATCACGCCGGATTTCACGCCGGCGGAGCGATGGTGGCCGATGCCGAGCACCTCGATCGTGTGGGTGCGGCCGCGCAGCACGTCGCCGGCCTCGCGCGGCTTCAGCCGGGCGATCAGGCAGGCGACCTTGCTGGTGCCGACGTCGAGCACCGAAACGATGGTCGAGCGCCGGCTCGGCAGCGGCTTCAGGCAGGAATAGCGGCGGTCGGACTGGCTCATGTCTCCGACCCCTTGCGTGGCTTGACGCTGGCATTGCCCTTGGCCGCCTCGGCCCGGCGCGTCTGCGCCGCCTCGGTCAGCCTGACGATCAGCCGCCCCTCGAACCTGAGGTCGATGCCGGCGACGTCCTTGGCGAAGATGCCGTCCTCGCGATCGAGCCGGTCGAGCCGGGCGAGCGCCGCGTCGGCATCGTTCTCGGGCAGCCGCACCTCGACGCCGTCGCGCATCACGAGGTTCCAGCGCCGTTCGGCAACGAGCACCGCCGCCTTCAGCCGCTCCTTCAGATTGGGATAGGTACCGAGGCCGTCCATCAGCTCGTAGGCCCGCGTCTCGGCACCGGCGCCGACGAACAGCGGCAGTTGCGTGAAGCGGCCCGGCTCGTCGTCGTCGATGACGTGGCCGGTCTCGTCGATCAGCGAGACCTTCTGGTCGTGCTGCCAGAGGGCGAACGGCCGGCGCTCGGTCATCGTGACGACCAGCGTGCCGGGATAGAGCTTCTGCACCGCCGCGCTCGCCACCCAGGGCAATTCGGCAAGGCGCTGGCGCGCCGCTTCGGCATCGAAGACGAGCAGCGAGGTGCCAGGCATCACGCCGAGATAGGCGAGGATCGTCTCCTCGTCGGCCTCGCGCTGGCCGGAAAGCTTGACCGCGGTGATGGAAAAGCCGAGCGCCGCGGTCGCCCGCGAGGCGATCCGTTCGGCGCCGCGGCCGAGGTCGCCCGCGCCTTCGCCGAGGCTGGCGCCGTAAAAGATGGTCGCGCCGAGAAACGCCGCGCCGAGGACGAGTTCGGTACCGCGCGGCAGCTTCACGTCGTTGAGATCGAATCGTGCCATCCGTCGCCGCAGCCTTGCAGGCAGCATCAGCCAGGCGCGCGCGCGCAGGCCGGCATCCGCGCCGGCCTCGGCGGCGTCCAGCGCCTGCCCGCCCCTGCCCGTCGACGGATTCAACCGCGTAATCAGCGATTGCACGAAGCGTCCTCCACCATCCAACTCACGAGATCTTCGAAGGAGTGACCGGCATAGTCCGCCAGTTCTGGAACCAGCGACGTCGCCGTCATTCCCGGCTGCGTATTCACTTCGAGGCAGATCAGCTCACCCGTTCCGTGCAGCCGGTCGTCGAACCTGAAATCGGCCCGACTGATCCCGCGACACCCGAGCGCCTGATGCGCCGCCAGGGTTAGCTTCTGTACATCTTGGTAAATTTTCGGTGAAATTTCCGCGGGCAAGACGTGCCGCGAGCCGCCCGGCGCATACTTGGCGTCGAAATCATAAAACTTGTGTCCTTCCGACACGATTTCGATCACGCCGAGGGCGACGTCGCCCATCACCGCGCAGGTCAGTTCCCGCCCGGCGATGTAGCGTTCGACCATCACGATCTCGCCATAGGGCCATTCCGAGGAGTGCAGCTCCTGCGGCGGGAAGCGCATGTCCTCCGAGACGATGAAGACGCCGACGCTGGAGCCCTCGCGCACCGGCTTGACGACGTAGGGCGGCTTCATCACGTGCTGCTCGGCCGCGACCGATCGATGCACGACGACCGACTCGGCGACCGGCACGCCGAAGGCACGGAACGCCGCCTTGGCCCGCTGCTTGTCCATCGCCAGCGCCGAGGCCAGCACGCCCGAATGGGTGTAGGGGATTTCGAGGATCTCGAGCACGCCCTGGATCGTGCCGTCCTCGCCATAGGGACCGTGCAGGGCGTTGAAGGCGACATCCGGCCGCAGCTCCTCCAGCACCGATGCGATGTTCCGGTCGACGTCGACCCGCGTCACCCGAAAGCCGGCGCGCTCCAGCGCATCCGCGCAGGCATTTCCCGACGACAGGCTGACGGGCCTCTCCGAAGACCAGCCGCCCATCAGAACGGCGACGCGTTGCTTCGACATCGGCTCCCCTTTCCTCGATACGCGCCGACTGCGGCGCGGCACGAGCCGCCGACACCCAACCCCCGGTCGCCCTTGCCGGGCACGGCTGGCGGGACGCCTGCGACTCAACTCGATAGCAATGGGAAAACTGAATCAGAGGCTTGCGCCGGGCTCAAGGCCTCACCGCAAATATTCCGGGCCGGCACCGGGATCGTACCGGCCATATCGCCTCAGTCGAGGAACGGCGTGACCACGCGTCCTTCGGCGAATTCACCGATACGCTTGATCTCCCAGTCGAGTTCTACACCGCTCGTCTCGCGCACCCGGCGACGTACCGTCTCGCCGAGCAGTTCGATGTCGTAGGCGGTGGCCGAACCGGTGTTGATGAGGAAGTTGCAGTGCATCTCCGACACCTGGGCCTCGCCGATCATCAGGCCGCGGCATCCGGCCGCGTCGATGAGCTGCCAGGATTTGCCGCCCGGCGGGTTCTTGAAGGTCGAGCCGCCCGTCCGGCTCTTCACCGGCTGGCTCGCCTCGCGCGACTGGGTGATTTCGTCCATCGCCGCGACGAGCGCCGCCGGGTCGCCCGGCTCGCCCTGGAACAGCGCCTCGGTGAAGACGAGGTCGGCCGGCGCCGAGGAATGGCGATAGGCGTAGCCGAAATCGGCGTTGGTGAGGACGCGGATATTGCCGGCCCGATCGACGGCGCGGGCCTCGACGAGCCGGTCCTTCGTCTCGGTGCCGTAGCAGCCGGCGTTCATCCGGAGCGCCCCGCCGATGCCGCCGGGAATGCCGCGATAGAAGACGAGGCCGCCGATGCCGGCGTCCGCCGCCGCGCGCGCAACGCGCGAATCGGGCACGCCCGTTCCGGCCCGGATGCGATGGCCGTCCTCGACGGCGATGCCGTTGAAGCCGCGCCCGAGGCGGATGACCACCCCCGGCACCCCGCCCTCGCGCACGAGCAGGTTGGAGGCAAGGCCGATCACCGTCACCGGCACCTCGGCCGGCAGCGCCTTCATGAAATCGGCAAGATCGGCCTCGTCGGCCGGGCTGTAGAGCAGCTCGGCCGGGCCGCCGACGCGGAACCAGGTCAGCGGCGCAAGCTCGGCATGGCGCTCGAGCCGGCCGCGGACCTTGCCCGCAAGCGCCTCGACCAGCGCGTCGGAGATCGTCGCCGTCACGACTGGCCTCCCGTCTCCGGCCCGAACACCGAGAGCTCGCGCGGCAGGGCATTGGCCCATTGCGAGATGTTGCCGGCGCCGAGGCAGACGACGAAATCGCCGGGCCTGGCCGTGCCGGCGATGAGGCCGGCGAGATAGTCCGGCCCCTCGAGCGGCAGCACGTGGCGATGGCCGCGGGCCTTCAGGCCGACGATGAGCGCGTCGCGGTCCGCCCCCTCGATCGGCGCCTCGCCGGCCGGATAGACCGGCGCGACGATCACCGTGTCGGCGTCGTTGAAGCAGGTGCAGAACTCGTCGAAGAGGTTCTTCAGGCGGCTGTAGCGGTGCGGCTGGACGACGGCGATGACCCGGCCCTTGGTCGCCGAGCGGGCCGCCTTCAGCACCGCCGCGATCTCGACCGGGTGATGGCCGTAGTCGTCGAAGACGTCGATGCCGTTCCAGACGCCGGTGTGGGTGAAGCGCCGCTTGACGCCGCCGAACGCCGCAAGGCCCGTCCTGATCTGCTCGGGCCCGATGCCGAGCTGGTACGCCACCGCGATCGCCGCCGTGGCGTTGGAGACGTTGTGGCGGCCGGGCATCGGCAGCTGCACGTCGTCGATCCGCGTCTCGGTGCCGCTCGCCCGGTCGCGCACGACGATCGAGAAATGCGACACCGCGCCCCGCGTGTCGATGTCCATGAAGCGCACGTCGGCCTGCGGGTTCTCGCCATAGGTGATGATGCGCCGGTCGGTGATGTGGCCGATCAGCGACTGCACCTCCGGGTGGTCGATGCACATCACGGCAAAGCCGTAGAACGGCACGTTCTCGACGAACTGGTGGAACGCCTCGCGCACCTTCTCGAAGGTCCGGTAATGGTCGAGATGCTCGGGATCGATGTTGGTGACGATCGCGACATCCGCCGGCAGGCGCACGAAGGTGCCGTCCGATTCGTCCGCCTCGACCACCATCCACTCGCCGCCGCCGAGCCGGGCATTGGTGCCGTAGGCGTTGATGATGCCACCGTTGATGACCGTCGGGTCGAGACCGCCGGCATCGAGCAGCGCCGCGACCATCGAGGTCGTCGTCGTCTTGCCGTGCGTGCCGGCCACCGCCACGGAGGATTTCAGCCGCATCAGCTCGGCCAGCATCTCGGCCCGGCGCACCACCGGCAGGAGCCGCGAGCGCGCCGCCTGGAGTTCGGGATTGTCGCGCTTGATCGCCGAGGAGACGACGACCACCTGCGCCTCGCCGAGATTGCCGGCCTCGTGGCCGATCGCCACGGATATGCCCTTGTTGCGCAGACGCAGGACATTGGCGCTTTCGGCCACGTCGCTTCCCTGGACCCGATATCCCAGATTGGCGAGCACCTCGGCGATGCCGCTCATGCCGATACCGCCGATGCCAACGAAATGGATCGGCCCGATGTCGCGGGGCATCTTCATGCGTCCGCACCTCCCTGCTTGCCGGCCTTCGCGGACCGGCCGACCTTCGGCATCTCGCCGCGCGCCACCCGCTCGACGAGATCGGCGAGACGCGACACCGCATCCGGCCGTCCGGCGAGCCGCGCCGCCGCCGCCATTCTCTGCAGCCGCGCCGGTTCGCCGATGAAACGTGACAATTCGCCGGCGAGGCGGGCCGCCGTCAAGCCCGTCTGGTCGATGACGAGCGCCGCACCGCAATTCGACAGCGCCTCGGCATTGACCTTCTGGTCGTGGTCGAGGGCGTGCGGATAGGGCACGAGGATCGACGGCCGGCCGACGACGCCGAGTTCGGCGACGGTCGAGGCCCCGGCCCGGCCGATCACCAGATTGGCCTCCGACAGCCGCTCGGCCATGTCGACGAAGAACGAGCCGAGATCGGCCTCGACGCCGATCCGGTCATAGGCGTCGCGCACCCGGGCGAGGTCCTCGGCGCGGCACTGCTGCGACACGCGGAAGCGGGCGCGGGTGCGCTCGTCGAGCTTGGCGAGCGCCGCCGGAACGATGTCGCTGAAGAAGCGCGCGCCCTGGCTGCCGCCGAAAACGAGGAGGCGGAAGGTTCCGTCGGCCTCCGGCGCGACGTAGGGCACGCGCGCCACCTCGACGATGTGGTCGCGCACCGGATTGCCGGTCCGCACCGCCCGCCCGGCCCCGTCGCCGAGATGATCGACCTTGTCGAAGCTCGTCGCGATCGCCGTCGCGCGGGCAATCATCAGCCGGTTGGCGCGCCCGACGACGGCGTTCTGCTCGTGCAATACCACCGGGATGCCGCGGAAGGCGGCCGCGAACAGCGGCGGCAGCGTCGGATAGCCGCCGAAACCGACGATCACCTTCGGCTTCAGCGCGAGGATCAGCTTGATCGACTGGGCGATGCCCTTGCCGATCAGGAAGGCGGCCCGGGCGAGCGCCACCGGCGAGGCGCCGCCGATCGTCGCCGACGAGATGATGTGGATGGTGCGCGCCGGAAAGCGCGCGCCGTAGCGCTCGGCGCGCTCGTCGGTGGCGAGGTCGACGTCCCAGCCGCGCCGGGCGAGTTCGCTCGCCAGCGCATGCGCCGGGAAAAGATGTCCGCCGGTGCCGCCGGCGGCCAGCAGGATGGTACCCGCCATTACCCGTTACTCCAGTGATCCGACCAGGCCGCGCGGACCGGGCACCTTGCCGCCGACGAGCCGGTCGGTGCGCAGCCGCCGCCGCGTCAGCGCCAGCAGCATGCCCATTCCGAAGGCGATCGACATGAGCGAGGAGCCGCCATAGGAGATGAAGGGGAGCGTCATTCCCTTGGCCGGCATGAGTTGCAGATTGACCGCCATGTTGATGGCCGCCTGGATGCCGAACAGCACCGCGAGGCCGCCGGTGGCGAGCCGGATGAAGGTGTTGTCTTCCTGATGGGCGTGCATCAGCCCGCGCAGGACGATGATCGCGAACAGGAAGACGAGGAACAGACAGACGATGATGCCGAATTCCTCGGCCGCCACCGCGAAGATGAAGTCCGTGTGGCTGTCCGGCAGGATGCGCTTCACCGTACCCTCGCCCGGGCCGCGGCCGAACCAGCCGCCCTTGAGGATCGATTCGATCGCCGTGTCGACCTGGAAGGTGTCGCCCGTGCCCGGCTTCAGGAACCGGTCGATACGCCCCGCGACGTGCGGAATGAGCAGGTAGGCGGTGAAGATGCCGCCCGCGCCGGCGCCGGCGAGCGCGAAGATCCACGGCCAGGGCAGCCCGGCCATGAAGAACATGGCGCCCCAGACGATGGTCACGAGCATGGTCTGGCCGAAATCCGGCTGGGCGATGAGCAGCGCCGCGAACAGCACGAGCAGCGCCACCGACAGGATGTTGCCGGGCACGTCGCGCTTGTCGATGCTCTCGGCAAAGAGCCAGGCGGCGATCACGACGAAGGCCGGCTTGGCGAATTCCGAGGGCTGCAGCGACATCACGCCGAAATCGATCCAGCGCCGCGCGCCCTTGATCTCGACGCCGACGACGAGGGTCAGCGCCATCAGCAGGAGCGAGACGACGAAGACGACGAGCGCCACCCGCCGCACCTGGCGCGGCGTCAGGAACGAGGTGACGATGAGGATGCCGAGCGCCGGAACGAGATACATCGCCTGGCGCTTGACGAAATAATAGGGCTCGAGGCCGATGCGCTCGGCGACCGGCGGGCTCGCGGCGAAGGAAAGCACGATGCCGCCGACCAGCAGCACCGCCAGCGCGGCGACCAGCAGACGGTCGACCGTCCACCACCACTCCGCGAAGGCACTGCGGTCGGCGCGTGAAACCATCAGCCCTCGCCCCCGACCGCCGTCACGCCCTCGAGCGCGAGCACGAGGTCCCGGAAGGCCTTGCCGCGCGCCTCGAAATCGCGGAACTGGTCGAAGCTGGCGCAGGCCGGCGACAGCAGCACGACCTCGCCGGGCGCGGCCTCGGCGGCCGCCGCGGCGACGGCCTCGGCGAGCGTGCCCGAGACGACGTGCGGCGTCGCTCCGAGCGTCGCGGCGAAATCCGCTGCCGCCTCGCCGATGAGGTAGGCCTTGGCGATCCGCCCGAACAGCGGCGTCAGCGCCGCGATGCCGCCTTCCTTCGGCTTGCCGCCGGCGATCCAGCGCACGCGCTCGTAGGACAGCAGCGCCTTTTCGGCGGCATCCGCATTGGTCGCCTTGGAATCGTTGACGAAGAGCACGCCACCCCGCTCGCCGACCCGCTCCATGCGGTGCGGCAGGCCGGGAAAGCTCGCGAGCCCGGCGGCGATCTCGTCCGCTTCGAGGCCGAGCGAGCGGCAGGCGGCATAGGCTGCGGCCGCGTTCTGCCAGTTGTGCCGGCCGGCCAGCGCCCGCGCCGGGGCAAGATCGACGCGGCCCGCCTCGCGGCCATTGAAGGTCTCGACGAGATGGCCGTCCTCGACATAGACCGCCCCGTCGTGGCCGGAGAGATCGCGCTTGGCCGAAATCTCGATCACCGGCATCGACGTCTCGGCGTCGAAACGCAGGGAATTGGCGAGGAACCGCCCCTCCTGCTCGTCGACGCCGACGACCGCCGTCGACCCGCTCGCCATCTCGAACAGGCGCCGCTTGGCTGCGAAATAGCCGCCGAACCCGCCGTGCCGATCGAGGTGGTCCGGCGACAGGTTGAGGAAGACGGCGACGTCCGGGGCAAGCGCCCGGGCGAGCTCCGTCTGGTACGAGGAGAGTTCGAGCACGTAGATCGTGTCGAGCTGCTCGGGCGGGTCGAGGTCGAGCACGCCGCACCCGATATTGCCGCCGACCGCGACGCCGAGGCCGGCCTCGGCGAGGATGTGGCCGATCAGCGCCGTCGTCGTCGACTTGCCGTTGGAGCCGGTGATGCAGACGACCTTCGGGCCCGGCTGCTCGATGTCGCCGGCGATCACGTCCTCGATCAGGTCCTCGAGCAACGGCCCGGCGTCCTCGTCGTCCGGCACGAGGCTGGCGAGCGCCGCGGAGCGCCAGTCCTCGACGGCGGTAAAGAACAGGCCGACGTCATTGTCGACCGGCACGCCCGCCTCGAAGGCGGTCGCGACGGCCGGATGCGGGTGCGGATAGAGATGCGGAATGCCGGGGCTGAGAACGAGCAGCGCGACGCCCTCGTAGGACGCCGGATCGGCAAGGTCGGCCGTCGCGAAGCCCTCGCGCGCCGCCGCCTCGACCGAGGCCGTGTTGTCGTCGCCGCAGACCGGGATCGCCCCGCCGGCCTTCAGCGCCCGCGCCGCGGCAAGGCCGGAGCGGCCGAGCCCGAGGATCGCGACTTTCCTGTTCTCGAAACCGGTGACCGGGATCATGCGCCTACCTCAATTTCAGCGTGGTCAGGCCGATGAGGGCGAGCACGAAGGCGATGATCCAGAAGCGGATCACGATCTGCGGCTCGGTCCAGCCGAGATGCTCGAAGTGATGATGGATCGGCGCCATCTTGAAGACGCGCTTGCCGGTCAGCTTGAACGAGGCGACCTGGATGATGACGCTCGAGGCCTCGAGCACGAACAGGCCGCCGACGATGGCGAGCACGATCTCGTGCTTGATCGCCACGGCCGTCGCGCCGAGCATGCCGCCGAGGGCGAGCGAGCCGGTGTCGCCCATGAAGATCGAGGCCGGCGGCGCGTTGAACCACAGGAAGCCGAGACCGGCACCGAGGATCGCGCCGCAGATGATGGCGAGTTCGCCGGCGCCCTCGACATAGTGGATCTGCAGGTAGTCGGCGAAGGTGACGTGGCCGGCGAGATAGGCGATGAGGCCGAAGGTGCCCGCCGCGATCATCACCGGCACGATGGCGAGGCCGTCGAGACCGTCGGTGAGATTGACCGCATTGCCCGCCCCGACGATCACGAACATGCCGAACGGCACGAAGAAGAAGCCGAGATTGAGCATGAAGTCCTTGACGAACGGAAAGGCGAGATCGGTGCTCGACTTCTGCTCGCCCCACAGCATCATGATGGTGACCGCGATGCCGGCGATGAGCGCTTCGAGCAGCAGCCGCGAGCGGCCGCCGAAGCCCTTGTGCGAGTACTTCTTGACCTTCAGGAAGTCGTCGTAGAAGCCGATGAGGCCGAAGCCGACGGTCACTCCGAGCACCGCCCAGACGTAGATGCTGGTGAGGTTCGCCCACAGCAGCGTCGCCACCACGAGCCCGAGCAGGATCATGATGCCGCCCATCGTCGGCGTGCCCTGCTTGGTGATCAGGTGGCCTTTCGGCCCGTCCTCGCGGATCGGCTGGCCCTTGCCCTGGCGCACGCGCAGCCAGTTGATGATCGCCGGCCCGAACAGGAACACGAAAAGCAGCGCCGTCATCACCGCGCCGCCGGTCCGGAAGGTGGTGTAGCGGAACACGTTCAGGGCGGAGAACTGCCCGGAAAGCTCGCCGAGGAAATAGAGCATGCCTCTGTTTTAACCCCTGTTCGCCCCTCAGGCCGAGCCGTAGCGCGCCTTCAGCGCGTCCACCAGGATGCCCATCCTGCTGCCGAAGGAACCCTTGATCATGACCACGTCGCCCGGGACGAGTTCGCCCGGCAGGATTGATTCGAGACCGGCCGACCGCTTTGAATAGGCCCCGCGCCGGTGCGGCGGCAAGACGTCCCAGAGCGCCTTCATCATCGGACCGGCGAGATAGATGCGGTCGGCGGTGGCCGTCTCGAGCGGGCCGGCAAGCTCGCGGTGCAGCTTTTCACTGTCTTCGCCGAGTTCCAACATGTCGCCGAGCACGGCGATGCGCCGCCCGCCCCTGCCCGTCCGCGCCACCGCCAGGAGCTCGATCGCGGCCCGCATCGAGGCCGGATTGGCGTTGTAGCTCTCGTCGATCACGGTGATCTCGCCGTCGCGCATCACGAGCTGCAGCCGCTCGCCGCGGCCCTTCTGCGCCGAGAAGTCGGCAAGGCCGAGCGCCGCCTTGGCGAGGTCGGCGCCGGCGAGCTGACAGGCCGCCAGCACCGCGAGGCTGTTCATGGCGAGATGCATGCCGGGCGCGCCGATCTTGTAGGCGACGTCGCTGCCGAGGATGTCGGCCGAGATGCACGAGCAGGTGTCGCTCGGCGCGAATTTCAGCATCCGCGCATCCGCCGTCTCGGCCCGCCCGAAGCGCACGATGCGCTCGACGCCGGCCTCGCCGGCCCGCTCGAGGAGGCGGTCGAGCAGCGGATTGTCGGCATTGAGGATGGCGACGCCGCCGGGCACGAGGCCGGTGAAGATCTCGGCCTTGGCGTCGGCGATCTCCTCGATGCCGGAGAAATGCTCGAGGTGCACCGGCTCGACCGTGGTGATGACGGCGACGTGCGGGCGCACCATGGCGACGAGCGGCGTGATCTCGCCCGTGTGGTTCATGCCGATTTCGAGGACGGCGAAGGCGGCATTCGCCGGCATGCGGGCGAGCGACAGCGGCACGCCCCAGTGATTGTTGAAGGAGGCCGCCGAGACGTGCGTCTCGCCCGACTGCGAGAGCGCCAGCTTCAGCATTTCCTTGGTGCTGGTCTTGCCGACGCTGCCGGTCACCGCGATGACCTTGCCCGTCGCCCGGGCCCGCGCCGCGACGCCGAGCCGTTCGAGCGCCTGGAACGGATCGTCGACGACGACGAGCGGCCGCGCCGCGATCTCGCCGACCCGGTCGGCCGCGACGACGGCGAGCGCCGCCCCCGATTCGAGCGCGGCGGCGGCGAAGCCGTGGCCGTCGAAACGATCGCCGACGATCGCGAAGAACGCCTCGCCCGGCGCCAACGTGCGGCTGTCGATGGAAATGCCGGTGACGCCCGCCGGCGCTGCGCCGACGAGTTCACCCGCAACGCCGGCGACGAAGTCGGCGACGGTCCAAAGCGCTTCGCTCATCGTCCCTCGCGATCGCGAAGGGCCTTCGCGACTTCCTCGTGATCTGAGAACGCCAGCACGGTCTCCCCGACGATCTGTCCCGTTTCGTGTCCCTTGCCGGCGACCAATAGCACATCGCCGGCGCCGAGCATGGCAACGCCCGCCCGGATCGCCTCGCGCCGGTCGCCGATTTCCATGGCGCCCGGTGCGGCGCCGAGGATCGCGGCGCGGATCGCCGCCGGCTCCTCGCTGCGCGGATTGTCGTCCGTGACGATCACCACATCGGCCCCCGCCGCGGCGATGCCCCCCATGACGGGGCGCTTGCCCCGGTCGCGATCGCCACCGGCGCCGAATACCACGACGAGCCGCCGATCCGCAAAGGGCCTGACCGCCGCGAGCGCTTTTTCCAGCGCTTCCGGCTTGTGGGCGTAGTCGACGAAACAGGGCGCACCCTCCGCCGTCGCGCCGACGAAGTCGAGGCGGCCTTCGGCGCCTTCGAGACCGGCGAGCGCACCGAGCGCCGCCTCCGGCAGAACGCCGGTGGCGATCGCGAGGGCCGCGGCAACGAGCGCGTTCGACACCTGAAAGCGCCCGACGAGCGGCAAGAGCACGGCGTGGCGCCGGCCGGCCGCCTCGATTTCGAGATGCTGGCGATGGCCGTCGCGCTCGATCGAGACGAGGCGAAGGTCGCTGCCCGCCTCGCCGACCGTCATCAGGGTGAGGCCGCGCGCCCGCGCCACCGCCGCGACGCGGTCGGCATAGGGCTCGTCGGCATCGACGACGACCGTCGCGCCCGGCTCCAGCAGCGTGTCGAACAGGCGCAGCTTGGCGCGGAAATAGTCCTCGGCATCGCTGTGATAGTCGAGGTGATCGCGGCCGAGATTGGTGAATGCGGCCGCCTTCAGCCTGACGCCGTCGAGCCGGCGCTGGTCGAGGCCATGGCTCGAGGCCTCCATCGCCGCATGGGTGATGCCCGCGCCGGCGAGTTCGGCGAGGATTTCGTGGAGCCGGATCGGGTCGGGCGTCGTCAGGCTGCCATAGCGGGTGCCGGCGGCGGTCGTGACGCCGAGCGTGCCGACGGCGGCCGAGGCGTGCCCCGCCGCCTGCCAGATCTGGCGCACGAAGGAAGCGATCGAGGTCTTGCCGGCGGTGCCGGTGACGGCGACCATCGTCTCGGGCTGGCGGCCGAAGAAGCGCGCCGCCATCAGGGCGAGGCGCCGGCGCGTGTCGGTGTCGCGAAGGACGGCGGCACTGCCGAGACCCTCGACGACGGCGCCTTCCGGCACGAGCACGGCGGCCGCACCGGCGGCCACGGCGGCGGCGGCGAAGGCCGTGCCGTCGATCTTCGTCCCCGGCAGCGCGGCGAACAGCATGCCCGGCCCGGCCTTGCGGCTGTCGGCGGTCAGTCCCGCAATCTCGGTACCGGGATCGCCTTCGATGCGTTCGGCGGCGTCACCGGCCAGTTCGGCAAGTCTCATGGTGCCCCTGCAATCGGCGGAAGGGCCGGTGTCGTACCGGCCCCTGTCCATTCCCGTCTCTACCTGCGTTGCCCCGGCGGCTCAATTGTGCGCAAGGGTGATTTTCGCCTCGGCCTCCTCCGGCCGCGGCAGCACGCCGAGCATCGGCGCGATCCGGGCGATCACCGCCCCGACCGTCGGAGCCGCATTGACACCGGCGGTCGCGCCGCTGGCGCCCTCGGCGGCCTTCGGCTCGTCGAGCGTCACCATCACGACATAGCGAGGTTCGTCCATCGGAAAGGCGGATAGAAAGGTATTGAGGCGTTTCGAAGACGAATACTTGCCGCCGACCACCTTTTCGGCCGTGCCCGTCTTGCCGCCGACATAATAGCCCTTCACCTCGGCCCGCTTGCCCGACCCCTTGACGACGTTGAGACGCATCAGATAGCGCATCTTGCGGCTGGTTTCCGGATCGAGCACCTGGGTGCCGAGGGCGCTGGCCTCCTCGGCGGTGCGCGGGAAGAAGGTCGGCGGGATCAGATGGCCGCCATTGACGAGGGCCGCCGCCGCCACCGCCGCCTGCATCGGCTCGACCGAGATGCCGTGGCCGAACGAGGTCGTCGCCATGGTGATTTCCGACCAGCGCGCCGGCACGATCGGCGCGCCGATCTCGGGCAGTTCGGTCTGCAGCTTGTCGAACAGGCCGAAGCGGCGGAAATAGGCCTGCTGCGCCTCCATGCCGATGGCCTGGGCCATCTTCGCGGTGCCGATGTTCGAGGAATAGATGAACACCTCGGGCACGGTCAGCACGCGGCGCTTGGCGTGGAAGTCGCCGATCGAGAAGCGGCCGAAGCGCAGCGGCGTGCGTGCGTCGAACGAGCTGTTGAGCGTCACCTTGCCGGTGTCGAGCGCCATCGCCGTGGTGAACAGCTTGAAGGTCGAGCCGAGTTCGAAAACGCCGGCGGTCGCCCGGTTGATGCGGTCCTTCTTGAGGGCATCGGCCGGATTGTTCGGGTCGTAATCGGGCAGCGAACTCATCGCGATGACTTCGCCGCTGCGCACGTCGAGGACGATGCCGACCGCCGCGATCGCCTGATAGGCTTCCATCGCCCGGGCGAGCTCGTCGCGCACCACGTGCTGGACGCGCAAATCGAGCGACAGCTTCACCGGTTCGAGCGTCGAGGACCGCGACTTGGCGAAACCCAGCGCCTGCAGGTCGGCGAGACCCTGGCTGTCGATGAACTTCTCGAGCCCGGCGATGCCCTGATTGTCGACATCGACGTGGCCGAGCACGTGCGAGGCGGTCGGTCCGCCCGGATAGAACCGCTTGTTCTCGTCGACGAAGGCGATGCCCGGAATGCCGAGGCGCAGGATCTCGGACTGCTGCTTCGGCGTGATCTCGCGCTTGATCCACATGAACCCGGCATCGCCGGCGAGCCGCTTGCGCAGCTGCTCGAGATCGAGGCCCGGCAGCACCGTCGAGAGCGCCTCGACCGCCTCGTCCGGATCGACGATCTTGCGCGGCTCGGCATAGAGCGAGGCGGTCGAGATATCGGTCGCCAGCATCTCGCCGTTGCGGTCGAAAATCGCCGGACGGGCCGCGGCCACCGTGTCCTGCGCCGTCAGGTGGAACTGTTCGGCCGGCGGCGGCGTCGTGCCGAGCAGCACCAGCTTTGCCGCGATCGCACCGTAGACGCAGGCGAACGCGAGCATGGTGAAGCGCAGCCGGCCGCGTGTCGCCGCCGACTTGCGCTTGCGCTGACCATCGAGGGAAATCGCCGAGGGAGCCGCGACCGGTTCGCGGGAAACGACGCGCCCCAGGCGGGGCAACAGGGGTACTGACTGAACGACCATACGCCTTGACCACCAGGCATGTTCCCGGTCTGCCACGCGGCGCGCCGGACGCGAACATGCGTTAGAAACGACTTTTCGGTTCCTTTCCTCGAACCGCGTTTGCGCTACTGCGCCAGAAGAGTCGAAATCGGGTCATGACCCGGTATCGATGCCGTGAACTCGCTTTCGTCGACCGGCGGCGGCGGCGGTCGATCGGGCACATCGGCGAGCGTCCCGATCTGGCTCGCCGTCAGCGGCGCCAGCTTCAGGTATTCGCCGTGGCGCTCGACCAGCGCCTGCAGCCGTGACGGCTGGTTGAGCAGGCTCCATTCGGCCTGCAGGAGGGCGATCGCCTCTTTCTCCTTCTCGATGTCGCGCTTGACCGAAGCGAGATGCCCGGCCGCGAGTTCGACCTCGTATTTGAGCTGATAGACCGAGGCGACACCCGCGATCATTACCGCGACGAGGCCGGCATTGACGTATCGGTTCATCGCCGCCCCCGCTTTTCGAGCTGCGGAACGCCGAGCGCGGCCATGTCGATCGCCCGCGCCGGCGCGTCGGTGCGTACCGCCGCCCGCAGCCGCGCCGAACGGGCGCGCGGATTGGCGGCGCACTCGGCCTCGCCCGGCGTCTCGGCGCCCTTGGCCAGCAAGGTGAAGGTCGCCGGCGGCAGGTTCGCCTCGGGCATGTGGCGCGAGCCGCCCGGATGGGTCCGGCTGCGATCGGCGAGGAAGCGCTTGACGATGCGGTCCTCGAGCGAATGGAAGGAAACGACGACGAGGCGGCCGCCGGGTTTCAGGATCCGCTCGGCCGCGCCGAGCGCCTCGGCAAGCTCGTCGAGCTCGGCGTTGACGTAGATGCGCAACGCCTGGAACGTCCGCGTCGCCGGATCGATGGTGTCGTCGAAGCGGCGCCCGACGGCGCGCCCGACCACGTCGGCGAGATCGGCCGTCGTCTCGAACGGCCGCTCGGCCCGGCGCGTGGCGATCGCCCGCGCGACGTAGCCCGACTTCTTCTCCTCGCCGAAAAGGGCGATGAGCCGGGCGAGGTCGCGTTCCGGCATTTCGTTGACGACATCGGCCGCGCTCGGGCCGGAGCGCTCCATGCGCATATCGAGCGGCCCGTCGAAGCGGAACGAGAAGCCGCGCTCGGCCTCGTCGATCTGCATCGAGGAAACGCCGATGTCGAGCACCACGCCGTCGGCCCCGGAGCGGCCAATGCCGCGGGCGTGGGCGTCGAGTTCGGAGAAACGGCCATGCAGCAGGCAAAGCCGGCCGTTCGCCTTGGCGACCAGCGCCGCGCCGCGGGCGATCGCGTCCGGGTCGCGGTCGATGGCGAGCACGTCGGCGCCGGCCGACAGCAGCGCCCGCGTATAGCCGCCGGCCCCGAAGGTACCGTCGATGACGAAGCCGCCGCGCGCCGGGGCGAGGAAGTGCAGCACCTCCTCGAGCATCACCGGGACGTGGCGAACGCACGCCGTGCCGTTGGCCGGCTCGGGATGGACAGCGCCGGTCATGACCGCACCGTCCCGCCGCGCAGCACCTCGCGCGCCTTCGCCCGCGCCTCGGTGAGATAGTCGGCGAAGCGCTCCGGCGCCCAGATCTGGAACTTGTAGGCCTGGCCGACGAAGGTCACCTGGCTGGCGATCCCGGCATAGGATTTCAGCGTCTCGGTGAGAACGATGCGGCCGTCCCCGTCGAGCTTGAGGATTTCGCTGAGCCCGTAGAACGCCGTCGACAGCAGATCGTGCGCCTCCGAATAGGGCGTCAGCCCGTCGAGCCGTGATTCGAGCGTCGAGAGCAGGCGATTCCCGCCGGCATCGAGCGCCGGCATGTCCGGCGCCGGAAAGCAGTAGAGACCCTCGAAGCCGTCGGCCGCCAGCACCTGTCGAAACGGCGCCGGCACCGACACCCGGCCCTTGGCGTCGAGCTTCATCGTATAGGTCGAAACGAAGCCGTGCATCGGTATCCCCGAGCCTCCCCTCGCCCCGCCGCGTCCGCTGGCGAAGGCCGTGGCCGGCAGGACCGAAACCCGCCCGAAACACGTGGCGAATCCCGCCGCGCATCTCGCGGCTGCCGACCCATTGATACGGGATGATCTGGGATAGCATGGGATAGTTTGGGCCGTCAATCGAGGAACCGTTGCGGCCGGTACACACGCACCCGCCGCTTTTCCGATTGGAAACGATTAGGCTTAACATTCCGTTGGCGGGAACCTGCGACGGCCGGCCGGCAACGCGGCGGCGCGGGCCGCCGCTGTCGGGGCCTTTCGCCGCGGCGCACCGCGGTTTCGCCTGGGAAAGAAGTGCCAGTCGGCCTGTAAGCCGGGTTCTGTGGGGCGGGCTTTTCGGCCCGCGTGACGGCCATTCATCTTGGGCGCCCGTTGCCGGACGCCTCACGCAACCAACCCGGGCGACTGGCCTGGAAACCGGCCGGGTTTCCCCGCGTCGCCCCTATTCGGTCTTGCTCCCGGTGGGGTTTACCGTGCCGGTCCCGTTACCGGTCCCGCGGTGGGCTCTTACCCCACCCTTTCACCCTTACCCGCGGACGGGCCGCGGGCGGTTTGCTTTCTGTGGCACTTTCCCTGGGGTCGCCCCCGCCGGGCGTTACCCGGCACCGTGTTTCCGTGGAGCCCGGACTTTCCTCCCCGACAGCCTTTCGGCTGTTGTCGGAGCGGCCGTCCGGCCGACTGGCAATCCCGATAAAGGCATTCGCGCGCCAAAGGTCAAGGCCGTCCGCATCAACGGTCAGGCGAGCAGCATCTCGCCGGCGACGTCGGGCAGCGCGTCGATGAGGCGCTTCAAGGTACGCACCGTCGAGGCATCGGCGACGCCGTCGATCCGCGCCGGGCGGAAATGCCGCTGGAACGCGCGGACCACCGCCTCGGTCGCCTCGTCGAAGGCGCCGCTCGCCGCGACGTCGTAGCCATAGACCGAGAGCAGCGCCTGCAGCGCCCGCACCGCCGGCCCCTCGGCCCCGAGCGCGAGGCCCGCCGGATCGCCGAGCGGCTGCGGCGGCACGTAGTGGCCGACCCCGGCATCGGCGAGCACGACCCAGGGAAAGAGCTCGCCCGGATCGGTCTTGCGCAGCGGCGCGACGTCGGAATGGCCGAGCACCCGATGCGGCGCGATGCCGTGGCGCAGGATGATGTCGAGACAGAGCCCGATCACCGCCTCGATCTGCTCGTCCGGGAACGCCCGATAGCCGAACTCGTGGCCGGGATTGACGATCTCGATGCCGATCGAGGCCGAATTGACGTCCGCCTCGCCGCCCCAGGCCGCCTTGCCGGCGTGCCAGGCGCGCCGCGCCTCGGGCACCAGCTGGGTGATCCGGCCGTCCTCGTCGACGAAATAATGGGCCGAGACTTCCGAACCCGGATCGCAGAGCCAGGAAAGCGCCGAGGCGGCGTCGGGCATGCCGGTATAGTGCAGGACGATCATGTCCGGCGCGCGGCCGTCCCGGCGCTCGCCATGGTTCGGCGACGGCATGAGATCGAGGACGAAAAGGCTGTCTGGCGTCACGCTTCCTCCTCGATCGCCTCAGAGCCCCCGTTCCTTGGCGATCCGATCGTAGGCCTCGTTGATGACGGCGAGTTTTTCGGTGGCGATGGCGACGAATTCCGGCGGCACGCCGAGCGCGATGTGGCGGTCCGGATGGTTCTCCCGGACGAGCCGGCGATAGTGCTTCTTCAGCGCCTCGTCGTCGATCGTGCGATCGATGCCGAGAATGATGTAGGGGTCGGCACCGTCGGCGACCACATGGCGCGCCTTGATGCGCGAGAACGCCCGCGCGTCGATGTCGAAGACCGTCGCGACCGCTTCGAGGAAGGCGAGTTCGGCCTCGTGCATCGCACCATCGGCCCCGGCCACCTGGAAAAGCCCGTCGAGGATGTCCTCGAGCATCTCCGGTTCGTCCGGATAGAGCGCGGCGACCTGGCGCGCATAGGTCTCGAAGCCGGCAACGTCCTGGCGAGCCATGTCGAAGATGCGCGTAACGTTGCGCTCTTCGCCGATCGGCATTTCGAACAGGCGCTCGAAGGCGGCGATCTCGTCCGCCGTCACCACCCCGTCGGCCTTCGCCATCTTGGCGGCGAGCGCGATCATGGCGACGGTGAAGGCCATCTGCCGGCGCTCTTCGGCATCGCCGAGGAACTGGTCGCGCAGCCGCTCGATCACCGTGCGCACCGGCACCCGGTCGGCGAGCTGGCCGGCGATCGAACCGATCTTCTCCCAGATGCCCATACCGTCTCCCGCCCCGCCTCGGACCCCGAACACGGGGCTCGGCCGGCCGAGACTAAAGCAATTCAACGCCGGATGGATACCCGTTTTCCCCGCACCCGGCGCCCGGCCGGACGCGCGATCCGAAAAGCCCCGGACGAAGACGCGAAAGCGGCGCGCTCCGCTCGGGAACGCGCCGCCATCGAGAACCGTTGCGTCGGGCGATTACTGGTTGCCCGCGGGCTTCTGCTCGCCGGACATACCACCCATGCCGGACATGCCGGACATGCCGCCCTGCTCGCCGGACATGCCGCCCATGCCGGACATACCGGACATGCCGCTCTGCTCGCCGGACATGCCGCCCATGCCGCTCATGCCGGACATGCCGCCCTGCTCGCCGGACATACCACCCATGCCGGACATGCCGGACATGCCGCTCTGCTCGCCGGCCATGCCACCCATGCCGGACATGCCGGACATGCCGCTCTGCTCGCCGGCCCTGCC
>JAKPQE010000073.1 GCA_029572955.1 Pseudomonadota bacterium
TCGTTTCCGGCACCGCCGTCGCGGAGACCTATTTGCGCTGGATGGACGACAACGATTTCCCTGGCTGCCAGGCTCAGGGCACATGAACGCTTCCGAGCCCATCCCGCGGACCCACCTCGTCCTCGTCGGCAGCGGACATGCGCACGTCACCGTCATCCGTGCGCTCGGCATGCGCCCCGAGCCGGGCCTCGTCGTAACGTGCATCGCCAAGGAGCTGGAGGCACCCTACTCCGGCATGCTGCCGGGTCTCGTCGCCGGCCACTATACGGACGACCAGTGCCATATCGACGTCGTCCGCCTATGCAATTGGGCCGGCGTCAGGCTTGTCCACGGCGTCGCCACCGGCATCGACCGGGAGGCGAAACGTGTCGAGATCGAGGGCCGCGCGCCGCTCGCTTATGACCTGATGTCGATCGACGTCGGCATCACGCCGCTGCTCGACGGCATCGAGGGTGCGGCCGAGCACGCCTTGGCCGTGAAGCCCATCTCCACCTTCATGCCGCGCTGGCGCGAGCTCGAGGCGGCGGCCCTTGCACCCTCCGGCCCCCGCCGCATTGCGGTCATCGGCTCCGGCGCTGCCGGCTTCGAGCTGATTTTGGCCGCCCGCCATCGCCTCCTCATGCAGGCACGCGGCGCCGGCATCGACCCCGCTGCCTTCCGCTTCGTCCTCCTCGGCACCGAGCTGCTCCCCAGCCACAACGCCCGGGCCCGCGCCCTCGCGCGCAAGGAACTCGAGCGCCAGGGTGTCGAGCTCATCGAGGGCGAGATGGTTGCCGCCGTCTCCGCCGATCACGTCCGCCTCGCCGGCGGCCGCAAGATACCGGCCGATGCCGTCATGGCATCGACGCGAGCTGGCGCGGCGCCCTGGTTCAAGGCCTCGGGCCTGCCGGTGGACCGCCACGGCTTCCTAGCCGTCCGCCCAACTCTCCAGATCCTCGACGACGACGACATCTTCGCCGTCGGCGATTGCGCCCACGTTTTGGACCACCCGCGCGAGAAGGCCGGCGTTTTCGCCGTCCGCCAGGGCCCGCCGCTGACCGAGAACCTGCGCCGCCGCGTGCAAGGCATGGCCGCCGAGCCGTTCGTGCCGCAGAAGCAGTTCCTGACGCTGCT
>JAKPQE010000103.1 GCA_029572955.1 Pseudomonadota bacterium
CGCAAGCGCGTGCTCGCCGGTGAAGAGGTCGCCAAGCCCGCGAAGACCTTCCACTTCTACCCGAAGGTCTGGAAGGCCGCCAACGCCGTCGCGCTGAAGGGCGGCGACTACGCCGAGTACAGCCAGAAGGTGCGCGAGCTCGAAGCCGAGAACCCGATCAGCCTGCGCCACATCATGGACGTCAAATCCGACCGCGAGCCGATTCCGGTCGAGCAGGCCTCGGCCGAAGTCGGCCATCACGACTACCCGATCGTGATCGCCTCGATGAGCTTCGGCTCGCAGAGCGAGACGGCCTTCCGCGCCTACGCCGAGGCTGCCAAGCAGATCAACATCCTCTCCGTCAACGGCGAGGGCGGCGAGCCGCACGACATGATCGGCAAGTACCCGAAGTGGCGCGGCCAGCAGGTCGCATCGGGCCGCTTCGGCGTCACCGCCGACCTGCTCAACAGCTCCTACCTGCTCGAGATCAAGATCGGCCAGGGCGCGAAGCCCGGCGAGGGCGGACACCTGCCGGCCCGAAAGGTCACCGAGAAGGTTGCCGCCGCGCGTAACGCGACGACCGGCACCGACCTGATCTCGCCGTCGAACAACCACGACCTCTACTCGATCGAGGACCTCGCCGAATTGATCGACGAGCTGAAGACGGCCAACCCCGACGCCCGCGTCGCGGTCAAGGTCCCGGTCGTCCCGAACATCGGCACGATCGGCGTCGGCATCGCCAAAGCGGGCGCCGACATCATCACGCTGTCCGGCTTCGAGGGCGGCACCGGTGCGGCCCGTGCGCACGCTCTGCGCCACGTCGGCCTGCCGAGCGACATCGGCACCCGCGCTGTTCACCAGGCGCTGATGGAGGCCGGTATCCGCAACCGAGTCGAGATCTGGGCCGACGGCGGATACCGCCACGGCTGGGACGTCGTCAAGCTGCACATGCTCGGCGCCAACCGCGTCGGCTTCGGCACGCTTGCGATGGTCAGCCTCGGCTGCACGATCTGCCGTGGCTGCCAGCTCGACACCTGCCACGTCGGTATCGCGACACAGATCGAGACGGTCGAGGAAGCCGAGCAGCACGGCCTGAAGAAGTTCACCCCGCAGGAGCTCGACCGCGCCGTCGACGCCTGCGCCACGTTCTTCAAGGGCATCGGCGAGGAGGTCCGTGAGATCACCGCGCAGCTCGGCTACGAGAACTCGCAGGAGCTCGTCGGGCGGTCCGACCTGCTCGTCCAGTCGGCCGCGGCCGAGAAGGTCGACATCACCGAACTGATCCAGCCGCTCGAGGAGTACCTCGATCTGACGCCGCTCGACCTTCCGGTCGAGGCGACCGCGGACGAGCGCGCCGAGGCGGGAATCATCGTGTCGCGCCCGATCATGCTCCCCGAGAAGGAGGCCAGCAAGACGCTGGCCGCGCTCGTGCCGGACGTCTGCGGTGGGCCGCTGCGCAGCGGCGAGCCGCTCTCCTACGAGTACCCGCGATCGACCAACGCCAACGACCGCGTGCTCGGCACCGAGCTCGCCGGCGGTATCTCGCGCGAGCGGATCTTCCGCGACGGCCCCGAGCCGACCGACGAGACGCTCGTCAACGTCAAGTTCGACCACGGCTCCGTCGCCGGCGGCGGCCTCGGCGCATTCAACGTCTACGGCGTCGACATCGACGTCCAGGGCGGCGCGCAGGACGGCGTCGGCAAGTGCATGCTCGGCGGCCAGATCAGCGTGCTCAAGGGCGTCAACCGCTTCGGAAAGCGCGTCAACGGCAGCGTCGGCAAGTCCTTCGCCTACGGCGCCCAGCGCGGCCGCCTGTTCGTTCAGGGCGACGCCGACTCCCGTTTCTGCATCCGCCTCTCGGGTGCCGACGTGGTGATCGCCGGTGAGCCGGCCGAGCCGCTCGACGACTCGAAGGGCTGCATGGCCGACCGCGCGAACATCAAGGGCTTCGCCTTCGAGTACATGACCGACGGCCGCGCCGTCGTGCTCGGCGACCCCGGCCCGTGGGCCTGCGCCGGCATGACCGGTGGACGCATCTACATGCGCAAGTGGGAAGAGATGGGCCTGACCAAGGAGGCGCTCGAGCGCCGTCTGGGCAAGGGCGCCAAGGCCGTGATCGAGGAGATCGACGCCGAGGGCATGCTCGACATCCAGGAGCTGCTC
>JAKPQE010000174.1 GCA_029572955.1 Pseudomonadota bacterium
CGCAACAGGTGATCGCGCGGAACAAGCTGATCGAGCGTCACCATCTCGATCGCCAGTTGTTCAGGTCCAGGTTCCTTCAGCATGACCCACTGAATCAAAAACCCCCGGCCAACACCAGGGGTTTGTCAGCAGTCTGAGGGCTCCTGCGGGAGCCCTTGCTATTTCTGGTGCCGGATTTGGATCGCGTTGCCGTATTTGTGGATGCCGGGTACCTGTTCGCCCAGGGCAGCGTGGCGCTGACCGGTGCCAAGAAGCGGCGCGTCGATCTGACGTTGTCGCCTCAGCCGGCAATTGACGCCCTCAAGCAAGTGGCGGGGCAACGGGCGCCAGACTGCAAGCTTTTGCGGATCTACTGGTATGACGGCGCCACGGGCGGCACCCGGCCGACGGTCGATCAGGCTGAGCTCGCCGAACTCGATGACGTCAAGCTGCGGCTCGGTTTTATCAATAGCTCGGGGCAACAGAAGGGTGTCGACTCGCTGATCGTGACCGATCTGATCGAGCTGGCACGATTGAAGTCGATCAGTGAAGCACTGCTGCTTTCAGGTGACGAAGACGTTCGCGTCGGCGTGCAAATCGCCCAAAATTACGGTGTTCGCGTTCACCTGCTGGGAATTCACCCAAGTCGCGGATCGCAGTCCCATCAGTTGTTGCACGAGGCAGATACCACATCCGAATGGGTCGCTGCCGACATAGCTTCCTTTCTGTCCGTCCGTGAGGCGCCTGCCGTGGCAGCTGCGGCGGGCGGAGCTTCGCCATCGTTCGCTCCGGACGCCACGACGCTGTCGCAGGAGGAGGCGACCGCAACCGTCGAAACGGAGGTCGCGGACTACGTGGCCGGGCTCTCCGATGTCGACAAGGACGGAATCAGGGTCTACTGGCAGAGCGAGCGGGGCGTTCCCGCAGAGCACGACCGGGTTCTTCTCATTCGATGCGGCGCGAAAGCCGGCCGTCAGCTGACACGCGACGAGATCAAGACGATGCGAACAGCTTTTCGCAACCTGATCGCAGAGTCAGCCGACTAGACACCAGCTTCGTCACCCGAGCCGGCCGCCGATGACGTCGACGATCCAGTCGGCGACGGCGGCGACGCTCGGGGCGCGGCGGCGCTCGGGGTGGACGAGCAGCCAGACTTCGCGCGCGGCGACGATGTCGGTGCGCTCGCCGGCGGCGATCCGCGGGTCTTCGTCGATCAGGTAGTCCGGGATCATCGCCTCGGCGCCGAGGGCGATGGCGCTCTCGACGACGATGTCGAGCTGGTTGGAGCGCATGGCGACGGGTGCGTCGGGGCGGGCGGCGGCCAGCACCTGCATTTCCGGCAGGCGGGCGAGTTCCTCGTCATAGGTGACGATCGGCACCGGCGCGCCGGCGCGGCGCTCGCCGGTCGCGGGCAGGCGCACGAGCGTCAGGCGCAGGCCGCCGATGCGCCGGGCGATGGCGATGTCCTCGGCCGGCCGGGCGAGGCGGATGGCGATGTCGGCTTCGCGCCGCTCGAAGCTGGCACTGCGATTGTCGGCGAGGAGGTCGACGGCGACGCGGGGATGACGCCGGCGCAGCTCGCCGAGGGCCGGGGCGAGCAGGCGCGACAGGATCAACGGCAGGCTCGTTACCCGCACCCGGCCTTCCAACTCGGCCCGGCCGCGGGCGAGGTGGCTGCGCGTCTCCGCGGCCAGCTCGGCCATCGCCCGCAGGTTGGGCAGGCTGCGCTCGAGCAGGGGCGTGGCGACGAGGCGGCCGTCGATGCGATCGAACAAGGTGCCGCCGAGGCGCTTCTCGGCGCGGCCGAGCCGGCGCGAGGCGGTGGTCTGGTCGACGCCGAGGGCGCGGGCCGCGGCCGACAGGGTGCCGGCCGCGGCGATGCGCTCGACGAGTTCGAAATCGGCCCAGTCGAGGTCTGCGCTCATGCAGCTTTACCTCCGAATATCGCTGCTGTCCCTGCATCGGATCATAGCGTGAAATATCGCGATCAGCGTCCACAAGAGCGGAACGACACGCCATGACCGAGCCCAAGACCCTGTTCCAGCTTGCCGGCTTCGAGCCGCGACCGGCCGGCCTCGACGCCGCCGTGCTGGTGTTCATCGACTACCAGAACGAATATCTCGAGGGGCCGCTGCGGCTCTCCGGCGTCGACGCGGCGGTCGAAAGCGCCGGTCGGCTGCTCGATGCGGCGCGCGCCGCCGGCACGCGGATCATCCATGTCGCCCACAAGGGCGGCGCCGGCGGACCGTTCGACCGGTCGGCGCCGCGCGGATCCTTCATCGCGCGCCTCGATCCGATCGTCGGCGAGGCGGTGGTCGAGAAGCCGCGGCCGAACGCCTTTTCCGAGACCGAGCTCGCGACACTCGTCGGCGGGCGCGGGGCGCGGGTGATCGTCGCCGGCTTCATGACGCATATGTGCCTCGCCTCGACGGTCAGGGCGGCGCTCGATCTCGGGCTGACGGTGACGGTCGCGGCGGATGCCTGCGCGACCCGCGACCTGCCGGTGCCGGGCGGCGGCATCGTCGCGGCGGCAGATCTCCATGCGGCGGAACTCGCGGCGCTCGGCGACCGCTTCGCGGCGGTGGCGCCGGTGGCGGCGATCCTCGCAGCCTCGCAGGAGGCGGCGCCGGTGGCCGGCTGAGGCGCGGCGCGCGACGACGATCGGGACCGGGGAGGTCCGGCGGGAGCCGGGACCGGCCGGCCCGGCGCGTCCGGCAGGGTCAGGCGCCGACGGCGCGGGCCTCGCCGGGCTGCGGAATGTCGAGCCCCTCGTCGCTGTACTGGTTCAGCTTGTTGCGCAGGGTGCGGATCGAGATGCCGAGGATCCTGGCGGCATGGGTCCGGTTGCCGAGGCAATGGTCGAGGGTGTCGAGGATGAGGTCGCGCTCGACATCGGCGACGGTGCGCCCGACGAGGGTGCGGGTCACCGCCTCGGCGGTCATCGCCGCATGGGCGGCCGGGCCGGAGCGCAGGGCGTCGGGGCTGAGGCTGTCGCCGTCGGGCGAGCGGATGGCGTCGACGTCGATTTCCTCGCCGGTCGCCAGCAGCACCGCGCGGTGCATGGTGTTTTCCAGCTCGCGGACATTGCCCGGCCAGCGGTTGGCGAGAAGCATGCGGCGCGCATCGGCCGAGATCGGCCGCGCCGGCATGCCGTTCGCCTCGGCGTAGCGGCGCACGAAGTGGCGGGCGAGCTCGAGGATGTCGGTCGGGCGCTCGCGCAGCGGCGGCAGCTTCAGATTGACGACGTTGAGGCGGTAGAGCAGGTCCTCGCGGAAGCTGCCCTCGCGCACCGCCTCGGCGAGGTTGCGGTTCGAGGTGGCGATGATGCGGATGTCGACCGGCACCGGGCGGCTGCCGCCGACCCGGTCGATCACCCGCTCCTGCAGGGCGCGCAGCAGCTTGGCCTGCAGGCGCACGTCCATTTCGGTGATTTCGTCGAGCAGCAGCGTGCCGCCGTCGGCTTCCTCGAACTTGCCGATGCGCCGGGCGACAGCGCCGGTGAAGGCGCCCTTCTCGTGGCCGAAGAGTTCCGATTCGAGCAGGTTCTCCGGAATCGCGGCGCAGTTGACCGAGATGAAGGCCTTGGCCGCGCGGTTCGACTTGAGGTGCACGTGGCGGGCGAGTACTTCCTTGCCGGTGCCGCTCTCGCCGGTGACGAGGATCGAGGCCTCGGACGGCGCCACCTGGTCGGCGAGCTTGACGACGCGGGCCATCGCCTCGTCGCGGAAGACGAGATCGATGCTCTCCTCGGCGACGGCGGCGAGCACGGCGGCGATCAGCTCGGGATCGGGCGGCAGCGGAATGTATTCCTTGGCGCCGGCGCGGATCGCGGCGACGGCGGCGCGGGCGTCCGCCTCGATGCCGCAGGCGACGACCGGCACGTGGATGTGCTCGGCCTCGAGGGCGACGATGAGGGCGGCGATGTTGACCGCGACGTCGACCATCAGGAGGTCGGCGCCCTGGCCGGCGCGCAGTACCTTGAGGGCGGCGTCGGCGGTATCGGCCTGGGTGACCTTGGCGCCGCGGTCCATCGCCATGCGGGTGGCGAGGGAGAGCTGGCCGCGAAGCGTTCCGACGATCAGGAGGCGCATCTGTCTTTTCCTCGAATTCTCCGCCGCGGCGCGGCGCGGGAGCGACCCTTCGGCGGGCCGCCCGGGCTATCGGTCGATCAGCGTTCGGCCTTGATGATTTCCGTCATGGTCACGCCGAGCTTGTCTTCGACGAGCACGACTTCGCCGCGCGCGACGAGCCGGTCGTTCACATAGATGTCGATGGCCTCGCCGACCTTGCGGTCGAGCTCGACCACGGAGCCGGTGCCGAGCTTCAACAGGTCGCTGACCTGCATGCGGGCGCGGCCGAGAATGGCGGCGATCTTGACCGGAACGTCGAAGACGGCCTCGAGATCGGCGGCCGAATGGGTGAGGTTCGGGTCCTCGTCGCCGCTCGGATGGCGGGGCGCCGCAGTGTGCTGGTCGAGCGGGATCTCGGCGCCGGGCATGGCGGTTTCGTCGCTCATCGATCGTCTCCTTGACGGCGGGCGGTCCGGCCGTTCGCGGTGGGTGCCTGGGCGGTATCGCTCGGCCGGCCGGCGGCGCGGGCCGCCAGATAGCGCTCGAGCGCCGCGGAAATGGTCGCCTCGACCTCGGCGGTGTCGCGCACGATGCCGCCGTCGGCCCATTCGATGCGGCAGTCGCCGACGGCGAAGTCGGGCTCGCCGAGGATGACGAGGCGGCCCTCGAAACCCTTTTCGTAGGCGAGCCGGTCGACATGGGCGCGCAGCGCCTCGACATGGGCGTCGTTGAGGCGGATGACGAGATGCGGCGTGTGGCGCAGCGGGCCGAGGCATTCGGCAACGAGCGCCTCGATCTCGGCGAGCGGCTCGTGCGCGACGAGGTCGATCGTCGGCAGTTCTTCGTCCGGCTCGCTGTCGCGGGCCGCGAAGTCGACGTCGAAGAGATATCGTGCCGGTGCCGCCATGTCGTCTTTCCCGATCCCTGTCCGCCGCCCGAGGCGCCGGTCAGTAGATGAGTTCGTCCTCGCCCTTGTTCTTGCTGATCATGATCTCGCCGCGCGCGGCGAGGTCCTTGGCCAGATTGACCATGGCCGACTGCGAATCGTCGACGTCGCGCAGGCGGATCGGGCCCATCGCCTCCATGTCCTCGCGCAGGAGCTTGGCCGCGCGCTGCGACATGTTGGAGAAGAAGAAGTCGCGCAGCGGCTCGGTCGCGCCCTTGAGCGAGATGGCGAGCGCATCCTTCTCGACGTGGCGCAACAGCGTCTGGGCGCTGGCGGCGTCGAGCCGGGCGAGATCCTCGAAGGTGAACATCAGCGACTTGATGCGGTCGGCCGATTCGCGGTTCTCCTCCTCGAGGGCGGTGAGGAAGCGCGCCTCGGTCTGACGGTCGAAGCTGTTGAAGATGTCGGCCATCATCTCGTGCGAGTCGCGGCGCTGGGTGTGCGAGAGGTTCGACATGAACTCGACGCGCAGCGTCTGCTCGACCTTTTCGAGGATATCCTTCTGCACCGCCTCCATGCGCAGCATGCGGTTGATCACCTCGAGCGCGAAGTCGTCCGGCAGGATGCCGAGGACGCGGGCGGCGTGATCGGGCCGGATCTTGGAGAGCACCAGCGCCACGGTCTGCGGGTATTCGTTCTTCAGGTAGTTGGCGAGAATCTGCTCCTGAACGTTGGACAGCTTCTCCCACATGTTGCGCCCGGCGGGACCGCGGATCTCCTCCATGATCACCGCCACCCGGTCGGGCGGCAGGAACGACATCAGGAGGCGTTCGGTGGTGTCGAAGCCGCCGGCGACGGGACCGGCCGCCGACAGCTTGGTGACGAAATCGATGAGCACGTCCTCGGCCATCTGCGGGCTGACCGGGCCGAGCTTGGAGATGGCGATCGAAACCTCGCGCACTTCCATCTCGTCGAGGGTCTCCCAGATCGGCGCGCCGTGCTTCTCGCCGAGGGTGAGGAGCAGCAGGGCGACGCGTTCGACCCCGCTCAGCGTGCGGTTGGGGTCGTGACTGCCCGTGGCCGGCCGGCCGTGGCCGTGAGCGATTGCGAGGGCGTGGGCGCTATCCATGGCTCATCCCTCCTCAGGCCGCGTCCTGCATCCAGTTGCGGATGATGTTGGTGGCCTCGGCCGGGTTGGCGCGGACGAGATCGCCGACCTTCTGGATCGAGGCGGCCTGGGCCTCGCCGAGCAGCTGGGCGCTGTCGATCATCTGCCCGGTGCGGTCGTCGACCGGGGCCGGCAGCTGGCCGGCGACGCCGTCGGCGGCGATCGCGGGCCTGCCCTCGCCCTCGGCGTCGCCTTCCTCGGCGCCCTCGACCTTGACCGGGGCGAGGATGCCGCGAACCAGCGGACGGACGACGAAGAAGAGGACGATCAGCGTCAGGAGGGCGATGACCACGAGTTCGGCGATGTAGAAATAGTCGTCCTTGGTCAGGTCGAGGAAGCCGCCGGCGCCGGCCTCGAGCGGCTCGGTGGCCGGACCCTCGGCGAAGGGCAGGTTGACGACTTCGACGAGGTCGCCGCGACCCTGGTCGAAGCCGACGGCGGAGCGCACCAGCGCGGCGATCTGGTCGAGCTGCTCCTGCGGGCGCGGGGCGTAGGCGAGTTCGCCGTTGGCGTCCCTGGTGTAGACGCCGTCGACGAGCACGGCCACCGACAGGCGCTTGATCGAACCGGCCTCGATCACCTCGGTCTTGGTGGTGCGCGAGATCTCGTAGTTGATGGTCTCGTCGTCGACCTTGTTGCTTTCCTGGGCAAGGCCCGAGCCGGCATCCGGGGTGGCGCCGGGCAGCTCGTTGCCGACGCTGACGCCGCCGTCCGGGCTCGGCAGGCTCGAGGCCGAGGCTTCCGAACGGGTCTGCTGCGAGCGCACGACCTGGCCGTTCGGGTCGTAATTGTCGGAGGTCTCGGTGATGCGATTGAAGTCGAGTTCGGCGGCGATCTGCACGCGGGCGCGGCCGGGGCCGACGACGCGGTTGACGATGTCCTCGACCTCGTCGCGCAGGCGCCGCTCGATGCCGACGCGGCGCTCCAGCATGGTGTCGGCGACGATGCCGACCTCGTCGTCCTCACCGGAGGCGAGCAGGCGGCCGGTCTCGTCGACGATCGACACGCGGGACGGCTTCAGCCCCTCGACGGCGGAGGCGACGAGATGCTGGATGGCGCGGATCTGGGCCGGCTCGAGCGAGCCGCGGACCTTCAGGGCGATCGAGGCGCTCGGCTGCTCCTTTTCGCGGCGGAACAGCTCGCGCTCGGGCAGGACGAGATGGACGCGGGCCGAGACGACGCGGTCGATGGTGCGGATCGAGCGGGCGAGCTCGCCCTCGAGGGCGCGCAGGTGGTTGAGGTTCTGCACGAAGCTGGTGGTGCCGAGGCTGTCGCCCTTGTCGAACAGCTCGTAGCCGATGCTGCCGCCGGTCGGCAGGCCGTCCTCGGCCAGGCGCATGCGGATCTTCAGGATCTCGTCGCGCGGCACGAGAATGGTGGCGCCGTCGTTGCGGATGGTGTGGGTGACGGCCAGCGATTCGAGCTGGCTGATGATCGCCGAGGAATCCTCGAAGGAGAGGTCGGTATAGAGAGGCGCCATCTGCGGCTGGCTGACCCGCATGATGACGAAGGCGAAAAAGCCGATGAGGATCGCTGCGACCGCGCCCATGGCGGCCAGCCTCGAAGGGCCCAGCTTCTGCAACAGTTCGGTGATGCCGCTCACTGACCGTACCGTTTCTCACTGTCCGACACGAAACCGAGGGCCGGCACCGCCGGTGCCCTCGACCACTGGGAAAGAATTTCCGGGTCGAGGGTAAATAGTTTGTTAACCGGAGCCCCGTTCGTCGCCCTTACTCGTGCAATCTGCGAGGCGAGGCACGCAATTCCGCCGCTTTCCGGCCCCTTGCCACCCGGCAAATTTTGCCGGGTGGTCGTGGTCAAGGAGCGTGCACGGGGCCGGTCCAAAAACCCGTGGTAGGGCGCGGACCGAAAAACACGTGCAAAGAGGGATGTTGGGCGCCGCGAATCGCCGGCAAGGCGGGGTCGGCGGCGATCTCGTGCGACGGTTTGGAAACCGTTACCGCGGCGGTCGGGCGATCGGCGTCACGGGCAGGGGCTGACGACCAGCGGCGGGGCATCGGGCCCGTCCGGCCCGGCGATCGCGGCAAGGTCGCGGCAGTCGCCGCCGGCGGCGTCGCAGAGGCGCCAGTCGGCGGTGGCGCCGGAGCGGGCGAGGCGCAGCTCGGGTACCGGCGGCAGCTGCGGCGTCCAGACCCACCAGCCGTCCTCGAGGCGGGCGCCCGCGCCGGGGTCCATGCCGGCGCCGGAACCCTTCACCCGGGCCTCGAGGAGCCTGAGCGACCCGTCCTCGATGCGCCAGTGTTCGCGCCACTCGGTCTTTTCCACCGAATGGGTCCAGGCCAGCGTGAAATCGCCGAAGGCAAGGCTCGTGACGAGCGCTCCCGCGGCGAGGCAGAGCATCACGATCGCGGCTCCGTGCGGGCGCGGCGCGAACGCAGGAAATGGACGACGGCGAAGAGGATGGCGAGGGCGAAGCCGGTCTCGTCGGTGATCGGCAGGGCGACGACGAGGCTGAAGGCGGCGGCCGTCGCCAGCAGGCGTTCGGGCCAGGAGAGCGGCGCGGCGAGATAGCCGATGGCGGCGGCACCCCACAGGCCGATGGCCAAGAGCGCCTTGCCGACGATGTAGGCGACGGCCGGCCAGTAGCCGATCTCGGCGGCGAGCGGTCCGCCATCCTGCAGCATCAGCGCCGGGGTGTAGACCGCCATGAACGGCACGACGAAGCCGGCAAGGGCGATCTTGACGGCCTCGACGCCGATCTTGAGGCCGCTTTCGCGGGCGATCGGGGCGGCGGCGAAGGCGGCGAGCGCCACCGGCGGCGTCAGGTCGGCGAGGATGCCGAAGTAGAACACGAACATGTGGCTGACGATCAGCGGCACGCCGAGCTGCAGCAGCGCCGGGCCGGCGAGCGAGGAGGTGATGATGTAGTTGGGGATGGTCGGGATGCCCATGCCGAGCACGAGGCAGGTGACCATGGTCAGCACCAGCGACAGGAACAGGCTCTTCTCGCCGATCGAGACGACGAAGCCGCCGAAGGTGGTGGCCGCGCCGGTCAGCGTCATGGCGCCGATGATGATGCCGACGATGGCGCAGGCGACGCCGACCGGCAGGGCGTGGCGGGCGCCGTCGGCGAGGGCGTCGCGGCACATGACCAGCGTCTCGCGGCCGCCGCGCACGAGGAAATTGAGGAGGACGAGGATCGTCAGGACGATGACGACGACGAGGATGCCGAGCTCGAAGAAGGCGGCGGCGGCAAGGCCCAGCGCCACCCAGAAGAGGCTGCGCAGGGCCGTGTTCTCGAGGCGGCCGGAAATCGGCCCGCCGAGGATGAGCAGGGCGGTGAAGGCGAGACCCGCGGTGCCGGCAAAGAGCGGCGTATAGCCCGAGAACAGGAGGAAGACGAGGGCGGCGAGCGGCAGGATCAGGAACCAGCGCGCCCGGATCGCGGCGATCGGATCGGGGCATTCCTCCTTGGCGAGGCCGAAGAGGCCGCGCTTGCCGGCCTCGAGGTGGACCATCCAGAAGGCCGAGGCGAAATAGAGAATTGCCGGTACGAGGGCGGCGTGGACGACCGTCGAATAGGGCACGTCCAGCGTCTCGGCCATGATGAAGGCGACGGCGCCCATCACCGGCGGCATGATCTGGCCGCCCATCGAGGAGACTGCCTCGACGCCGCCGGCGAAGGCCGGGCGATAGCCGAAGCGTTTCATCAGCGGGATGGTGAATTGGCCGGTGGTCACGACATTGGCGACGCCCGAGCCGGAAATGGTGCCCATCAGGCCGGAGGAGATGACGGCGACCTTGGCCGGACCGCCGCGGGCGTGGCCGACGGTGCCGAGGGCGACGTCGGTGAAGAGGCGGATCATCCCGGCGCGTTCGAGGAAGGCGCCGAACAGGATGAACAGGAAGATGTAGCTCGACGAGACGTAGACCGGGATGCCGTAGATGCCTTCGGTGCCGAAGGTCATGTGGTCGATGATCTGGTCGAAATAGTAGCCGCGGTGGTTGAGCGGCGAGGGCAGGTACTGGCCGAACAGGCAATAGGCGAGGAAGATGCCGGAAATCAGCGGCAGGGCCCAGCCCATCACCCGGCGCGCGGCCTCGAAGACGAGGACGATGAGGACGATGCCGAAGGCGATGTCCTGCGGTTCCGGGTAGCCGGCGCGCAGCAGGAGGTCGGCGTAGAAATACCACTGGTAGAGCCCGGTCGAGAAGCCGACCACGGCGGCGATCCAGGCGAAGACCTTGGTCGGGCGCGAGACGTGCTCGTCGGTGGCGAGGATCACGTAGACGAGGGCGAGCAGGAAGCCGACATGGACCGAGCGGACGACCTGGCTCGGCAGGATCGCCCAGGCCGAGACGAAGAGCTGGAAGACCGAGAAGCAGATGCCGAGCGCATAGACGAGCCGGCGGCGGTGGGCGCGGTCATGGTGGTCGTGGGTCGGCGACGGTGTCTCGATGTCCGCGGTGGCGGCAGTCGGCTCCTGGCTCATGACCGGCTCCGTTGCGATCTGGGCAGACTATGCGGGGCCGTCCGGCGCGCTGCCGGTCGACCGGGCCGGTATGGCGCCGCGGCGCGGGGCCGCGGCGCCGGCGGCTCACTTGATGAGGCCGACTTCCTTGTAATAGCGCTCGGCGCCCGGATGCAGCGGCAGCGGCATGCCGTTGAGGGCGTTCTCGGCCTTGATCGCCTTGGCGGCGCCATGGGCGGCGACGAGGCGGTCGAGATTGGCGTAGAGCTGCTTGGTCATCTGGTAGACCGTCTCCTCGGGCACGTCGGCCTGGGTGACGAGGAAGTTGACGACCGCGGCGGTCGGAACGTCGGCGTCCTGGCCGCGATAGGTGCCGGCCGGGATGGTCGCGGTGATGTACGGCGCGCCGATCTTCTCGACGAGGTCGGACGGCACCGAGACGACGGTGATGTCGTTGGTGGTGGCGAGGTCGCGGATCGAGGCGACGCCGAGGCCGGCCGACTGCAGGGTCGCGTCGAGCTGGCGGTTCTTCATCAGTTCGACCGACTCGGCGAAGGGCAGATACTCGGTCTTGCCGAGGTCGTCATAGCTCATGCCGGCGGCTCCGAAGATGGTGCGGGCATTGAGCTCGGTGCCGGACTTCGGGGCGCCGACGGAAAGGCTCTTGCCCTTCAGGTCGGCGAGCGTCGCGATGCCGGAATCCTTGGTGGCGACGAGCTGGATGTAGTTCGGATAGATGGCGGCGAGGCCGCGCAGCTTGTCGAGCTTGCCCTTGAAGCCGGCCTCGGTGTTGCCTTCCCAGCCGAGCTTGACGGAATCGCCGAGGGCGAAGGCGAGTTCGCCGCGGCCCTGCTGCAGCAGATTGAGGTTCTCGACGGACGCCTTGGTCGACTGCACCTGGGCGCGGGCGCCCTCGATGTTGTCGTTGTAGATCTGCGACAGGGCGACGCCGAGCGGGTAGTACACGCCCGACGTGCCGCCGGTCAGGATGTTGATGAACTGCTCGGCCTTGGCGACCGGAGCGGCGGCCAGCATGGCGGTCGCAACCGCGCCGAAAAGTACCTTTCTTGCCAAACCCTTGTGCATGAATGCCTCCTGTTTCGCGGCTCCGTTGCTGTTCGGGAGTTCGCGGACGTTGACGCCGTCGCGGCGCCGGGCCCGGTCCGTGGCGGACGGGGGAATGTCCGGCGGCCGGTTTCTACGACGATGGAATAAGAACCGATCCCGGATGGCTCGGCAAGGCCGGAAGACGGGATTGGACAGCGGTGCTGTCATTTTTCCGCGACGGCCAAAAAAACCCGGCCAAATGCAAGCAGACATCGAGCATATGACTTGTTTTGAATGCATTTGAGGCGTAGAAGAGCGCCCAATTCAAGGACCACCAGAGCATCCAATGCGGTGGACGGGCGGCGCGGGAGGCGCCGAGGCCCGTGCGCCCGCCTTTCAAACCGCCGGCAAGAAGATCACAAAGCCGCGCGATCGGAGGAAAGATGTCGCTCGTCTCTGCCGTGTCCAGCCGTATTACGCTGGCGCAGATCTTCCCGTTCATGCAGTGGATGCCGAACATGACGCGGCAGTCGCTGTCGGCCGACATCTCGGCCGGTCTGACCGGCGCGGTCGTCGTGCTGCCGCAGGGCGTCGCGTTTGCGACGATCGCCGGCATGCCGCCGGAATACGGCCTTTATGCCGGCATGATCCCGGCGATCATCGCGGCGCTGTTCGGCTCGTCCTGGCACCTCGTTTCCGGTCCGACGACGGCGGCCTCGATCGTGCTTTTCTCCTCGCTCAGCGTCCTTGCCGAGCCGGCCTCCGGCCGCTACGTCGAACTCGCCCTGACGCTCGCCTTCATGGTCGGCATCATCGAGCTGACCCTCGGGCTGTTCCGCCTCGGCGGCATCGTCAACTTCATCTCGCATTCGGTGGTCATCGGGTTTACCGCCGGCGCCGGCGTGCTGATCGCGGCCAATCAGGTCAAGACCTTCTTCGGCATGCCGATCCCGCGCGGCTCGCACTTCCACGAGGTGATCGAGTATTTCTTCACCCACCTCAACGAGATAACACCGGCGGTGACGGCGATCGCGGTGATCACCATGATCACCGGCATCCTGGTGCGAAAGTACTTCCGGCGGATCCCCTACATGATCGCGGCGATCCTCCTCGGCAGTGTCGTCGCCGTGGTGATGCAGTTCGGCTTCGCCCTCGAGATCCCGACGGTCGGCGCGCTGCCGCGCGAGCTGCCGCCGCTCTCGGCGCCGAGCTTCAACCTGCAGGACTGGAAGGCGCTCGCGCCGACGGCCCTCGCCGTCACCCTCTTCGCGCTGACCGAGGCGGTGTCGATCTCGCGGGCGCTCGCGGTGCGCTCCGGCCAGCACATCGACGGCAACCAGGAATTCGTCGGCCAGGGCCTTTCCAACATCGCCGGCGCGTTCTTCTCGGGCTATGTGGCGACCGGCTCGTTCAACCGGTCCGGCCTCAACTACGACGCCGGCGCCAAGACGCCGCTCGCCGCGATCATCGCCGGCGGCGCGCTGATGATCATCGTGCTGCTGGTGGCGCCCTATGCGGCCTACATGCCGAATGCGGCGATGGCCGGCGTCCTCTTCCTCGTCGCCTGGGGCCTCATCGACCGTCACCACATCGCCCAGATCATCAAGACCAGCAAGTCCGAGACGGCGGTGATGACGGTGACGTTCCTGTCGACGCTGTTCCTCGAGCTGGAATTCGCGATCTTCGTCGGCGTGCTCTTGTCGCTGATGCTCTATCTCAACCGGACGTCCCATCCGAAGGTCGTCGTCCGCGTGCCGGATCCGGCGCAGGCCTCGCGCAAGTTCACCACCGACCCGAACCTGCCGGAATGCCCGCAGCTGCGCATCGTGCGCATCGACGGTTCGCTGTTCTTCGGCGCGGTCTCCTACGTGCAGGAGATGCTGCGCAAGTTCGAGAACGACTCGCCGGAGCAGAAGCACCTGATGATCGACATGTCGGGCGTCAATTTCATCGATATCGGCGGCGCCGAAATGCTCGCGCGTGAATCGATGAAATGCCGCATGCGCGACGGCGGGCTCTATCTGCTCAATCCCAAGGAGGCGGTGCTGCACCAGCTGGAACGCGGCGGCTATATCGACCAGATCGGCCGGCAGAACATGTTCCAGTCGAAGACGCAGGCGCTGCGAACGGTCTACGCCAAGCTCAGCCATCGCCGCTGCGACGAATGCGACAAGAACGTCTTCATCGAATGCCGCCGGCGCGGCCGGCCGGAGCCCGAGGACGACGACGATACGCCCGAGACGGCCAACGCGGCCTGAGGGGCAAGGAACAAGGGCGGCGCAGGAGCGATCCTGCGCCGCTTTTTCGTCGGCCGCGCCGATCCTCGCGCCGGGCCGGCCGGCGGCTTTTCGCGGAAACAAGGCGAAACAAAAAAGCCCTACGAAAAGGTGGGCTTTGTGCGGCATAAACGTGCCATGAGCACGCCGCACATACTCCTCGTCGAGGACGATCCGGAGATCGCGACACTGGTCGCGCGCTACCTGTCGAGCAACGACATGCGGGTCTCGCGTGCCGGCGACGGCCGCGAGATGGATCGCGTCATGCGCGACGCCCGCATCGACCTCATCATCCTCGACATCATGCTGCCGGGCGAGGACGGGCTGGCGATCTGCCGCCGGCTGCGGACGAGTTCGCAGGTGCCGATCATCATGCTGACGGCGCGCAGCGACGAGATCGACCGCATCGTCGGGCTGGAACTCGGCGCCGACGACTATATCGGCAAGCCGTTCAATCCGCGCGAGCTGCTGGCGCGGGTGCGGGCGGTGCTGCGCCGGCGCGAGCCGGTCCAGACGGCCGAGCGGCGGGCGCGGACCGTCTTTTCCTTCGCCGGCTGGCGGCTCGACGTGGTGCGGCGCAAGCTGTTCGACCCGTCGGGCACGCGGATCGCCCTGACCGGCGCCGAATTCGACCTGCTTCTGGTGCTCTGCGAACACCCCGGTCGGGTGCTGTCGCGCGAGCAGATCGTCGACCTCACGCAGGGACGCCAGACCGGGCCGTTCGAGCGCAGCGTCGACGTGCTGATCAGCCGGCTGCGCCAGAAGATCGAGCGCAATCCGCGCGATCCCGACTTCATCCAGACCGTGCGCTCGAGTGGCTATCTGTTCGCCCCCGAGGTCGTCACCGAATGAGCGGCTGGCGGCCACGGCTGTTCCCGCGGCGGATCAGCGGACAGATCGCGCTCCTGCTCGTCGTCTCGCTGACGCTGACCCATGCGGTCTTCTCGATCGCCCTTTTCCGCAGCGAAACCAGCCGCGACGAGGCGAGTTCGCCGCGCGCCCTCATCGGCGCCTTCATCACGGTGGCGCGGATGGTGGCGGCCGACGCCGATCCGGCGCGGCGCCAGGCGATGATCGCGGCGACCCGGGCGACCTATCCGGCGACCGAAATCACCTATATCGCGGCCGACGATCCGGCGACGGCGACGCCGGCGGTCAATGGCGAGCGGCTCGGGCGGCGGCTCGCCTTCATCTCCCGCGAGCTCGGCATCCACGGCGCGCGGCTCGTGCCGGGCGAGGGCGAGCGGGCGATACGGCTGATCCTCGCCGATGGCGGCGAGGTGCGGGCGATGCTGCCGGAAGACCGGTGGCGCGGCTTCTTCTTCGGGCCGATCGAGATGACGCTGCTCTTCGTCGTGATCAGCCTCGTGCTCATCTTCGTGTGGGCGGCGCGCTGGGTCACCGCGCCACTCTCGGCCTTCGCCCGGGCGGCGAGCGAGTTCAGCCTCGAGAGCGACAGGCAGCCGCTGCCGGAAGTCGGGCCGGAGGAAATCCAGGCGGCGGCCAAGGCGTTCAACCGCATGCGCGAGCGCATCGCCGGTCTCGTCGGCGACCGGACGCGGATGCTCGCCGCCGTCGGCCACGACCTTCGGACGCCGATCACGCGGCTGCGCCTTCGCGCCGAGTTCATCGAGGACGAGGCGACGCGGCGCGAGGTGCTGCGCGACCTCGACCGGATGGGCGCGATGGTCGAGGCGGCGCTCGCCCATCTGAAGTCGGAGCAGACCGCCGAAAAGATGGCGCCGCTCGACCTGCCGACGGTGTTGCAGACGATCTGCGACGGCTTCGTCGACATGGGCGAGGCGGTCGATTACGAGGGGCCGGACCATCTGCTCGTCGACGGCCGGGTGGAGGATCTCGTCAGGGGCTTCGAGAACATCGTCAAGAACGCGGTGAAATACGGCACGCGGGCGACGGTGCGGCTGGTGCCGCCGGCCGACGGTCGGGTCACGATCACCATCGACGACGACGGGCCGGGCATCGCCGAGGCGGAACGGGCGCGCATGGCCGAGCCGTTCGTGCGCGGTGACGCGGCCCGGGCGATCGGCGACAAGACCGGCTTCGGGCTCGGGCTTTCCATCGCCTCGGGCATCTTTGCCGCCCATGGCGGCGCGATGCGCCTCGAGGATGCGCCGGGCGGCGGCCTCCGGGTGGCCGTCGAACTGCCCGCGCACGGCTGAATCCGCGGCCGCGAGGGGCCATCTTTTTTGTAACTGGCCGGGGGAAATTTGTTTCCGTCCATTGCTCGATTCGGGCCAGAAAACTCGCGAGACAAAGCCGAGACAACCCGAGAAAATTCGTAAATGCCTCATTAACGGGCGGTGCCTCGAATGGATCGTGCGCACCAGAAAGGTGTCGCGAGCGAGAAGGAGGCCCACTGATGATGGGTGGTATTGGTAGCCTTGGCGGGATGATGTCACAGCAGTCCATGCGTGGCAGTTTCCAGCCTCCGAGCTTTTCCTCGCTGGACGGCGATTCCAGCGGTGGCATCAGTCTCGACGAGTTGAAGGCCAGCGGTCCGGGTGGTTCGCAGAACGCGAAAGACGCCGCGCGCGCCGAAGAGCTGTTCAGCAAGATGGACTCCGATGGCGACGGTTCCATTTCCGAGTCGGAAAAGGAAACCTTCGACAAGGGGGTGCAGGATCGGATGAACGCCATGCAGGTCATGGCCCAGCTCGCCGGCGGTGCCGGCGGCGCGGGCGGCCCGCCGAGCGCGGCGGACATGATCGCGAACGCCGACACCAACGAGGACGGCGGGATCAGTCTCGACGAGCTCAAGGCGTCGACCTCCGAGGCGACGTCGGTCGATACCGAGGCGCTCGAGGAGCTGTTCGCCTCGATCGACGAGGACAGCGACGGCTCGATCTCGGAAGACGAGCTCTCGAGTTTCCTCGACGATCTCAAGGAAGAGGGCGGCCCCGGCGGTCCGGGCGGCGAGCACGCCGGTCCGCCTCCGGGCCCGCCGCCGGGTGGCGGCGAGATGGGCGGCACGAGCAGCAGCGACGCCTCGTCGCTCGCGGCGAGCCTGCTCTCCATGGCCCAGTCGGCCTACAGCTCGAGCTCGAGCCTCTCGTCCGACGATTCGCTGTTGTCGAGCCTCGTCGAGAAGGTCGCCGCCTGACGGCGATCCCCATGCGAAAGCGGGCGGCGGCGCCGAACGGGGCCGCCGCCTTCTTCGTCGCCGCGTCGGCTCAGTAGCTGCCGGGCGGGAAGACCGGCCCGAGGGCGCCGAGATGCGGCGCCGTGCGATCTTTCTCGGAGAGGATGACGGCGTGCGGATCGACCGGCCAGTCGATGCCGAGGGCCGGATCGTTCCAGGCGAGCGCCCGTTCGCTGCCCGGCGCATAGGCCGACGTCACCTTGTAGAGCACCTCGCAGGCCGGGGTGAGGGTGGCAAAGCCATGGGCAAAGCCCGGCGGCACCCACATCTGAACGCCGTTCTCGGCAGACAGCTCGGCCGCGCAATATTCGCCATAGGTCGGCGAGCCGAGCCTGAGGTCGACGGCGACGTCGAGGATGCGGCCGGCGACGGCGCGCACGAGCTTGCCCTGGGCATGCGGCGGCAGCTGGTAGTGGAGACCGCGGACGACGCCGCGCTCGGCCGAGAAGGACTGGTTGTCCTGGACGAATTCGAGGTCGATGCCGATCGCGGCGAAGCGGGCCCGGCTGTAGACCTCCGAGAGATAGCCGCGGGCATCCTCGTAGCGCTCGGCGCGCACGAGGAGGACATCGGGGATGGAGAGCCGTTCGACCGTGAGCATTGCTTCGCCCCGCTATTGCCTGTCTTCGACCCATCCTAGCCGGTCGCCGGGCGGGCTGTCCCGGTCCTCGCGCAATTGACAATTCCGCGGACCGTGAAGGCCGCTATAGTCGGCGCCTGCGACAAGGCGGGGAGAGGATGTCGGGAACGCGGCAGAGGGCGCGTGGCGGTGCGCGGGCAAGGGACGAGGTGGTGCGCCTGAAGCGGGCGCTGGCCGCGGCCGGGCGCCGTATCGCCGCGCTCGAGCGCCTGGTCGGCAGGGACCCGCTCACCGGCGTTCTCAACCGGCGCGGCTTCGAGGCCGAACTCGACCGGGCGCTCGCCTTCTCGCGGCGCTACGGCACCGGGGCGGCGCTCGCCTTCTTCGACATCGACCGCTTCAAGGGCATCAACGATCGCTTCGGCCATGCCGCCGGCGATCTCGCCCTCGTTCACGTCGCGACGGCGCTCGCCCGCAACACGCGGCGCTCCGACATCGTCGCCCGGATCGGCGGCGACGAGTTCATCGTGCTTTTGTGGACGGCGGGGGAGGCGGATGCGGCGGCGAAGGCGGAGCGGGTGCGCGAGATCATCGAGCGGCCGGAGGCGGGGCGGCCCGACGTCGCCATCTCGGTCGGCGTCACCGTGCTGCGCACCGAGGATACGGCGGAGACGGCGCTGACCCGGGCGGATGCGGCGATGTATGCCGACAAGACGCGGCGGACGGGTCTGCGCCGGGCGTGAGTCGCGCGGACTGCCGTCGGGCGGATCACGCAGGGCGGATCAGGCGATGATGTCGGGCAGCAGACGGTCTTCGAGCTTGGAGATGCTGTCCTTCAGCCGAAGCTTCTGTTTTTTCAGGCGCTGCAACTGCAGATGGTCGGCGCGGCCGGTTTCGACGAGAGCGCCGATGGCGTCGTCGAGATCGCGGTGCTCCTGGCGCAGGCGCACCAGCTGCTCGCGAAGGATTTCCTCGTCTTCACTCATGTGCTCAACGCGACCGTTCCTGCAGCTGCTCGCCGTGCCTTGCGGGGCGCGCACGGTCAAGGAAACGCCGCGCCCGGTCACCCGCGATCGCGGGCCAGCGCGGCGGCAGCGAGAAAGACTAGCATGGAAGGCGGCGGCGGGTGAATGGGGCCGGCCGGGCCGGCTGGGGAAAGGCGAGGAAAAGTCTTAGCAAGACCTTGCCGGCGCGGTGGACGCCCGGGTTGCGCCGGACCTCTGCGCGGTTCGTCGCGGATTCGGCAAGGTCTTCATTTTGAACCGGAACTTTGCCGCCGGAGACTTTTTCTGCGCCGGCTAATGAAAGTCAAATTCAGGCTTGACGCACCCTTTCGACATTCGACAAGATTTCCCTCGTGTGTCACAGTGATGACATTGAGGCCGATCAGGTGCCGAACAAATAAGGAGGCTACTCCAATGTCCATCGAAACGCATCTTGCGGAGCTCGAGCGCCGTCGCGAAGCCCTGAAAAAGGAGATCGAGGAAGAGCTGGCCCACCCGGGTTACGATGATCTCCACGTCGCCGAACTCAAGCGACGCAAGCTGCAGCTGAAGGACGAAATCGCCCGCCTCAAGGGCGAAGAAGAGCATAGCTGACCAGGCTTACGCCGAATCGACAATCAGGACGGGAAAAGCGCCGCGCTCCGGTCGACCGGAGGCGCGGCGTTTCGTTTGCCCGGCGGGTGCGGCCGCGGTGGCGGGCGCGCCCTCTTGCATCCCCGGGGCTTTTGTGGTCCATGGGCGCCGCGTCGCGCGCCGGAGTGCGCCGCTGCGACAGGCCCGACCGCCGCAAAGGCGGGATGCCGTTCGCGGGCGACGGGCAGCCGACGGCGCCCATTTCGGGGCGCAGCAGTAAAAGCCATCGAGCGAACCGACAATCAGACCGGAAAGCCCATGAAGATCAACGGCAACGAAATCCGTCCCGGCAATGTGATCCAGCATCAGGAGTCGCTTTGGGCGGCCGTCAAGGTGAACCACGTCAAGCCGGGCAAGGGCGGCGCCTATGCGCAGGTCGAGCTGAAGAACCTCTTCGACGGGCGCAAGCTCAACGAGCGCTTCCGGTCCGCCGAGACCGTCGAGCGCGTCCGCCTCGACCAGAAGGACTACCAGTATCTCTATCCCGAGGGCGACATGCTGGTGTTCATGGACACCGAGACCTACGAGCAGCTGTCGATCGCCAGCGATTTCATCGGCGACCGCGCGGCGTTCCTGCAGGACGGCATGACGGTGACGGTCGAGAGCTTCGAGGGCCGGCCGATCGGCGTGACGCTGCCGGACCAGGTGGTGCTCGAGATCGTCGAGGCCGACCCGGTGGTCAAGGGCCAGACGGCGGCGTCGTCCTACAAGCCGGCGGTCTGCGATAACGGCGTGCGCGTCATGGTGCCGCCGTTCATCACGGCCGGCGAGCGGATCATCGTCGACACCAACGAAATTACCTACGTGCGCCGCGCCGACTGAGGCGTCCGACCGGCGCCCGAGGCGGACCCGCGCGGCGCGGCCTCTCCCTGCGGGACGAGGGCCGGCGGGCGGTCGGCACGGGGCGCCGACGCTGCGCGGCCCCGATCGGGCCGCCACCTGAAACACGAAGACAGTCGAGAGGTCCGCCGATGGCCCGCACCGCGCTGATGCATGTGATGGTCCAGGCCGCGATCAAGGCCGGCCGCTCGCTCGCCCGCGATTTCGGCGAGGTCGAGAACCTGCAGGTGTCGCTGAAGGGGCCGGCCGATTTCGTGTCGGCGGCCGACCGGCGGTCCGAGCAGATCCTGCACCGCGAACTCTCCAAGGCGCGGCCCGGCTGGGGCTTCCTGATGGAGGAGAACGGCACCATCGAGGGTGACGGCGTCCATCGCTGGATCATCGATCCGCTCGACGGCACCACCAACTTCCTGCACGCGGTGCCGCTGTTCACGATCTCGCTGGCCCTGGAAAAGGCCGGCCAGCTCGTCGCCGGCCTCATCTACAATCCGGTGCTCGACGAACTCTTCGTCGCCGAGAAGGGCTCGGGCGCCTTTCTCAACGACCGGCGCATCCGCGTCGGTGCCCGCAAGGACCTTTCCGACTGCGTGATCACCACCGGCATCCCGCATCTCGGCCGCGGCAACCACGACCGCTTCCTCACCGAGCTGCGCATGATGATGACCGAGGCGGCCGGCATCCGGCGCACCGGCTCGGCGGCGCTCGATCTCGCCTGGGTCGCGGCGGGCCGCTTCGACGGCTACTGGGAGCGCGGCCTGAAGCCGTGGGACATGGCGGCCGGCATCGTGCTCGTGCGTGAGGCGGGCGGCTTCGTCGTCGATGGCGAGGGCCGCGACAAGATGCTTGAGACCGGCGACATCATCGCCGGCAACGAGGCCGTCGAGAAGCGCATCGCCGCGGTCATCTCGGCCCGCTGACCGCCTCCCGGCGGCGTCTTTCGGAACGATCGGCAAGGTGAAGCCCGGCCCGCGTGACGGCGCGCGGGCTTTTGCCGTTTTCATCGGCAGCCGAACCGCGTATTCCTAACGAAGCGGTGTTCGCGTGTTCGGTATTCGCCGATCCGCAGCGATGCGTCGTGCCGGCCGTTTCGGTCGGGAGGGGGCGGCTTCCCAGGGGCACATACGAGCGACGCATTCGGCGGCGATAGTGCCATGCGGGCGATGCGCGCGTTTGCGCCACGCCAGGAAGAGGGACCGGTCGAGATGACGAAGGAAATTGATCCCATCCGCTTGTCGAGCCCGCAGGTCTTCCTGTGGCGGATGATCATCTTCCTGGTGATAGCCGGCTTCATCGCGCTCATCCTCTACCGCCATCTCGCCGGGGCCTTCATGAGCAATCCCGGCCTCAACGGCCTCATCGTCGGCGTGCTGTTCGTCGGCATCATCCTGGTCTTCATCCAGGTGGTGCGGCTGTTCCCGGAGGTGCGCTGGGTCAACGACTACCGCATGGCCGATCCGGGCCTCGCCCTCAACAACCAGCCGGTGCTGCTGGCGCCGATGGCGACGATCCTCGGCGACCGCGTCGGCCGGGTGATGATCTCGACCCAGACGATGCGCTCGATCCTCGATTCGATCGGCATGCGGCTCGACGAATCGCGCGACATTTCCCGCTACCTGACCGGCCTGCTCGTCTTCCTCGGCCTGCTCGGCACGTTCTGGGGCCTCACCCAGACGGTCGGCTCGATCGGCGAGACGATCAAGTCGCTGTCGGTCGGCAACGATGTCGGCGTCGTCTTCGAGGACCTGAAGTCCGGCCTCGCCGCGCCGCTCGCCGGCATGGCGACGGCGTTCTCGTCCTCGCTGTTCGGCCTTGCCGGCTCGCTGGTGCTCGGCTTCCTCGATTTGCAGGCCGGCCAGGCACAGAACCGCTTCTACACCGACCTCGAGGACTGGCTGTCGACGGTCACCGACCTCACGCCGGACGAGATCGAGGGTCACATCTCGGCCCGCGACGCGACCGCTGGAGACCTGCGCCACGCCATCGAGCACCTCACCCATTCGCTGCAGACCGGCGGCGGTGGCCGGCAGTCGACGGGGGCGATGGCCAATCTCGCCGAGGCGATCCAGGGGCTCGTGCAGCACATGCGCTCCGAGCAGCAGATGATCCGCAGCTGGGTCGAGGGCCAGGCCGAGGAGCAGACGCGCATCCGCGATGCCCTCGAGAAGCTCGGCAGCGCGCCGGCGCCGAAGACGCCGCCGGCCGAGGGGCCGTCCGGACACGAGGGAGCCTGAGCCGTGGCCCTTGCCCGCTCCCGTCGCCGCGCCGCGCAGGTCGATTACTGGCCGGGCTTCGTCGACGCCATGTCGACGCTGCTCCTCGTCATCATCTTCCTTCTGTCGATGTTCGTCCTTGCCCAGTACTTCCTCAGCCAGGAAGTGACCAACAAGGACACGGTGCTCAACCGCCTCAACAACCAGATCGCCGAGCTGACCGAGCTTCTCTCGCTGGCGCGCGCCGACAAGCGCGACCTGCAGTCGTCGATCGCGACGCTGACGGCGAGCCTTGCGGCCGCCGAGGGCGAGCGCGGCCGGCTGCAGGGCCTGCTCGACGCCAAGGCCGGGGCGGCGGACGCGGCGAGCGGCGAGGTCGTCACGCTGTCCGGCACGCTCGACGAGCAGAAGCGGATCAGCGCCCAGGCGCTGGCCCAGGTCGAGCTGCTGAACCAGCAGATCGCCGCGCTGCGCCGGCAGATCGGCGCGCTCGAGGCGGCGCTCGAAGCCTCCGAGAGCCGCGACCGGGAGAGCCAGACCAAGATCGCCGATCTCGGCCGCCGGCTGAACGTGGCGCTCGCCCAGCGGGTGCAGGAACTGGCGCGCTATCGCTCCGACTTCTTCGGCCGGCTGCGCGAGATCCTGTCGCAACGCTCGGACATCCGCGTCGTCGGCGACCGTTTCGTGTTCCAGTCCGAGGTGCTGTTCCCGGCGGGCACGGACGCGATCAATCCGGGCGGCAAGGCCGAACTCGACAAGCTCGCCGATGCGCTCAAGGAACTCGAGGCGCAGATCCCCTCCGAGATCGCCTGGGTGCTGCGGGTCGACGGCCACACCGACAAGCGGCCGATCAATTCCGATCGCTTCCCCTCGAACTGGGAGCTGTCGAGCGCGCGTGCCACCGCCGTCGTCAAATACCTCATCGACCGCGGCGTCTCGCCGAACCGGCTGGTGGCGGCGGGCTTCGGCGAGTTCCAGCCGCTCGAGGACGGCGACAGCGAGGAGATCTACGGCCGCAACCGGCGCATCGAGCTGAAACTGACGGAGCGCTGAGACGATGAGCGGCGGCGCGGCGCATTTCTCGCAAGGCTATGCCGAGGCGCGGGCCCGCTTCCGGGCGGCGGCCGAGGCTCTGGGTGCAAGCCTCGAGGCGCACGATCTCGGCCTTTCCGGTCCGAACGACGAGGCGCTGACGATCGACTTTGCCCGGATCGGGCCGGCCGACGCGGCGCGCGTGATGCTGGTCACCAGCGGGCTGCACGGCGTCGAGGGCTATTTCGGCTCGGCGGTGCAGCTTGCCGAGCTCGATCGTCTGGCAAAGGGGGCGCGGCTCGCTGCCGATCAGGCGCTCGTCCTCGTCCACGCGCTCAACCCCTATGGCTTCGCCTTCGGCCGGCGGGCCAACGAGGACAATCTCGACCTCAACCGTTCGTTCTTCCGGCCCGGCGCGGCCCGGCCCGATCCGAACACGCGGGTCGTCGGGCTCGACGAATTTCTCAATCCGCAGGCACCGGCCGGACATGGCGGTGCGTTCCTGCCGCGGGCGATCTACCTCATCCTGCGCTACGGCTACGGCCGGGTGAAGAACGCCATCGCCGGCGGCCAGTATTCGAACCCGCGCGGGCTCTTCTACGGCGGGCGGCGCGACAGCCGCACCCAGGAGATCGTCGCGGCCAATCTCGCGCGCTGGATCGGCCCGGCGCGGCGCATCGTCCATGTCGATTTCCACACCGGGCTCGGCAAGAGCGGCACCCACAAGCTGCTCTATGCCGATCATGGCGATCCGGTCCGGCGGAGCCGGCTGGCGGCGGCGTTCGGCGAGGCCAATCTCGAGGCGATGGATGCCGGCGGCGTCTCCTATGCGGTGACGGGTCACTTCCCCGACTGGTGCGAGGCCGAGCTTGCCGGCATCGATTATCTCGGCATTGCCGCCGAGTTCGGCACCTATCCGGGGCTCAAGGTGCTGGCGGCGATGCGCGCCGAGAACCAGGGGCATTTCTGGAGCATGCCGGGCGACCCGCAGGCCGCGGCGGCGAGCGCCCGGTTCGTCGAGATGTTCTGCCCGGCCGATCCGGTCTGGCGCGACAAGGTGGTCGCCGACGGGCTCGGCATCGTCGCGGCGGGCCTAAGCGTCTGAGACCTGCAGCCTTTTCACCTTTCGCCGGATTGCGAAAAGGCTCCAGGTCTTTGATTTGGCGCGTTTCCGGACGGCGAACCGGTGTCCGTTTCGCCTGGCAACGCTAGTTGCCGCCGTTCAGCGCCGCTGCCCCCGTCTCGAACTGCAGCTTGGCGAGGCGGGCATAGAGGCCGCTGCCCTTGACGAGGTCGTCGTGGCTGCCGGTCTCGACGATGCGGCCCTTTTCCATGACGAGGATGCGATTGGCCTTCAGCACGGTCGCCAGCCGGTGGGCGATGACGAGGGTGGTGCGGCCGGCCATCAGATGCTCGAGGGCGGTCTGCACCAGCGTCTCGCTCTCGGCGTCGAGGGCGCTCGTCGCCTCGTCGAGGAGCAGCAGCGGGGCGTCCTTCAGGATGGCGCGGGCGATGGCGATGCGCTGGCGCTGGCCGCCGGAAAGGGTGACGCCGCGCTCGCCGACCATGGTGTCGTAGCCGTCGGCCATGTTGCGCACGAACTCGTCGGCAAGGGCAGCCTCGGCGGCGCGGATCACGTCGGCGTCGCTCGCCTCGGGGCGGCCGTAGCGGATGTTGTCCATCACCGAGGCAGCAAAGATCATCGTCTCCTGCGGCACGACGGCGATGCGGCGGCGCAACTCCTGCGGGTCGGCGTCCCTGAGGTCGACGCCGTCGAGCAGGATGCGGCCGGCGGTCGGGTCGTAGTAGCGCATGATGAGATGGAAGATCGTGCTCTTGCCGGCGCCGGACGGGCCGACGAAGGCGACGGAGTCGCCGGGCGCGACCGAGAAGTCGATGCCGTCGAGGACGCCGGCCTCGCCATAGGCGAAGGACACCTTGTCGAAGGCGAGGGCGCCGGTCGCCGGGCTCGGCAGCGCCTTGGGGCTCGCCGGGGCGACGATCTTCGGCTCGACGGCGAGGAGTTCGGAGAGGCGCTCGGCGGCGCCGGAGGCCTGGGCGATCTCGGCCCAGACCTGGCTGAGCTCGCCGAGAGCGCCGGCGGCGAACACCGAATAGAGCACGAACTGGCCGAGGGCGCCGGCCGACAGCGTGCCCTCGAGCACCGAGGTGGCGCCGATCCACATCACGACGACGACGCTGCCGAACACCATGAAAATCGCGAAGGCGGTGAGCAGGGCGCGGGACGCGGTCGAGGAGCGGGCCGCCTCGAAGGCGCGCTCGACGTCGGCGGCAAAACGGGCCGTCGCGTGCGGCTCGTTGGTATAGGCCTGCAGGGTGCGGATCGAGGAGATCGCCTCGGAGGCGTAGGCGGCGGCTTCGGCCAGCGTGTCCTGGGCGTGGCGCGACTTCTTGCGGACGGCGCGACCGAAGGCGACGATCGGCAGCACGATGAAGGGGATCGCGGCGAGCACGAGGCCGGACAGGTGCGGGCTCGTCACCACCATCATGATGATGGCGCCGATGAACAGGACGAGATTGCGCAGCGCCACCGAGGCGCTGGCGCCGACGGCGGCCTTGATCTGGGTGGTGTCGGCGGTCAGCCGCGAGATCACCTCGCCGGAGCGGGCGCTGTCGAAGAAGCTCATGTCGAGGCGCGCGACATGGGAGAAGACGTCGCGGCGCAGGTCCGAGACGATGCGGTCGCCGAGCCAGGTGACGAGGTAATAGCGGCAGGACGAGGCGATCGCGAGGGCGCCGGCGACCGCGAGCAGCATCATGAAATAGCGGTCGATGAAGGCGCTCTCGGCATTCGAGAAGCCGTGGTCGATCATGCGGCGCACGGCGAGCGGCACGGCCAGGGTGGCGACGGCGGCGGCGACGAGGGCGACGAGGGCGCCGATCACATGGCCCTTGTAGCGGGCGAGGTAAGGCAGCATCGCGGCCAGCGGCCGGACCGAACGGCTGGAGCGGGCGGCCTCGCCCGATCCTTCGTTGTTTCGCGAACGTCGCGCCAATGAATCTACTCCCGAGACTTCCGAACACGAGCGGCGGGTCCCGCGACGGGCCCCGGCTCAAGGCGGGCAGAGAATGCCAATCCACCTTGGCCGACGCAAGCAAACATGCGTCTCCGGAGGCGGAATCGCCGGGACGACGCGGCGAAATCGCCCACGGATACCCGGCAGCGAAGGTTCTCGCCAAGGAATGCGGCCGGCGATCTTGTATCGTCGGCCGCCCTGAGCTATACGCTCGGCTCGAATGTGTCCCTGCTGCCCGGTGCGGTCGGCGGGCGACGAGGATTTTCGCGGCGCCCAATCGTCGGCGCGCCCGGTGAGACGCTGAGGACCGCTTCCGATGAAGACCGATATCCATCCCGACTACCACGTCATCAAGGTGGTGATGACCGACGGCACCGAGTACTTCACCCGTTCGACCTACGGCAAGGAAGGCGACGTGCTGAACCTCGACATCGATCCGCGCACCCATCCGGCCTGGACCGGCGGCAGCCAGCACCTGATCGACCGCGGCGGCCGTCTGTCGAAGTTCAAGAACAAGTACGCCGGTTTCATCGGCAACCGCTGAGGTCGCGCCGGGCGCTCGCGGGCGCCCCGACCATCGGCATCGAGATTTCGCGAACGCGCCCGGGGCAGCCCGGGCGCGTTCGGCGTTTCAGGGTGCCTCTTGCAGTTATTTCGCAGGCTCGGCCGCGGCGCAGAAGGTCGCGACGGCCGCGGCGATCGCGGCCTGGAAGCGGGCCCGGTAGCCGGCGTCCTCGAGGTCGGTTTCCTCGGCGCGGTTGAGGATGACGCCGACCTCGACGAGAACGGCCGGGACGGGCGCGTTCTTCAGGACGGCGAGGCCGTCGTGGCGGAAGACGCCGTTCTCGGCATCGACGATCGGGCGGTTCTCGCCGGGGATCGCCTCGGCGTGGTGGAGGCTGGCGCGAAAGCCGTCCGCCTGCAGGCTGCGGCCGATCGTGCGGGCGAGGTCGACGCTGCGGCCATAGGCGCCGCCGCGGTTCGAGACGAACAGCGAATAGCCGCGAAAGAGATCGCTGTAGGGGCGCTCCGTGCCGCGATCGGACCATCTGGAGAGATATTGCGGCTGGACGGAATCGTGGTGAATCGACAAGAGGATACCCTCGCCGAGGGTGCGGATCTCGGCGGCGCGCTCCTTCAGCGTGAGGTCGGCGCCGGCGGCATTGAGGATGCGCACCGGGCCGATGCCGCCGGCCTCGAGCACCTTTGCGAGCTCCTGGGCGAAGCGCCGGTTGAACCGGTATTCGGCCTTGCCGCGGGCGCTCGTCGCGCCGTGGCGGCCGGGCGAGTGGCCGATGTCGAGGGTGACGGCCGGCCCGCAGCCATTGGCAAGGACCGGCACGTCCGGGAAGGCGGCGACAAGGGCGGCGAGGGCGCAGGCGGCGAGCGCCCGCGACAGCCGGCCGGCGATGGCGTGCCGCCCGGTGGTGCGCCGCTCAGTCCCTGAGGGCGCGCAGGTAGGCGATCTGGCTGACATACTGTTCTTCGAGGCAGCCGACATCGGCACCGCAGGATTCGCGCCGCTTCAGCCAGGCACGCTGGGTGGTGCGGACGCTGTCGCGGAAGCTCTTGGAACCGCTGGCGCGCTTCTCCTTGTAGACATCGGTGAGTTCGACATCGAGGGCGGCGAGACGGGCCGAGCCGCAGATCGCGATCTCGTCGGGCTTGAAGGCGCGGGCGCAATCGAAGCTCGGCCTGATGTCGACGGGCGCCGGCGGCGCGGGCGGGGCCGAGAGGGCATCGATGCGCAGCCGGGCGAGGGCGGCGAAATCGCCGTTCGGGTATTTGTCGAGATAGCTGCGATAGGCCGCGATGTCGCTGCTCTCGGCGATGGCGTTCCAATAGGCGATCTCGACGGCCTTTTCCTGCGCGGCCATGCCGCCCATGCCGGTCATGCCGCCGGCAGGCTCGTCGCTGCGCGAGGCGCTCGTCAGCTCGTCGATCTTGACGCGGGCGAGGGCGGCGAATTCGCCGTCCGGATAGCGCCGGAGGTATTCCTCGAAGCTCGCGGCGCTGCGGCTCGACAGGATCGAGTTCCAGAAGGTGAGTTCGATCATGCGGTCGTCGGGCGCCGTCATGCCGCCCATCAGGCCCACGGCAGCTGCGCCGGTCCCGGGAGTGCCCGGCACGAGGGCGAAGTCGGTGGTGATCTCGTCGTAATAGGCGGGCCGCTGGTCGTGGGACACGGTGCGGCCGAGGTCCTGCACGTCGCGGCGCACCCTGCGGGCCATCTCGGAAAGTGAGATGCCGGGCTGGGCAATGAGCGGCAAGAGGCTGCGGGTGAAGACCGAGTTGGGGCTGCCGTCGCCTGCGCCGAGGCCGTCGAGGGCGGTCTGTCCGGCGGCGGCGGAATACATGATGAAGGAGCCTTCCGGGGTCGCCATGCGGGCAAGACCGCGGATGTCGCCGACGGTCCGCGTGCCCTCCTGGGCGAAGGGATTGTCGCGGCAGGCGTCGAGAATGAGGATGGCGACGCGGGCGCCCTTCGACTGGATCGCCTGCAGGATCTCGTCGGCGGCGATCGCCTCGGAGGTCACCAGCGTTTCCTGGCCCGGCCGGGCGGCCGGGATGTCGCGCGGCAGGAGATAGTTGCGGTTGGCGATGCGCACGCCGTGGCCGGCATAGAAGAAGAGGGCGGTGTCGCCGACCTCGATACCGTTGAGGAAGCGCTGGAAGGCCTCGTTGAACTCGCGGCGCGGCAGGTCGATGCCGCGCAGGACCGTGAAGCCGATCCGCTCCAGCGCATCGCCCATCGCCGCGGCATCGTTGGCCGCCTTGGCAAGGCGCGGCACGCTCTCATAGGCGTCGATGCCGACGACGAATGCGTCCTTCTTCGCCGCCAGGGCCGGGGCGGCCATGACGAGGAGGACGGTGACGGCAAGGACCGCGGCGAGGATGCCGCCGTCGGCCCGGCGCGTCTTTACCGGCGCGCAATTCCATTCCCTCGCCGGTCCGCTACTGCGGTCCGACGTCTTCGCCCACAAAGATAACGACACGTGACCACTCCTCCCCGAGGTTTGTCACGGTTGGATCAGCCATCCACGGCCGGCAGGCGATGCACCAAGATCGCAGCGGCGCGCGGAGACGGGCCCATAGTGCCCTCTCGGCGGGGTGAAAGACAATGCGTGTCGCGAAATCGGCTGCGGCCGAGTTGCCGCGCCCCGACCAAAGGCCGTTGCCGTCAGTCTTCCGACTGGCCGGGGAAGGCGGCGGCGAGGCGGCTCATGTGAGCGGCGACCGGGTTTTCGGCGGCCGGCTTCTCGCCCGGCTCCTCGTCGTAGATCAGGCCGTCGAGGTGGCGCACCCGCTCCTGCAGGCGCACGGAACGCTCGATGAGGTCGCGGAAGTCGGTCGGCAGTTCGTCCCAGCCGGGACCCGACATCGCCGAGGACAGACGGTTGAGGCGGACCTTGTTCTTTTCCTGACCGGCCTGCTCGGCGGTCATCTCGCCTTCGTTGACGGCGCGCTGGAGCAGCAGCCAGGAGGCGATCTGCATCAGTCGCGTGGTCAGCCGCATGCTTTCGGTGGCGTAGGTCAGCGAGGCGGGACGCGGCAGGTCGCGGGACTCGTCGCGGCCGCGGCCGTCGAGATAGGAGGCGGTCTCCTCGACGAGCGCCATGCCCTCGCGAAAGAGCGTCCGGAAGTTCTCCGAACCGGCCAGCTTTTCGCCGAAGCGAACGGTTTCCATACCCGACATACCCGACCCCGTTTCACTCGTCCGATCGCGGCGGATGCCCCCACAGATCGCCCCGGCCCGGAAGGCTCGCATGGTTGACGCCTTGCGTAAAGGGCCGAGGGGTCGTGCGCCAGAGGCAGGAAGGAGAATAGCCCGTAAGGGTTAACAGGCGGTCAGGAACGACAAAAAAAGAGAGCCGCGCGAAGCGGCTCTAAGAAGTCAACAGGGAGGCGTCAAACAGAGTGGACAGGAGCCACTCGAAATCCAGATGACTGGACAGCTTCAGTAATAGAGCGGAAAGCTTAACGAATGGTTAATTTCGCGAAAAACCAAACAAACTGAACGAATTTTTTAGTATACGAGGACGTCGTCCGGTATAGAACGAAGCAAACGGTGCGCTACTGCTTTGCCGAAAAGACGGCGTCGCGGCGCCCGAATCGCCCCCAGGTTGTCCTATCAAGCCATTGATGCGACTTCAGATTTCATGGTGCCGCCGGGGCCTCAATTGACCAGGCGCAGGTGCTCTTTCTCGATCTCGTCGAGAATGTCGAGGGCAGCCTTTTCGATTTCCGCCGGCGAGGCGGCGTTGTAGACGAAATCCGGATTGGAGGCGCAGCTCGTCATGTTGTCGAGGATGTGCGGCTTCAGTTCCTTTTCGATGTAGGTGTAGCGCGGTTCGTCGGCGTCGGGGCTGATCGAGGGCACCAGATAGTCGACGTTGAGCGTCATGATGTTCTGCTTCTTGGCCTTCAGCTCGCCGCAGGCCGACGCGTTGAAGCCCTGGATCGTCTCGAAGCTGTTGTTGATGTCGTAGGGCGCCTTCATCACGAAATTCGGGTCGCAGCGGGCCGCGACATAGGGCGGGCCCGGCACCGGCGCGGTGTAGTACTGGGTCGAGTTCTCGACGCCGTCGGTGATGAGGACGGTGAAGATGCGACGCTTGCTCGTCGACGTGCCGTCGCCGCTTTCGATGGCGGTCCGGGCGAATTGCTCGATGGCGTAGCGGGTGTTGGTGCCGCCCTGGTAGAGGTCGCTGCTGATCTCGAGGCTGCCGACGGCGACCTTGGCGAGCGCGATGTTGGTCGAGGGCGCAAACAGCGTCGCGAGGCTGTTGCTGAAAGTGTAGACCGCGACCTGATACTGCTGGCTGTTGGCGCGCTGGGCCTCGATCCGGTCGAGGACCTTGAGGATCGCGTTGCGGGCGACGTCGATCCGCAGCGTCGCGCCGCTCGCCCGGGCGCCCGGATAGGTGAAGGGCGTGCCATAGATGTCCTGGTAGTGGCAGGCGATGGTGCAGGTCGTCGCATCCATCAGGGTCTGCTGGTCGGTGGCGGTCGCGCCGATGCCCATCGACTGCGAGATGTCGACGAGGAAGTTGATCTGGACATAGCCGGGCAGGGCGTTGCTCGCGGTCGCCGAGCCGGCGATCCCGGCGGCATCGAAGCCGGCGAGGTGCCCGAAATAGGTCTTCGAGGCCCCCTTGTAGTTCACCGTGACGCTGATCGAGGTGGCGGTCCGGTCCATCGCGAAGGTCGGCGCTTCCGCCGTCACGCCGGCTATATTGGCGAGATTCGTCTGGAAGAACGTGGTGCCGACCTTCTCGGCCTCGCGCTGCCAGGCGCGATCGCCGGCGGTCGGATTGGTGCTGACATAGTCGCTCGCCGCCTTGACGGCCGCGAGGGCGGCGGCGTCGGCGGCGTTGGCGACCTTCAGGCGGCTGCTGTAGACGGTGCCGTAGTCGACGGCCATGCCGATGCCGAGGAGGATAGGTGCCAATGCGACGGCAAAGATGACGGCGGCGGTGCCGGTGCGGTCCTTGCGAAAGCGCTGAAGGGTATTCTTCATCCGATTGGAGGCCTCGGTATTGCGAATGCACGGCCGCTCGGTCGTCTGTCGGCCGGAGGGCAGAGTCGGCTGCAACGAGGTGTAACTGGCAAAGACTGAACAATCCCACCCAAGCGGCGGTCCGGCGCGGACAATTGGCGCCGACTTGCCGGCGATTTCGCGCCGGATGGATAATCCCGGGTAAAGACGGCCGGCCGTGACGGTCAGCGCCGAAGAAAAGCCCCGCCCCCTTGCGGGGACGGGGCGAAAGAGACCGGGACCCGGCGCGGGGCCCCGGCAATGGGTCAGCGCAGCGCCTCGACGCCCGGAAGGGCCTTGCCCTCCATCCACTCGAGGAAGGCACCGCCCGCCGTCGAGACGTAGGAGAACGTCTCGTAGACGCCGGCATGCTTCAGGGCGGCGACGGTGTCGCCACCGCCGGCCACCGACATCAGCTTGCCGGCCGTCGAACGGGCCGCCGCATGCTGGGCCGCCGCGACCGTCGCCTTGTCGAAGGGCGCGATCTCGAAGGCACCGAGCGGGCCGTTCCAGACCAGCGTCGCGGCCCGGTCGATCGCGTCGATGACCTTGGCGATCGAGGCGGGACCGGCATCGAGCACCATGCCGTCGGCCGGGATCTCGCCGAGACCCAGGACCTCGTTGGCGGCGCCGGCAGCGAATTCCTTCGCAACGACGACGTCGACCGGCAGGATGATCTCGCACTTGGCCTTCTCGGCCGCGGCCATGATCCGGCGCGCGGTGTCGGCGAGGTCGTGCTCGCACAGCGACTTGCCGACGTCGACGCCCTGGGCGGCGAGGAAGGTATTGGCCATGCCGCCGCCGATCACCAGCATGTCGACCTTGCTGACGAGATTCTCGAGCAGGTCGATCTTGGTCGACACCTTGGCGCCGCCGACGACGGCGAGCACCGGGCGCTTGGGCTGGCTGAGCGCTGCCTCGAGGGCTTCGAGTTCGGTCTGCATGCAGCGGCCGGCGACCGCCGTCATGAAGTGCGCGAGACCCTCGGTCGACGCATGGGCGCGGTGGGCGGTGGCGAAGGCGTCGTTCACGTAGATGTCGCCATTGGCGGCGAGCGCCTTGGTGAACTCGGCATCGTTCTTCTCCTCGCCCTTGTGGAAGCGGGTGTTCTCGAGAAGAAGAATGTCACCGTCCTTCATCGCCGCGACGGCCGAGGCCGCCGCGGCGCCGATGCAGTCGGCGGCGAACGCCACCGGCTTGCCGAGGAGCTTCGCGGTCGCCTCGGCGAGCGGGGCGAGCGACTGCTCCGGCACGACCGCCCCCTTGGGGCGGCCGAAATGGGCCATCAGGACGACCTTGCCGCCCGCCTTCGAGATGTCCTCGATGGTCGGCAGGACGGCGCGGATACGGGTGTCGTCCGTAACCTTGCCGTCCTTGAACGGCACGTTGAGGTCGACGCGGACAAGCACGCGCTTGCCCTTGACGTCGACGTCATCGAGAGTTCGGAAGCTTGCCATGACTGATCGCCAAGCCTCAGAGGAACTTCGCCATGGCAACCGCGGTGTCGTTCATGCGGTTGGAGAAGCCCCACTCGTTGTCGTACCAGGACAGGATGCGGCAGAGCGTGCCGCCCATGACCTTGGTCTGGTCCATGTGGAAGGTCGACGAGTGCGGATCGTGGTTGAAGTCGATCGACACGTTCGGGGCGAAGGTGTAGCCGAGAACGCCCTTCAGCGGGCCGTCGGCAGCCGCCTTGATGATGTCCTGGATCTCCTGGACCGTGGTCTCGCGCATGGCGATGAACTTCAGGTCGACGACCGAGACGTTCGGGGTCGGGACGCGGATGGCGACGCCGTCGAGCTTGCCCTTCAGGTCCGGAACGACGAGGCCGATGGCCTTGGCGGCACCGGTCGAGGTCGGGATCATCGACACGGCAGCGGCGCGGGCCCGGTAGAGGTCCTTGTGCAGCGTGTCGAGGGTCGGCTGGTCACCGGTGTAGGAGTGGATCGTCGTCATGAAGCCCTTCTCGATGCCGATCGCCTTGTGCAGCGGGGCAACGACCGGGGCGAGGCAGTTCGTAGTGCACGAACCGTTGGAGACGACGAGGTCGTCCTTGGTCAGGGTGTCGTGGTTGACGCCGTAGACGATGGTCTTGTCGGCACCGTCGGCCGGAGCCGAGACGAGAACGCGCTTGGCGCCCGCCTTGAGGTGCATCGAGGCCTTCTCCTTGGCGGTGAAGATGCCGGTGCACTCCATGCAGATGTCGATGCCCATCTCACCCCAGGGCAGCTCTTCCGGGTTGCGCACGGCGGTGACCTTGATCGGGCCCTGGCCGACGTCGATGGTGTCGCCGCTGACCGTCACGGTGCCGGGGAAACGGCCATGGACGGAGTCGTAGCGCACGAGGTGAGCATTGGTCTCGACCGGACCGAGGTCGTTGATGGCGACGACCTGAACGTCGGTACGGCCGGACTCGGCGATGGCCCGCAGCACATTGCGGCCGATGCGGCCAAAGCCATTGATAGCAACACGAACTGCCATGTTCTTTCTCCCCTTGCTGATCGGACGCGTTCGCCGGCGCCCGTCCCTCATTGTCGGCCGCGGCAACAGGCCCCGGTCCTTCCGTCGATCGGTCCGACGCCTCATCGCGGCGGATCCGTCATTCCGTTCCAACGCCGGCAGGTCGGGGCGAACCCCGCGCTATCCTACCCTTGCGTCGTCTTTCGCCGCGAGGCGCGTCAGCGCCGCGTCGGCAATCTTTTCGGCCGTGATGCCGAAATGCTGGTAGAGCGCCTTGGGCTGGCCACTCCGTCCGTAGCCGGACATGCCGACGAACAGTCCGTCGGCGCCGATCAGGGCGTCCCAGCCCATGCGCACCGCAGCCTCGACCGCGACGCGCACCGGCGCGCTGCCGACGATGCCGGCGCGATAATCGTCGGACTGCTCGTTGAACAATTCGAAGCACGGCACCGAGACGACGCGTGTCGGGCAATCCGCCTGGTCGAGCAGGTTCTTGGCCTCGAGGGCGATCGCCACCTCGGAACCCGAAGAAAAGATCGAGACGAGGGCATCGCCGCTCGCCGGCGCGATCTCGTAGGCGCCATAGCCGGCCAGGTTGTTCTCTTCGTAGACGGCGCGCACGGTCGGGACGATCTGGCGGGTGAGCGCGAGCACGCTCGGCGCCTTGGTGGTCAGCGCCAGATGCCAGCACTCGGCGGTCTCGACGGCGTCGGCCGGACGGAACACGTATAGCCCGGGCATGGCGCGCAGGGCCGCGAGATGCTCGACCGGCTGATGGGTCGAGCCGTCCTCGCCAAGGCCGATCGAATCGTGGGTCATCACGTAGACGACGCGCTGGCGCATCTGGGCGGCGAGGCGCATGGCCGGCCGGCAGTAGTCGGAAAACGCCAGGAAGGTGCCGCCATAGGGAATGATGCCGCCATGCAGCGCCATGCCGTTCATGATGGCGGCCATGGCGTGTTCGCGCACGCCGTAGAAGAGATAGCGGCCGTCGTATTTGCCGGGCGCGATCGGCTTCAGGCCCTCGGTGCGGGTGCCGTTGGAGGCGCTGAGGTCGGCCGAACCGCCGATCATTTCCGGCACCAGCGCGTTGACCGTTTCGAGGACGATCTCGGAGGCCTTGCGGGTGGCGATGCGCGGTGCCTCGTTGGACAGGCGCGCCTTGATGCGCAGCATCGTGTCCTCGAAACCGGCCGGCAGGTCGCCGCGCAGGCGGCGGTCGAACTCGCCGCGCTCGACGGTCTCGACCTCCTTGCGCCGCTTCTCCCAGGCCTTGTGGGCAAGGCCGGAGCGCAGGCCGGCGATGCGCCAGGCGTCGCGCAGCTCGCTCGGGACGTGGAACGCTTCCTCGCTCTCCCAGCCGAGCCTGGCGCGGGCCGCGGCGACCTCGCGGGCGCCGAGCGGCATGCAGTGAACCTCCTCGCTGCCCTCCTTGGTCGGGGCGCCGAAGCCGATGCGGGTGCGGCAGGAGATCAGCGAGGGCCGGTCGGAGGAGCGCGCGGTGGCGATCGCGGCGGCGATGGCGTCGGCATCGTGGCCGTCGATGCGGGTGGCGTTCCAGCCGGCGGCGTGGAAGCGCTTCATCAGGTCGCCCGAATCGGCGAGTGCCAGCGGGCCGTCGATGGTCGCGCCATTGTCGTCGTGCAGCACGATCAGCCGGCCGAGCTTCAAATGGCCGGCGAGGGCGGCCGCCTCGTGGCTGACGCCCTCCATCAGGTCGCCGTCGCTGACGAGGACGTAGGTGTAATGGTCGACGAGGCCGTCGCCGAAGCGGGCGTTGAGAATGCGCTCGGCAAGCGCCATGCCGACGGCATTGCCGAAGCCCTGGCCGAGCGGGCCGGTGGTCGCCTCGATGCCCTCGCCGAGCTCGGGGTGGCCGGCGGCGAGCGAGCCGAGCTGGCGGAACCGCTTCACCTGCTCGATGGTCATGTCCTCGTAGCCGAGGAGATAGAGCGCGCCGTAGAGCAGCATCGAGCCGTGGCCGGCCGACAGCACGAAGCGGTCGCGGTCGGGCCAGTGCGGGGCGGCGGGATCGAATTTCAGGACGCGGGAAAAGAGCACCGTGGCGATGTCGGCGGCGCCGAGCGGCAAGCCGGGATGGCCGGACTTGGCGGCCTCCACCGCATCCATGGCAAGCACGCGGAGCGCGTTGGCCATCGCGGTATGCTTGTCGTGGTCGGTCATCGCGTCAGTTTGCCCCGCGTCCCCCCGGCGCCGTGCCGAAAACCGGCCCGAACAGCATACATCCGCGCGCGGCCGATCGGGATGCCATACGGTCGCGGAGCGGCGAACAAATATCAACTAATGGCTATGTGTCAATGTAGGGATGCATGTCGGCGTGGTCGGCGGGGCGGCCGCGGCCCGGCGGTTTTGCCGGCGCGGTGCCGATGACGGCTTGCGCGGGGGCGGCTTGTCGCACCCCATGCCGGCAAAGGACCGCTTTTCAACGGACTGTTGCCGATGGCACGCACACGCAAGAAAACTGTCCGCAAATCGCGATTTTCCATCACGAAGATTTGTTGACGCTCACTTCGAGCACAAATTAATCTGTTGCCGTCAACTCCTTGCCTGATTTTCGATTCCTGCCGTTTTCTTGGGCAGGTTGAAATCCCGCAGTCACGGCGGCCAAGGGAGCGACACAGCCAGTGGTCGCGTCGACCGCCGTCGCGAACACAGAACAAGCGCATTGCGCCGGGGAGACAAGCGCATGGCGGCAAAGGCGACGATCGATCAGGCCGTGGGGCGCCTGAGCCGGTCGCTCGACGCATTGGAGGCTGCCGTCAACCGGCGGCTCGATGTGGACGAGAAGACCGCGTCGCTGGCCGACGAGGTGCAGCGGCTTGGCTCGGATCGCTCGAAGCTCGCCCAGACGCTCGACGATTCCGAGGCGCGGGCGGTGCGGCTCGAGGAGGCCAACAAGGAGGTCTCGCGCCGGCTGGTGGCGGCGATGGAATCGATCCGCGTCGTGCTCGACGCGAATGGCGGGTGATGCATCGCGACGGGGGAGGCGATGGCGCAGGTCAACGTGACGATCAACGGCCGGGTCTATCGGATGGCCTGCAATGACGGCGAGGAGGATCACCTCACCGGCCTTGCCGACAAGTTCAACGGCTATATCGACGAGTTACGCGGTTCGTTCGGCGAGATCGGCGACATGCGCCTCACTGTGATGGCCGGCATCACGGTGACCGACGAGCTTTCCGAGCTGCAGCGGCGCATGCGCGGCCTCGAGGCCGAGGTCGCTTCCCTGCGCGAGAGCCGCGACGCGGTGCTCGAACGCTTCGAGACGACCGAGACGAGCATCGCCGAGACGATCGAGCGGACCGCCGAGCGCATCGAGGAACTGAGCTCGCGGCTCAACCGCACCGGACGCGACGCCTGACGGCGGGCCGGCGCCGGCCGGCGGGCCTTTCTCACCAATTCCCGCGAGAGCCCACATGTCGCAGGCGCCCGGCTTGCCGCGCCCGCGCCACCGGGGGAAACTTCGTGGCGGACGGTGCGGAGCCGATTGTCCGGCCGTCGCCTTTCGATCGAGAGAGGTCCTTCGCGACCGCGAGAGCGATTTCCGAGCGAACCGAATCGTCCGGTTGACGAGAAATCGCTCCAGTCCGCTCCGAAGGACCGGAAGGGAGCGCGTGACGATGCCTCGCCGAAGCGGCGGCCTCCTCGTCGCCATCCTTCTCGCCGCCGCCGCACCGGCGATCGCGGCCGAGGACATTGCCGTTCCGCAGCCGCCGCGCTTCCATGTCGAACGCGACTGGATGGGCATGGCCAACGATTTCCTCGCCGGCCTCACCGGCGGATCGCCCGATCTCCTCGAGGATGCGCTCGACACGCGGGCCAAGGCGGTGATCGCCGGCTACGTCGCCGAAGGCGATTTCGAGACGGCCGGCGACCTCGTCCTCGACTATATCGGCGACAAGATCGTCTCCTCGGTTCCGGTCGTCGGCCAATGGGCGTCGATGGCGAGCCTCGGACGCGAACTCGGCCACTGGGCGATCGATCATTTCGGCGAGCAGCGCTTCGACGTCGCCTACGAGTTCCTGTCGCACAATCTCGGCCCCGAGGACTGGGCCGCGCCCTATGGCGAGGGCTTCTTCGATGCGCATCTGGTGCATCTCGAAAACTCGGCGCTGATGGATTTCATCGACGCCGAGACCGGCGGCGGCAAATCGCTCGAAGAACGACGGCGCATCCTCTGGGATCTCCTGAAGGCCAAGCACGATTTCGAATCGATGTGCGACCGCTTCGGGCTCGAAGGGGACGCGCGCAACACCGAGGCCCTGCATCGCCGGCTGCTCGCCGAAATGGATGCGCAGGCCCGGCTGGCGCGCCAGAAGGACCGCGAACGGCGCGAGGAAAAGATCGTGAGGCTCGCCGAGGAACGGCGCCGGGCGCTCGACTGGCGCCTCGGACAAGCCGAGTGGCGGGCGAAGAACCACCGCTACATCTGCGACGTCTGGCTCGGCCGGCTGCCGGCCGACGAGAAGGTGCCGCCACGGCCGGGCGACGAGCTCGTCGCCTATAATTGCCAGGCGCCGGCGGCGGTTGCCGACTTCGTCGCGACCGGCACCTATGAGTGGGACGACCTCGAGGATCCCCATCTCGACTGCGGCAACGGCCGGGTCGAGCTGACGATCGCGGGAACCAAAGTCACCGGGATGCTGATCGAGCCGCAGGAGATGAAGGCCGACCTCGCCACCTTCGCCATCCGCAACAAGATGGCGGACGAGAAGCAGGGGCTGAGCTATCCGACCGCCTATGACTATTCGGCCTGCAACAAGGTGACGGCGGTCAGCGGCGACATCGATCTGGCGCATGGTCTCGTTACGGCCGAGATCAGCCGGGTGCGCACGGTCGGCAAGCAGCAACTGGTCGACGGCGTGCGCCACTACAGTTGCGGCCCCTCGACCAAGGCCAAGCCCGTTCTCGGCACGCTGAAGGGCGTCGTCGAGGCGGCGGGCGGCGGCTATCGGCTGAAGGGCACCTTCGCCTTTCCGCCGGCAAAGCTTCCGGAAGGGGTAGTCATCAGTTCGGGTTGGCGCACCTGCCCGGTCGAGGGCGTCTGGCAGGCGACGAGCGGGGCGGCGAAAACAGCGGGAGATCGGCCATGATCGCGTTTCGGAACATCGCTTTCGTCGTTGCGGCGGGCTTTTTTGCCGGACCGGCGCTGGCGAGCGATTTCAGTCCGACGGCGCACGACGTCGAGGACGCCTATTGGGAGATGATCCGCGACGCCGGCGCGGCCTCGGCCTTCGAGGGCTACATCTCGGCCTATCCGCAAGGCCGCCATGTCGAAAGCGCGCGCCTGCTCAAGGCGGTGCTCGGCGCCGGCCCGGCCGGTCCGCTGCCGGTCGTCGCGCCCTGTGCGATGGCCGCGACCGCGCGCACCGAAGGCGCCGTGGCGGGCGAACTCGCGACGCTCGAGGCGGCCTGCGCGACCTCGAAGGGCGACCGTGTTGCGGCGGCCTGCCTCGAACAACGGCTCGCGGCCGGCGACGATCTCGATCCGGCCGAGGCCGATGCGCTCGCCCGCGCCTGCGAGGCGGGCAAGGCGCGCCTTGCCGAGGATCTTGCCGCCCTGCCGCAGCCGAGGTCGGAACCTTCGGCCGCCGCCGCACCCGACGCAGCTACGGCCGGCGTGCCCGCGCCGGTCGTCGTTGCCGACAATGGTGCCGCCGCACCCGGCGAGGCGGAGGTCGCCTTCTGGAAGGCGGTTGCCGACAGCAACGACGCGAGCCTTTACGAGGCCTATCTGCAGCGCTTCCCGAACGGCTTCTTCGCGGTGATCGCCGAGGCACGGCTGAAGGCACTCGCCGCGCCGGCCCCGGCGACCCCGGCGGCTCCGGCAGATGCCACCCCGACGCCGGCGACACCGGCGGCCGATACGCCCGCGGCGGCCCCGATGCCGGCGCCCCGGCCGGTCGATGCCAAGGCGCTCTACGATGCCGGCCAGGCGGCGGAGCTGCGCGGCGATCAGGAGGCGGCGGCGGGCTATTATCAGCAGGCGGCGGAGGCGGGGTCGGCCGACGCCTACCACCAGCTCGGCTACTTCCACGACCAGGGCATCGTTTTCGCGCGCGACCCGCGCCTCGCCGAGCAGGCCTTCGTCAATGCGGCCCGCCTCGGCAAGGTCTTTGCCTATTGGGACCTGCAGTCGTTCTACGAGGTCGGCCGCGAGCCGGAGGTTGCGGTCGACTACGACAAGGCGGCGGACCTCCTGCTCGATCTTGCCGTGCTCGACATCGACAACGTCCTCTATTCGCTCGGCCAGCACCCGGCCGAAACGATCGCGGCGGCACAACGCAAACTCGCCGCAGCCGGCTTCTACGGGAGCACGGTCGACGGCAAGGTCGGCCCCGGAACACGTCAGGCCCTCACCGACTATGGCGCATCGGGCGCCGGCCCCAAGGCACTTGGCGGGGCGGCGGTGGTCGCTGCTGCGGCGCCTGCCGCCGACGCGGCGGCGGCCGGTGCGGCGGGCGGGCTCGTCCTTTCCCGCGACGGCATCGGCGGCCTCACGGCGGCGACCGCTTTCGAGCCGGACGCCGTCGGCAAGGCATTGCCCGGCTTCACCATCCGCACCCGGCGCGAGAGCGCGGAAGGCATGAGCTGGCTGGTGATCGAACTCCTCGACGGCGGCAAGGTGGCGATGGTCGTCGACGGTTCGGAGGGCCGGATCAGCTCGGTCGAGGTCGAGAAGGCGGGCATCGCCGTCGAGGGCGGGCTCGTCATCGGCCGCTCGCGCTTTGCCGATCTTGCTCGTCCGGCCGATCTCGAATGCTATTTCGGCGGCGTCGAGGAGGTGACCGAGGGCATAACCTGCATGTCGCCCGCCAGCCCGATCGCCTGGCGCTTCTCGGCGAGGGGCACGTTCGGCCATGGCGATCCGGTGCCGCTCGATGCGGTGCCGGGCGACGCGATGCTCGTCGGCGCCCGCTGGTCGCCGCAGTAGAACGCGAAGGCGCGACGGAATTCCATGGCTTTCACCAGATATCAAGGGTTTCGGTGTACTGGAGACATTGCTCGATATTGAGCACGGTAGCTGGAGTGCGTCAGATGTCCCCGAACACCGACAAGAATGCCAATGGGGAAACCCCGTTCATCTATGCCGAGGAATGCGACCTCGCGCTGCTGCTCGACCGGCGGACCGGCGAGCAGTTCTGCCTCGAGAAGGAGACGTGGAACGACCTCGTCTCGAGCCTGGGGTCCGGCTGGCGGCCGGGCCAGCGCTGATCCAACGACAAAGGGCGCGAACGTCGAGTTCGCGCCCTTGGTGTCTGTGACGAGGTCGGCCGCCTCTGGCGGCAGGATCGACCTCAGAGGCCGTCGTCTTCGTCGTCGCCGCGCTTCAGCGACTTCAGCTTGGCAAAGACGTGCTCGGGATCGTAGGTCTCCTCGACCTCTTCCGGGGCGCTGCGCTCCGACCAGGACGGCGAAATCTCGGCTTCCATGCCGGCGAGGGCTTCCTCGCTCGTCGTCTCGGCGGCGGGCAGGAGGGTCGACATCTGGTCCTCGGCGCCGATCGGCGACGACTTCGCCGCCTTCTGCACCTCGAAATCGAGATCGAGCTGGGAGCACAGGCCAAGGCTCACCGGGTCCATCGGCGTCAGATTGGCCGAATTCCAGTGGGTGCGCTCGCGGATCGATTCGATCGTCGGCTTGGTCGTGCCGACGAGGCGCATGATCTGGGCGTCCTTCAGCTCGGGATGATGGCGCAGCAGCCAGAGGATGGCGTTCGGGCGATCCTGGCGGCGCGACACCGGCGTGTAGCGCGGGCCGCGGCGGCGGCTCTCGGGCACCTTGACCTTGCGTGCCGCGAGCTTGAGGCGATAGTCCGGCGACTTCTCGGCCGTCGTGATTTCCTCGCGGGTCAGCTGACCGGTGGCCACCGGATCGAGGCCCTTGATGCCTTGCGCCGAATCGCCATCGGCGATCGCCTTCACCTCGAGCGGGTGCAGCTTGCAGAACGCGGCGATCTGCTCGAACGTCAACGCCGTGTTGTCGACCAGCCAGACGGCGGTGGCCTTCGGCATGAGGGGCAGGTTGGACATCGAGTCAATTCCTTCTTGGCGCTCCGCCCATTTCGTCTGGCGGTGCCGATTCTTCGTCGTTCGTGACTGGGAATGACGGGAATATATGCGTCTCGTGCCCAAGAGGCAATTCAATAGAGAGGCGGCCGCCGGGTTCTTCCCCGGCGGCCGCCTCAGACTGCTGACAAACCCCTGGTGTTGGCCGGGGGTTTTTGATTCAGTGGGTCATGCTGAAGGAACCTGGACCTGAACAACTGGCGATCGAGATGGTGACGCTCGATCAGCTTGTTCCGCGCGATCACCTGTTGCG
>JAKPQE010000122.1 GCA_029572955.1 Pseudomonadota bacterium
TCGTACCGGCGGCCCCCGATCTCGGTCGGCCCGTTCGTGAAGCGCCGAGCGGTCCGATCCACGGCGACGTCACTGATCGAGCGGTTCGGCGTGAAGGCTCCGAGCCCGTCCACGTCGACACGGCTCCTGTCGGGCGGCAACGTGCAGAAGGTGCTGTTGGCGCGGGAGTTCAGCGCCGCACCGAAGGTGCTCATCGCCGCGTCGCCGACGCGAGGCCTCGACGTCGGTGCGATCGAGACGGTTCGAGCGCTGTTGCTCGAGGCGGCCCGATCCGGGGTGGCGGTGTTGCTGATGACCGAGGACCTCGACGAGGCGATCGCTCTCTCCGACCGCATCTTGGTGATGTACGAGGGCCGGATCGCCGGCGAGGTCCCCCGGGGTCACGCCGACATCACCGAGATCGGCCTGCTCATGGGCGGCGGCCGCCCCGACGAAGGAACCGGCGACACCGACGACGGGAGCGCGCCGTGATCCGGCTCGAACGTCGCGTCGACCAACCGAAGTGGCTGGCGTTCGCCGTCCCCGTGGGGTCGCTGATCGCCGCGTTGCTGGCCGGTTCGCTCCTCATCGCCTTCAGCGGCAACGACATCTGGGGCACCTACCAGCGCATCGTCGAGCGGGCCTTCACTGACGACGGCGCGTTGTCGTCGTCGATCCTCGCCGCGACGCCACTCCTCTTCACCGGGCTCGCCGCCGCCGCCGCCTTCCGGATGGGCGTGTTCAACATCGGTGGCGAGGGCCAGTTCGTGATGGGCGCCATCGCGGCGTCGGGCGTCGGCCTCGCCACCGGCGAGAGCTTGGGGGCCGGCGCCATCCCGCTGATGATCCTGGCCGGTGTCGCCGCCGGCGCTGCGTGGGCGGCGGTGGTCGGGGCGCTCAAGGCGTTCTTCAACACCAACGAGATCATCGTCTCGCTGATGCTCAACTACATCGCGAGCAACGTCGCCTACTACCTGATCTTCAACTCCGAGTCGTACTGGCGGCTGCTCACGCCGTCGGGCCGGCAGTTCCCCCAGGGTCGCCCGATCGACCCG
>JAKPQE010000126.1 GCA_029572955.1 Pseudomonadota bacterium
TTGGCCTTGGCATAGCTCTCGGCGATCGCCTGCACCGCGGTGGTACGTCCCGAGGTGATGTAGAGTTCGCGTGCCGCGCCGAGGGCGGCGGCGTCGGCGGCATCCTGGAAATTGGCGGCCGTCATGTGCAGCTGGGCGGTATCGACGCCATAGGCGACCGAACCGAGGATGACCGGCAGGGTGAGCGCGAACACGAGAGTGGTGTTACCTTGTGCGGCCGATCGGAAATGGCGCAGCAGACTCTGCATTCGGTTCGGCATGGCGATGGACGCTCGTTTCTTGCTTTTCCGGATCGCTTCGAAAACGATCTCTTGATCAGCACCGAGCGTTGCACCGAATATTTGAAAAATCCTTTATATGCCTAAGCTCTAGAGTCCAAATCCCGACAACAGGAACAAAGTATTTCGCCGTTCGACGGCATTTTCGGCAATGCCGAAAGAAACGATTTACCAAACATCGCCGATGGAAAAGCTTACGCCGCCGAACGATCACCGGACTCGAGGAACCGGGCCATGTCGCCGATGACGAGGCGGGCGAGCGCCCCGCCCTCGGGGGCGGCTTCGAGGGTGCAGGAGCCGCCGTGCAGGCGGGCGATGCCGCGGGCGACCGTCAGCCCGAGGCCGATGCCGCCGCGGCTGCGGGTCATCGCCGATTCGACCTGGAAGAACGGATCGAACACCTGCTCGCAGAGATCCGGCGAGAGGCCGCGGCCGTCGTCGGTGACCGTCACTTCGAGGCGGCGCCTGGCGACCGAGGCGTTGATGCGAACATGGCCGCCGTCCGGCGCCGCGTGCACGGCGTTCTCGACCAGTTCGCCGACCGCCCGGCGCACCAGCGTGCGGTCGCAGGTGATCTCGGCGAAGGGCTGGTCCATCACGCATTCGAGCTTGATGCCGCGCGACTTGGCGACCTCGGCGACGCCGCGCGCCGGCGGCACGACCAGCGTCTCGACCGTATAGTCGTCGTCGTTGCGCGATTGCGTGCCCGACAGGATCGCCGAAAACAGGAAGAGGTCGGAAACGAGATCTTCCATGCCGCGGCCGGCCGCCTCGATCTCGCGGGCGTAGTCGCGATAGCCGTCGTTCTCGATCGGCCCGTTGACCTCGTCGATGAGCAGCCGCGAGAAGCCGATGATCGAATTGAGCGGCGTCCTGAGCTCGTGGCTGACCACCGCGATCATGTTGTCCTTCATGTGGCTCGCCGCCTCGGCGGCCCGGCGTGCCTCGCGAATGGTGTTCTCGCGCTTGGAATTGTTGAGCACGTACCAGATGTGATGGACGAACAGCGCCCAGTTGAGCGGCTTCGTCAGAAACCCGGTCGCACCGAGCGCCAGCGCCCGCTCGCAGGCATTGGAATCCTCCGATCCGGTGATCACCACCACCGGCACATGGCGCAGCACCGCGTCCTTGCGCAGCTTGGCGAGCAGGTCGTAGCCGGTCATCACCGGCATATCGAGATCGGTGATGACGAGATCGACCCCGTTCTCGGCCATGTAGGCGAGCGCCTCGGCACCGTCGCCGACGGTCGCGACGACGAAGGCATAGCGCTTGAGATTGGCCTCGACGATCTCGCACATCAGCGGATCGTCGTCGACGACGAGCACGCGCGAAGGATTGTCGGCGGAATTCGGGTCCATCTCGGCTCCGGCGAGGACTGGCATCGGAAGGCCAACCTATCGCGCGATCGATTGAGGAGACGTTAAGCAAACGCATCTTCGCGCCTGCGCATCGTAAACCGTCGGTAAACCGCTTGTGTCGGATGCTGCGCCGACGGGCAACGGGATAAGGGACGAACGCGCCTTGGGCCGCAAGACGATCGCACGGCGGATCGCTGTGACGGTGATGATCGCCATCGCCGTGACGACGGCGATCGCCGTCACTCTGCTCGTATGGCAGGAGACGGTGCGCTATGCCGAGACCAAGCGCGCCGAACTGCTCTCGGTCGCCGCGGTCTTCGCCGTCGCGACGAGCGATGCGCTCGCCGCCGGCGATCGCAATGCCGGCCTCAAGAGCCTCAAGGCGATCCGCGCCTTCCCCTCGATCCACTATGCCCGCATCGAGACCATGGACGGCCATGTGATCGCCGAGATGGGCACCGGCATCGTGCTCGAGAGCGCCGCCGCCGAGGCCGCCTCGGGCAGCGTCTGGTCGCTGCTGACCAAGCACGATCTGCCGGTCCGCCACCGCGTCGTGAAGGCCGGCGAGGACGTCGGCTATCTCGTGCTCCTCGCCGATACCGGCGATCTCCTCGGCCGCATTCTCGACGGCGTCATGACCAACGTCGCCGCCGCCGTCGCGTCCGCCTTCATCGGCTTTGCCGCCGTCTTCCGCCTGCAGCGCCGCATCGTCGCGCCGCTCCACGACGTCATCCGGACGATGGACGGCATTCGCGAGGCCGAGGACTACCGCCATCGCGTCGGCGCCGCCGAAGACGAGGAGACCGCCCGCCTCGTCGACAGCTTCAACACCATGATGGCCGAGATCAGCGATCGCGACGACCGCCTCGCCCGCCACCGCGAAAACCTCGAGGCGACCGTCGAGCAGCGCACCCACGAGCTGCGCCTCGCCAAGGAGACGGCCGAGACGGCGAACGCCGCCAAGTCCGACTTCCTCGCCACCATGAGCCACGAAATCCGCACGCCGATGAACGGCATGCTGGTGATGGCCGAGCTCTTGACCCGCGCCCGCCTCACCGACCAGGAACACCGCTATGCCGAGATCATCCTGAAATCCGGCAAGAGCCTCATCGCCATCATCAACGACATCCTCGACCTCTCCAAGATCGAGGCCGGCCGGCTGCAGCTCGAGCGCACCGAGGTCGCGCCCGCCGCCCTTGCCGGCGACATCATCGAACTGTTCTGGGACCGGGCGACCTCGAAGGGCCTCGACCTTGCCGCCTATGTCTCGCCGCGCGTGCCGGCCGGCATCTTCGCCGACCCGGTGCGCCTGCATCAGGTCCTCTCCAACCTCGTCAACAACGCCATCAAGTTCACCGAGGAAGGCTCGGTCACCATCGAGATCGACGGCGAGATGGTCGGCGAGCGCACCGCGCGCCTCGCCGTCGGCGTCGTCGACACCGGCATCGGCATTCCCGAGGACCGCCAGGATACGATCTTCGAGATGTTCGCCCAGGCCGACCAGACCACCACCCGCCGCTTCGGCGGCACCGGTCTCGGCCTCGCCATCTGCCGCCGCCTCGTCGACGCCATGGGCGGCGACCTGCGCGTCCGCTCGAAGGAAGGCGAGGGCTCGACCTTCCATTTCGCCATCGATGTCGAGATCGACACCGCCGCGACCCCGATCCACCTGCCCGAGACGGCCGCCTTCGGTACCGCGATCGTCGCCACCGGCCTTTCCCGCACCGCCGGGATCATCGCCCGCTATCTCGCCGACGCCGGCATCGCCGCCCGCGTCGCACGACCCGAGCCGGCGGCCGTCGGCCACCTCGGCCCGCGCGACCTCCTCGTCGCCGATACCGCGCTGCTCGAGAGCTTCGCCCCGCCGGCAGCCCCGAAGGCCGTCGTCGCCCTCGCCCCGGTCGGCGACACCGCCGCCGACCGCCTGCTGCTGGCCTGCCGCGCCACCAACCGTCTGCCCTGCCCGGTCACCGCCGAGGGCATCGCCGCGCTGCTGACCCGCATCGCCGAGGGCGTCACCGAGCGGCCCGAGACCTCGACGCGGCGCGGCAGCGAGCTTGCCGCCCTGCCGCAATTCCCCGGCGCCCGCCTGCTCGTCGCCGACGACAATCCGGTCAATCGCGAGACCATTCTCGCCGCCTTGTCGCGCCTTTCCATCGTGCCCGAACTCGTAGAGAACGGCGCCGAGGCGGTCGAGGCCGTCGCCGCCAACAGCTACGACTTCGTCTTCATGGACTGCTCGATGCCGGTGATGGACGGCTTTGCCGCGACCCGGGCGATCCGCGCCGCCGAGGATGCCGCCGGCGCCGGCCGCCTGCCGATCGTCGCGCTCACCGCCCGCGTCCTCGGCGAGGCCGACGACGCCTGGCGCGACGCCGGCATGGACGCCTTCCTCGTCAAGCCGTTCACGCTCGAGGAAATCGGCAAGTGCCTCGCTGCCTGGCTGACCCCCTCGGAAGCTCCGGCGCCTGCGCCGGCCGAGAATGCTGCGCCGCAGCATGACTCTCCGGCCGCACAGAATGCTGCACCCGTTGCTGCACCCCGTGCTGCAGCATCGCCGGGCTCCGCGGCATCGCCGGCGGACGATGGCGACACGCCGGTCCTCGATCCCAAGGTGCTCGCCTCGATCGCCGAGATGGGCGGCCCGGCCGCCGCCGCGCTGCTCGACCGGCTGTTCGGCCTCTACCTCGAAAGCGCCCCGAAGGCGATCGCCGAACTCGTCGCCGCCGCCGAGGCGGACGACGCCGCCGAGGTCGGCCGCGCCGCCCATGCCCTGAAATCGATGAGCTACAACATCGGCGCCGCCCGCGTCGCCGCGCTCTGCGCCGGCGTCGAACGCGCGGCCAAGGACGGCGGTTTCAGCCGTGACGACGTCGCCGCCATCGGCGCGAGCTTTGCCGAAGCCTCCGGCCGCATCGCCGCCGAGCGCGGCAAGGCCGCCTGACGGCTCGCCACCGGTCACGGGATTTCGTTGCGAACGAATTCGTTTGCTATTTGTCCCCGACTGTGAGACTGAAGCGCCTTCACCGCGCGTAGAAGACGAGACGATCGTCCGCGGTGCCGCCTCGCCCGGCAGACAAGGCCATTGCCCGTCTGTGCGCAGGCCGTGCCCTCCGGCACTTCATACGGCAGCTGATCTACGCTGGCTTCCCCCTTTGGCAAGCGCATGCCGCGCCCGGCCCCGAACGGCCGTCGGCGCGCACGATCATTTGAAAGAACACGCTTGAAACAGTTTTCCGACCTCGGCCTCGCCGAGACCCTCCTTCGCGCCGTCTCGGCCGAGGGCTACACCCATCCGACCCCGATCCAGGCCGAGGTGATCCCGGCCATGCTCGCCGGCAACGACATCCTCGGCATCGCCCAGACCGGCACCGGCAAGACCGCGGCCTTCGTGCTGCCGCTGCTGAACCGGCTCGCCGCCTGCACGCGGCCGCAGCCGCGCGGCTGTGGTGCGCTCATCCTGGCGCCGACGCGCGAGCTCGCCGCCCAGATCGCCGACAACATCCGCACCTACGGCAAGTTCACCCGTCACTCGGTCGCCGTCGTCGTCGGCGGCGTCAAGCCGGGCCCGCAGATCCGCACCATGGCGCGCGGCGTCGACATTCTCGTCGCCACCCCGGGCCGGCTGCTCGACCACATGACGACCGGCGCGATCCGCCTGCACGACACTTCCGTCGTCGTCCTCGACGAGGCCGACCAGATGATGGATCTCGGCTTCCTGCCGGCGATCCGCAACATCATGGCCAAGGTCCCGGCCGATCGCCAGACCGTCCTGCTCTCGGCGACGATGCCGGCGCCGATCCGGGCGCTTGCCCAGGACTTCCTCGACGAGCCGGTCGAGGTTTCGGTGGCCCCCGTGTCGCGCCCGATCGAGCGCATCGACCAGAAGGTGATGCATGTCGATGCCGGCATGAAGCGCCAGGCGCTCGTCGACATCCTCGCCCGCGAGGAAGTCGAGCGTGCCATCGTCTTCACCCGCACCAAGCATGGCGCCGACAAGGTCCGCCGCCATCTCGAGGAGGCCGGTCTCGCCGCCGACGCCATCCACGGCAACAAGAGCCAGGGCCAGCGCGAGCGCACCCTCGCCTCGTTCCGCACCGGCAATGTCAACATCCTCGTCGCCACCGACATCGCGGCGCGCGGCATCGACATCGACGACGTCTCCCACGTCGTCAATTTCGAACTGCCGAACGTGCCGGAGTCCTACGTCCACCGCATCGGCCGCACCGCGCGCGCCGGCAAGAGCGGCTTTGCCATCACCCTTTGCGATTCGAGCGAGCGCAAGCTGCTGCGCGACATCGAGCGGCTGATCGGCAATTCGCTCTGGGCCGAGGGCTTCACGCCGCGTGCCCGCCCGGCCGCCCGTCCGGTCGCTGCCGCCCCGGTCGCCGCCGCGCCGGTGGTTGCCGAGCCGCACGGCTTCGATCCGAACCCCGGCGACGATCCGCGCCCGGGCCGGCACCACGACGGCCGTGGCCCGAAGCATCGCGGCCGGCCGGCCCACCGCAAGCCCGCCGGCGATCGCCCGGGTCTGCGCAGCGACGGCACCCGGCCCGGCGAGACGCCGGAAGCCGGACTCGCCCGGATGCTCGGCAAGGCCCCGGCCGCGCCGCATCACCGCGCCGCCGCCCCCGCCGGCGAGGCCCGTACCGAGGCCGCTCCCGGCGGCCGCGACAATCCCGGCCGCGGCAAGCAGCGCCACCGCAAGGGTGGCCGGCCGCAGACCGCCGAGGCCAATCCCGAGCGCGGCGCCAATGGCGGCCGTCGCAACGGCGAAGCCGGGCGCTGGGCCACTGCCGAGCATGGCGCCAGTCCGGACCGCAAGGCCAACCCGGAGCGCAAGCCCAATGGCGAGCGCAAGCCCAATGGCGAGCGCAAGGCCAATGGCGAGCGCAAGGGCGGCTGGCAGCCGCGCCGCCGCAAGGGCAATGGCGAGCGCACGGCGCGCCCGGCCTGACCGCATCGGCAATCGAGACAGGAACGGCGGGGCCTCGGCCCCGCCGTTTTCGTTTTCTCCAGCTATTTGAATCTCGAACGATTTCTCGTCAGCCGAACGATTCAGTCCGGTCGGAAATCGCTCTTGCCGCCGGCGCCGCGCCACCAGAGATCGGTGAGAAGGTCGGCGACCGCGTCCGCGTCCATGGCGAATTCGGCAAGCGCCGGATCGCGCCGGAGGTAGAGCTGGGACAGGAACTCGTCGACCATGCCGCCGAGCGCATAGGCCGTCGGCAGCATCGCCGCAACGCCGCCGTCCGTCGCGTCGGCAAGGCCCCGCCGCCGGGCGATCGCCGCCGCCATGCGCCGGTACCAGTCGCGATTGAGCCGGCGATAGGCCTCGGCGAAACCGGCATCGGCGCCGCCGAGCCCGACGAGATAGCGCATCAGGCCGGCATTGGCCGCAAAGAGCCGCGTATAGACGAGCGTCACCTGGCGCACCCGGGCGCGCGACCCCGCCTCGCCGGCCCGCGCCTCGGACAGCGCCGCAAGGACGAAGCGGGCAAACTCCTCGACGAGCGCGGCGAGGGCCGCATCGAGATCGGCGAAATAGCGATAGAGCGTGCCGTGGGCGAGGCCGGCCCGCGCCGCCACCGCCGCGACCGTGAGGCCCGACCGCGAGACACCGGCCGAGAGCTCGCCGGCGATCGCGGCAAGGAGCCGGAGCCGCGTGCGCTCGGCCTTGCGCGGGGACGCATCGCCGGCACGGCCAAGCAGCGTCGCGGCGAAGTCGAGATCGTTGCCGCGATCGGCCCCCGACCGGGGCTCCGTCTCGTGTTTCAAGCTCTCGGCCCGGCCACCCATCGACCTCTCCACGCCTGCCGGCGAACAACCCGCACGCATACGCCCGCCGTCCCGCACGCCGGTCCCGAGGCCGGACGTGCACCGAGCGACCGCACCGGCAGTCCTCGATCCGGCTCGTCGCCCTTGCTCGCCGGCGACCTCCGGCCACCACCTGCCTGCCTGCTACCGCGTGCCGACCATCGCCAGTCTGCCGGCCACCGCGTGCCGACCAACACCACCTCGATGCCGGCCATCGCCAAATCACCGCCACCACACCGATATTGACACGGCCGCCACCTTCATCAAAATGAAAATGACGTCATTTTCATTTATGAGGCCGACCATGCTCATCGACGGCGCCGACTTTGCCGAACCCGGCGAGCTCGCCGCCCACCGGCAGCGCCTGTGGGAGACGCAGCGCGACTACGTCGCCGCGAACTCGCCCCTGCATGCCCGCGCCTGGGGCGGCAAGGCGCCGCCGAAATCGCTCGACGCCCTCGCCGACCTTCCCCTCGTCGACAAGGAGATGCTGCGGCAGAGCCAGCGGACCCATCCGCCCTTCGGCGACTATCTCGCCGCCGACCCGGCGAAGATCTCCCGCGTCCACCGCACCTCCGGCACCACCGGCACGGCGATGAACCTTGCCCTTTCCGCCCGCGACGCCCACGAGACCGCCGTCGTCGGCGGCCGGGCTCAGGGAGCCTCGGGCCTCGGCCCGGGCCACCGCGTCGTCCACTGCCTCAACTACCGGCTCTGGATGGGCGGCTACACCGACCACGCGACGCTGGAAGCGACCGGCGCCACCGTCATCCCCTTCGGCGTCGGCGACACCGAGCTTCTGATCCGCACCATCCGCGAGCTGAAGATCACCGCGATCTCCTGCACGCCGTCCTATCCGGCGGTGCTCGAACGGGTGCTCGCCGAGCACCATCCGGATCTTGCCCCGCGCGATCTCGGCCTGAAGCTCGGCCTCTTCGGCGGCGAGGCCGGCCTCAACAATGCCGAGTTCCGCGAAAAGCTCGAGGCGACCTGGGGCTTCGAGGTGCGCAACGCCAATTACGGCGTCACCGACGTCTTCTGCAATTTCGCCGGCCAGAGCGAGGTCGACGACGACCTCCATTTCATGGCCCTCGACATCCTCCACCCCGAGATCATCGAGCCGGCGACCGGCGCCGTCCTGCCCTTCGCGGAAGGAACGCGCGGCGAGTTGGTACTGACCCACATGAGCCGCGAGTGCCAGCCGCTGGTGCGCTTCCGCACCGGCGACATCGTGCTCCTGACCGGCACCGGCCGGGCGAGATGCGGCCGCACGGCGCCGCGCTTCCGCGTCGTCGGCCGCAGCGACGACATGGTGGTCGTGCGCGGCATCAACGCCTTCCCGACCCAGGTCGCCGCCGTCGTCCACCAGTTCACCGCGCTTTCCGGCGAATACCGCATCGTGCTCGCAGGCCCCGGCCCTTACGACGTGCTGCCGATCGAGGTCGAACTCGCCGACGGCGTCGCCCCCGACGACGGCATCGCCGACAATGTCGAGCACGCCGTGAAGCGCGAGATCGGCGTCACCGCCCGCGTCACCCTGCTTCCCTTCCACAGCCTGCCGCGCACCGAGGGCAAGACCCGCCGCGTCGTGAGGAATCCCTGATGGCCAAGACCGTGCTTCTCGAGAAGATCGGCGACGGCGTCGCGATCGTCACCCTCGACCGCCCGCATCGCCTCAACGCCATCGTGCCGGAGCTGCTCGACGATCTCGTCGCCGCCCTCGAGGCCGCAAACGCCGACCCCGACATCCGCGCCGTGGTGCTGACCGGCGCCGGCCGCGCCTTCTGCTCCGGTGACGACCTCAAGGACTTCGCCGAGCAGGTCAGCGACGAGGCCGGCACCACCGCCTATGTCGAGCGCATCCAGGACGTCACCCGCGCCATGGTGCTCGGCTCGACGCCCGTTGTCGGCGCCATCCGCGGCTGGGCGGTCGGCGGCGGCCTCGAATGGGTCATCAATTGCGATTTCGCCGTCTGCGCCGCCGGAACGCGCTTCTTCTTCCCGGAGGTCTCCTGGGGCCTTTTCGTCACCGGCGGCGTCACCGACCTCCTGCCGCGCCTCGTCGGCCTCCAAAAGGCGCGCGAGATGATCCTCTTCGGCGAGAAATTCACCGCCGAGGAAGCGCGGGACTGGGGCCTCGTCCACGATGTCGTCGCCGACGAAGACCTGATGGCGAAAGCGACCGCCCTTGCGAAGCGCATCGCGGCCCTGCCGCCCGGCCCGGTCCGCGACCTTCGCCGCATTCTCGCCCGGCCGCAACCGCTCGGCCTCGAAGCGGCGATGGCCGAGGAAACGGCGGCGACCGTCCGCGGCTTTCTCGATCCTGAGACGGCGAAACGGGTGGCGGAGTTCTCGAAAGGCGGCTAATGCCCCGCGCCGAAGGGCGGCAGGCCGAGATCCATGATCCGCCGCTGCAGTTCGGAGAAGCGGTCGGGCGGCGCCTCGCCGGAGAGCGGGTCGATGTTCTCGGCGAAGGCCTTGTCGATCGCCTCCCAGTCGTCTTCCGTGAGGAGCTTCTGGGCGAGCGGGAAGGCCTCGTGGTTTTCCATGCGCATGTGATTGTCGAGGAAGGCGACGTAGCTCTTCGCCATGAAAGCGAAGTTTGCCGCCTCGCCCGCCGGGTCCTTGGCATAGGCCTCGACCTGATCGTGGAACCGGCGGATCAGCTCGTATTCGTGATGGTGTTCCTTGAGCAGGCGATCGAGCACCGGGATTGGCTCGACGCTGCGCCTGCGCATCGCCGCGAAGATGAAATCCTCTTCCTTCGGGTGATGGATCTTGTCCGGGAACTCGTCGATATATTCGACGATGGCGCGCAGCACCTCGACGTCGGCGTGCCCGCCGCGCTCGACGATCAGGGCTTCCATCTTCAGCACGCGGGCGATGCCGCGCAGCGCCAGGTGCTCGCGGGCGAGCACCTTCATCGCAAGTCTCATGATGCGCTCTCCTTCGCCTCGTCACCGAGCACCAGCCGGCGCTGCACCGGGAAGAAGCGGATGTCGTATTTCGCCGCGAACCAGCCCCACAGGCCCTTGGGGCTCGTCAGCATGACGAGGATCGCCGCAAGGCCGAGGACGATGAGGTACCAGGAGCCGAAGCCGTCGAGGAATTCGCGCAGCGCGAAATAGACGAGCGCGCCGACGATCGGTCCCTCGATCGTGCCGATGCCGCCGATGACGACGACGAAGAACATGATCACCGACCAGTCCATCGAGAAGGCGGCGTCGGGCGAGAGCCGCAGCTTGGTGATGGCGATCAGCGCGCCGACGAGGCCGCAGCCGAAGGCCGAGGCGAGATAGACCACCCACTTGATGTCGCGGACATTGACGCCGAGGCTTTCCGAGGCCGGCTCGCTGTCGCGCACGGCGGTGAGGGCGAGGCCGAAGCGCGAGCGCAAGAGCAGGTAGACGAGGACGAGGGCGCCGATGCCGATCGCCGCGGCGAACCACAGCGTCAGCGCCTCGCGCCAGAACGCCGGAATGCCGCGCACCGCATTGGTGATCGAAAGGCCGGAGCCGCCGCCGAGTGAGGCCGTGTTGGCGACGAAGAGCTGGTAGATCTCGGCAACGACCCAGGTGCCGACCGCGAAATAGGCGCCGCGCAGGCGGAAGACGATCGCCGCCGTCGGCACCGCGACGAGGGCCGCGACGAGGCCGGCGAGCGGCACGGCGAGAAAGACGTTGAGCCCGAGCTTCAGCGAGAGGACGACGATCGAATAGGCGCCGAGCCCGACATAGGCCTGCTGGCCGACCGACAGGAGGCCGCCGTAGCCGGCGAGCAGGTTCCACATCTGCGCGAGCGCCAGGATGTAGAGGAATTCGGTGACGGTGCGGATGTCGGCCCGCCCGGCCCACCAGGGCATGGCGACGATCGCCGCGACGATGACGAGAAGGACGACGGCGCCGACCCGGCTGGCCCGGGTCGCCCGCTCCACCGAATAGCGCGCTGTGGACTGGGACATCTTCGGCCTCCTCAGCGATCGCGGGTTTTCGGAAAGAGGCCGTTCGGCCGGAACACCAGCACGGCGAGGAACGCCATGTGGCCGGTGAGGATGCCCCAGCCCGGATCGAGCCGGAAGCCGATCGACTGGGCGAGACCGAGGATCATGCCGCCGGCGAGCGTGCCCCAGAGCGAGCCGAGGCCGCCGATGATCACCGCCTCGAAGGCATAGAGCAGCCGGCTCGGCCCGACCGTCGGGTCGATGCTGGTGCGGATGGCGAGGTAGACGCCGGCGATGCCGACGATGGCGAGCGCGATCGCCATGGCGAGGCCGTAGATGTGGCGGTTGTCGATGCCCATCAGCTCGGCCGTAACCCGGTCGTCCGACGCGGCGCGGAACGCCCGCCCGAGGCTGGTCCTGGAAAAGACGAGCTGCAGCCCGCCGATGACCGCGATCGCGGTCACAAAGATCAGCACCGGGAAGACGCCGACCGCGAGCCCGCCGGGAAGGGCGATCGAGGCGGTCTCGAACGGCCCGGCGTTGAGGCCGCGGCTGTCGGCCGAAAAGAGCTGCATCAGGAGGTTCTGCAGGATGATCGAGAGGCCGAAGGTGACGAGCAGCGGCGGCAGGATGTCGGTGCCGAGCGTGCGGTTGAGCACCACCCGCTGCAGGCCGTAGCCGAGCACCGCCATCGCCGGCACGACGAAGACCAGCGACCAGAACGGGTTGAGCCCGAGCGCGTCGGTCGCGACGATGCCGAGATAGCCGGCGAGCACGATGAGGTCGCCGTGGCCGATGTTGATCAGCCGCATGATGCCGAAGGTGAGCGACAGGCCCGCCGCGAAGAGCGCGTAGAGCCCGCCGAGCAGCAGGCCCTGGATGATGGTGTCGATCCAGCCGATCATCGCCTCAGACTCCGAAATAGGCGGCGGAGATTTCCGCGCGGCCGAGGTCGCCGGGCCGGCCCGACAGCGAGACCCGGCCCTCCTGGAAGCAGTAGACGCGATCGGCGACCTTCATCGCCTGGCCGATGTCCTGCTCGACCACGACGACCGAGGTGCCCTCGGCCTTGATGCCCGGCAGCGCCGCGTAGATGTCGGCGATGACGACCGGGGCAAGGCCGAGCGAGATCTCGTCGCAAAGGAGGAGGCGCGGGTTCGACATCAGTGCCCGGCCGATCGCCACCATCTGCTGCTGGCCGCCGGAAAGCGCCGTGCCGGGGCTCGACCGGCGCTCCGCGAGAATCGGGAAGAGCTTGAAGATGCGCTCCAGCGTCCACGGCCCGGGACGCTTCGAATAGCCGCCGATGACGAGGTTTTCCTCGACCGAGAGGCTCGGAAACAGCCGTCGGCCCTCCGGCACGAGGGCGAGCCCCTTGCCAACGATGCGGCTCGCCGCCATGCCGCCGATCGCCTCGCCGCCGAAGACGACGCTCTCGGCCCTCGTCGCGATGAGGCCCGAGAGGGTCTTGAGGAAGGTCGACTTGCCGGCGCCGTTCGAGCCGATGATCGCCACCGTCTCGCCGTCCTCGACCGCGAAATCGATGCCGAAGAGCGCCTGGAAGTCGCCGTAGAAGGCCGTCAGGCCCCGGGTCTCGATGAGGCTCATTCGACGCTGATCCCCATGTAGATTTCCCGCACCGCGTCGCTCGCCATCACCTCGGCCGGATCGCCTTCCATCAGCAGGCGCCCGAAATCGATGGCGATCAGCCGGTCGACCACCGCCATCAGCGCGTGGACGATGTGCTCGATCCAGATGATCGAGACGCCCTCGGTGCGGATCTCGTTGATCGTCTCGACGAGGGCATGGACCTCGTGCTCGGTGAGGCCGCCGGCGATCTCGTCGAGGAGGAGAAGCTTCGGATTGGTGGCGAGCGCCCGGGCGAGCTCGAGCCGCTTGCGGTCGAGGAGGGTCAGCGCCCCGGCAAGGAGATTGGCCTTTTTGAGGAGCCCGGTACGCTCGAGGATCGCGACCGCGACCTCGACCGCCTCGGCCTCGGAGCGCTCGGCCCCGAAGGTGCCGCCGACGAGGACGTTCTCGAAGACCGTCATGCCGGCGAAGGGATGCGGGATCTGGTAGGAGCGGCCGATGCCGGCCCGGCAGCGCACCGCCGGCGAAAGGCCGACAATGCTCTGCCCCTCGAAAAGCACGTCGCCGGCATCGGGTTTGAGGTCGCCGGTGACGAGATTGAACATCGTCGTCTTGCCGGCGCCGTTCGGGCCGATGACGCCGAGCGCCTCGCCCGCCGCGAGCGTGAACGACAGATCGTCGGTCACCTTGAGCGAGCCGAAGCTCTTGGAGACATGCTCCAGGCTCAACAGCACCGTCATGTCGGCTCCCCCGGAAATGGTCGGGGCGGCGGACCATCGGTCCGCCGCCACCCTCCCCCGTCTCGATCGATCAGGCGAGCGGCTTCAGCTCGCCGCCAACGGGCACCATCGGCGCCTGGCTGTTCTCGACGATGACGAGGTCGAGGCCGTTGCTGCCGCGCTGCCACTGGCCGGAGACCAGCGGCGTCTTGGCGATGTTCGGGACCGGACCCTTCCGGAAGTTGATCGGACCGACGATCGAGGCGTAGTCGGTGTCGCGGATCGCGTCGCGGATCGCTTCCGGATTGCCGGGGCCGCCGGCGCGCTTCAGCGCGTCGATGGCGACCTCGAAGAGCGAATGCTTGAAGCCGACCGGCATCGTCCACGGCCGGCCGGTCGCCGCGGTGTAGGCCTTGGCCAGTTCGGCCGAGCTCTGGCCGGTGAGGCCCGAGGCGAACGGATGGTTCGGCGACCACCACACCTCGACGGTCAGGCCCTCGCCGCGCTCGCCGAAGGCCTCGATCGCCGCCGGGAACTCGCTCGCCTTGGCGACCGTCACGATCTTCGGCTTGAGGCCCTGCTGGCCGGCCTGCGACCAGAAATTGGCGAAGTCCGGCGGCGGCACGACGCCGGTGACGATCTCGACGCCCTCTTTCTTGAATTCGGAGATGTAGGAGGAGAAGTCGTCCGACGGCGTCTGGTAGCGGCCGAGATCGACGAGCTTGAAGCCCTCCTTCTCGAGCACCGGCGGGAAGCCGATCTTGCCGTCGCCCCAGGCGTTGCCGTCCGAATCGTTCGGCCACAGCGCGCCGAGCACCTTGTTGGTGGCGATCGATTTCCACAGGTTGGTGTAGGAGCCGATGATGTCCTCGAGGCCCCAGAAGAAGTGGTAGGTCCACTCGAAGCCCTGGTCCGGCTTGCCGCCGCGGCCGAAGAAATGCGGCTGCCACGGCGTGTCGTTGGTGATGCAGGGCATGCCGTTCAGCTCGCACTGGTCGGCGACCGGATTGGTGGTCGCCGGCGTCGAGCCGGCAATGACGATGTCGACCTCGTCGTTGAGGATCAGCTCGTTGGCGACCTCGGCGGCGCGGTTCGAATTCGACTGGCTGTCCTTGTAGACGATCTCGACCGGATAGCTCGCGTCGCCGATCTTGAGGCCGCCGGAAAGGAACTTGTTGAGCTGCTCGATGGTGAAGGGATCGGGCTCGCCGAAGACGGCGAGCGGCCCGGTCGCCGGGCTCACATAGCCGATCTTGATCGGCTTCGACGCGCGCACGAACGGCGCCGGAAACATCGAGGCCGCGGCGCCCGCGGCAACCCCGCCCATCAGCTTCAGCGTGGTGCGGCGGTCGATCGTGCCGGCGATCATGCCGGAAAGACGGCCCTTCGAGCTGGACTCGGCCATTGCATCTTCCTCCCTTGGAATTTCGTTTCACCTTATTAAAATCGACTTTTATACGAGAAATCGTCGATTTCAACAGGGTTCTCGGCAAAACGTTCAGAAATGCCGCCGCGAATCACGGTTTGCGGCCGGCGCGGGCCGCAGCGATGGTCCCGGCGCCGGCAAAGATGGTTCGCGACAAAGGGTCGCCAGCGCCCGTCACACTGCCTGCAATCGAGCCATCTCGGCACAAGTTCGGGCGCGGCCTGCACAAAATAACTTCATTGCACTGCACCAAACCTTCGCAAATCAGTCTATGATGCAGCCATCGATTTCCAGCTATGGTCTGCGCCGTGAACAAACATCTGGATGCGCGCCTTCTGGACCCTGCGGGCGCCGACGAGTTGGTCCGGGCCCTGCAACGTCGGGGTTTCTCCGTCATCGCGCCGGCCATCGAGGACGACATCGTCGTCCTTCGCGAATACGGCCCGGCCGATACGCTGCCACGCGGCTATTCCGACACGCAGGACGGCGGCAGCTACCGCCTGACCCGCACCGGTGACGACCGGCTCTTTGCCTATGCCGCCGCCCCGCAGGGCTTCAAGCGGGTACTCTGGCCGCCGCGCCAGACGCTCTATGAATCCCGTCGCACCGCCGATCGCCTCGAGATCCTGCCGGTCACAGAAGAGCCGAAAAAGCTCGCGCTCTTTGCCGCCCGGGCCTGCGAGATCGACGCGATCGCCATCCTCGACGGGGTCTTCGACAACGGCGATTTCGCCGATCCGGGCTACTGGGCCCGCCGCCGCGACGCCTTCGTCGTCCTCGTCGAATGCGGCCGCAGCGGCGATACCTGCTTCTGTGCCTCGATGGGCACCGGCCCGGCCCGCGAAGCCGGCTTCGACATCGCCCTCACCGAGATCTTCGGCAACGGTCCGCACCGCCTCCTCGCCCGCGCCGGCAGCGAGCGCGGCGCCGAGGTTCTGGCCGAAATCGCCGGCCGCCCCGCCACCGCCGGGGACGCCGACGACCGCAACCGCATGCTCGCCGAGGTTGCCGCCGCCCAGGCCCGGCGCATGCCCGCCGACGTCGCGGCGATCCTTGCCGCCAATCCCGAGCATGCCCGCTGGAACGCCGTCGCCGAGCGGTGCCTGACCTGCGGCAACTGCACCATGGTCTGCCCGACATGCTTCTGCTCGACCACCGAGGATTCGAGCAGCCTCGACATGTCGACCGCGACCCGGGCGCGCCGCTGGGATTCCTGTTTCACCATCGACTACAGCTACATCCATGGCGGCGCGGTGCGCGCCTCGGCGCGGTCGCGCTATCGCCAGTGGATCAGTCACAAACTCTCGACCTGGCACGAGCAGTTCGGCCGCGCCGGCTGCGTCGGCTGTGGCCGCTGCATCACCTGGTGCCCGGTCGGGATCGACATCGTCGAGGAGGCGAACGCCATCGCCGCCTCCAGCGCCTGAGGAGGACAGAATGGTCGATATCCATTCCGTGTCCGAGCTTCTGAAGGACCTCGAGTTCTTTCGGGAATTCGGCGAAGCCACGATCGAGTTGCTCGCCGGATGCGCCACCAACGTGGCCTACCGCCCCGGCGACTACGTGTTCCGCGAGGGCGGATCGGCGGATGCCTTCTTCATCATCCGCCACGGCGACGTCGCCCTGGAGATCCATGCTCCGGGCCGCGAGCCGCTGGTGTTCGAGACGCTGCATCCGGGCGATGCCATCGGCTGGTCGTGGATGGTGCCGCCCTTCAAGTGGAGCTACGACGCCCGCTGCCGCACCGTGGTGCGCGGCCTCTCGTTCGACGCCACCTGCCTGCGCGGCAAGATGGAGGCCGACCACGAGATCGGCTACCAGCTCATGCGCCGCTTCCTGCCGGTGATGTCGCGTCGCCTGCTCGGCGCCCGCCTGCAGCTCCTCGATCTCTACGCCGCGGAGAAGGCCAGATGAGAACCGCCGGCGAAAGGCCCGGCGCGCCGGGCGGCTCCGCCGACCCGATGGTGCCGCGCCCGTTCCGCGTGACGCGCCGGCGCCGCGAGACGGCCGATACCTTCACCCTCGACCTCGTCGCCGAGGACGGCAAGCCGTTCGCCTTCGCGCCCGGCCAGTTCAACATGCTCTACGTTCACGGGGTCGGCGAGGTGCCGATCTCGATTTCCGGAGACCCTGCCGACGGCACCCGCCTCGTCCACACCATCAGAGCGGTCGGCAAGGTCTCCGCAGCCCTTTGCGCCATGAAGCGCGGCGACCTCGTCGCGCTGCGCGGCCCCTACGGCAAGCCCTGGCCGACCGTCGAGGCCGAGGGCCACGACGTCGTCTTCATCGCCGGCGGCGTCGGCCTTGCCCCCTTGCGCCCGGCCATCGTCCACGCCATCGCCAACCGCCACCGCTTCGGCAAGGTGATCGTCCTCTACGGCGCCCGCAGCCCGGCCGACATGCTGTTCGCCGAGGAAGTGCAGCGCTGGCGCGGCCTCTTCTCGATGGAGGTCGATGCCACCGTCGACCGCGCCGGACCGGACTGGCTCGGCCGCGTCGGTGTCGTCACCAAGCTCGTCGAACGCGCCGAGTTCGACCCGGCCCATACCCTCGCGATGATCTGCGGACCGGAAGTGATGATGCGCTTCAGCGTCGAAATGCTGACCCGCCGCGGCGTCGCCGAGGACCGCATCTACGTCTCGATGGAACGCAACATGAAGTGCGCCGTCGGTTTCTGCGGCCATTGCCAGTGGGGCAGCGCCTTCGTCTGCCGCGACGGCCCGGTGTTCCGGCACGACCGGATCGCGCACCTCAACGCCATCCGGGAGCTCTGAGCCATGGCGGCACGCAAACCCAAGCTCGCGGTCTGGAAGTTCTCGTCCTGCGACGGCTGCCAGCTCAACCTGCTCGACTGCGAGGACGAGCTTCTGGCGATCGCCGATTCGATCGAGATCGCCGAATTCCTCGAGGCGACGCGGGCCCAGGTGCGCGGCCCCTACGACGTCTCCCTCGTCGAGGGCTCGATCTCCAACGACCACGACGCCGAGCGCCTGCGCAAGATCCGCAAGCAGTCGAAGCTCGTCATCGCCATCGGCGCCTGCGCCACCGGCGGCGGCATCCAGGCGCTGCGCAACGGCCGCGACGTCGACGAGTTCGTGCGCACGGTCTACGCCCATCCCGAATTCATCGACACCCTCGCCACCTCGACGCCGATCACCGACCACATCCCGGTCGACTTCGAGCTGCGCGGCTGCCCCGTCAGCAAATACCAGCTCCTCGAGGTGGTCTCGGCGCTGCTCGCCGGCCGCCAGCCGCGCGTTCCGCGCCATTCCGAATGTCTCGAATGCAAGATGCGCGGCACCGTCTGCGTCATGGTTGCCAGGGGCCAGCCCTGCCTCGGCCCGGTGACCCAGGCCGGTTGCGGCAATCTCTGCCCCTCGGTCGAGCGCGGCTGCTACGGCTGCTTCGGCCCGAAGGAGAGCCCGAACACGGCGAGCCTCGCCGACCGCTTCCTCGCCACCGGCAGCCAACGGCGCCGTGTCCGCGAGATGTTCCAGAGCTTCAACGCCGCTGCGCCCGCTTTCGCAAAGGAGGCCGAACGTCATGAGCCGCGTTGAGACCCGCAATCCCGACCGCGACGCGCCCGGCCGCGTCATCAAGGTCGATGCGCTGGCCCGCGTCGAGGGCGAAGGCGCGCTCTATGTCCGCGTCAGGGACGACCTCATCGAGGACGTGAAGTTCCGCATCTTCGAGCCGCCCCGGTTCTTCGAGGCGCTGCTGCGCGGCCGGCCCTATAGCGACGCTCCCGACATCACCGCGCGCATCTGCGGCATCTGCCCGATCGCCTACATGCTCGGCGCCTCGCGGGCGATGGAGGATGCCCTCGGCGTCGTCCTCGACGCGCCGCTCGAAGACCTTCGCCGGCTCATCTATTGCGGCGAGTGGATCGAGAGCCATGTGCTCCACGCCGCCATGCTGCATGCGCCGGACTTCCTCGGCATGCCGGATGCCTTCGCCTTCGCCAAGGCCAATCCCGACGCCGTCAAGGCGGCGCTGCGCCTGAAGAAGCTCGGCAACACCATCCTCGAGGCGGTCGGCGGCCGTGCCGTCCATCCGGTCAACCTCGCCGTCGGCGGCTTCTATCGCGCGCCGAAGAAGCACGAATTGCAGGCGCTGCTGCCGGAAATCGAATTCGGCATCGAGGCCTCGGCGACGCTTGCCAAGGCGTTTGCCGGCTTCGACTTCCCCGATTTCGACTACGACTACACCTGCGTCTCGATGCGCTCCGACAAGGCCTATGCCATCGAGGAAGGCCGGCTCGTCTCCAATCGCGGCCTCGACATTCCCGTCGCCGCCTTCCCCGACCATTTCTTCGAGGAACACGTCGCCCATTCGAACGCCCTGCACGGGCGCATGCGCGACGGCTCGCCCTATCTCGTCGGCCCGATCGCCCGCTACAACAACAATGCCGGCCAGCTCTCCCCGGCAGCCCGCGACCTTGCCCGCGAAATCGGCCTCGGCGCGACCGTGACCAACCCGTTCAAGTCGATCCTCGTGCGCATGGTCGAGACCTTCCATGCCTGCGAGGAATCGCTGCGTATCGTCGCCGGCTACGAGGAGCCGGAGCGGGCGCGCATGCCGATCGAGCCGCGCGCCGGCAAGGGCTCCGGCGTCACCGAGGCGCCGCGCGGCATCTGCTGGCATTCCTACGAGCTCGACGACGAAGGCCGCATCGTCGGCGCCACCATCGTGCCGCCGACCTCGCAGAACCAGCCGCAGATCGAAGCCGACCTCGCCGGTGTCATCGCCCGCAACCTCGATCTCGACGACGAGGCGCTGAAGTGGCGCTGCGAGCAGACGATCCGCAACTACGATCCCTGCATCTCCTGCGCCACCCACTTCCTCGACCTCACCGTCGATCGGGTCTGACGCCGTGCTGGTCATCGGCGTCGGCAACCGCCTGCGCGGCGACGACGCCGCCGGGCCGATCGTCGCCGAACGCCTCGCCGAAATGGGCATCGCCGCGATCGAGCGCGACGGCGACGGCACGCGGCTTCTCGAGACGATGGAAGGCGCCGACGAAATCGTCATCGTCGACGCCATGCGCTCCGGCGCGGCGCCCGGCACGATCCGGCGTATCGACGCCGTCCGCGAGCCGGTACCGGCCGGCGCCTTTCACTATTCGAGCCATGCCTTCGGCGTCGCCGAGGCGATCGAGACCGCCCGGGCGATCGGCATCCTGCCGGCCCGTCTCGTGCTTTACGGCATCGAGGGCGCGCGCTTCGACTTCGGCGCCCCGGTCGACGCCGCGGTCGCCGAGGCCATCGCCGGCGTCGTTTCCGAGATCGTCGGCAGGGACTGACCGGCACCGCGGCCGAAATCCGCGAGAACCGGCAGCATCGAGCCGACCAGCAACACCGCCATCGTCACGTTGAAGGCGCGGCAATAGGCCGGCCGCTGCAGGAAACGCCCGAGCACCGCGCCGAGGGCGAGCCAGGGCAGACAGCCGACCGTCGCGGCGAGAATGAAGACCGCGCCGAAAAAGGCGCCCTGTGTAAGGGCGCTGCTGTCCTCGTTCATGTAGGCCGAGATGACGGCGGTCGCGATCAGCCATGCCTTCGGATTGATCCACTGGAAAAGCGCGGCGCCGAAGAAAGTCCCGCGCCGGTCGATCTCGGCCGGGCCGGCACCCGCGCCGGACGCCGTGACCGGGGCAGAGCCGATCTGCCAGGCGAGCCAGAGGAGAAACAGGATGCCGGCGATCTTGATCGCCTCGGTGACGAGGTCGAGCCGCATGATCGTCTCGCCGAAGCCGACCGCGAGGAGAAAGATCATCACCGCGAAGCCGAAGGCGATGCCCCACAGGGTCGGCAATCCCCGCCGCACGCCGACGGCGCTGCCGACCGCCGTCAGCAGCACGTTGTTGGGGCCGGGGGTGACCGATGCGACGAACGCGAAAACACCGATTGCTATGAGCTGCTCAAACATCGACCCCGCCCCGCCTTGGGAGTTCCGACCCGATCCGATTCCGCCACGCCCAAGACGAGCACTACCACTTATACGGGTGGTGCGGACCCGTGAAAATTCAGGGAGCAAGATCGCGATGCGGCGCTTCCCGGGCCGTGCCGGACGGGTCGCTCAGTCCGCGGCCGGCCGGCGCATTGTCGCCAGCATCGAATAGCCGCGCCGCAGCGCCCTGACCTCGAGTTCACAGCCGTGCTCGGCGGCGATTTCCTCGAGCGCCCAGACGATCTGCCCGGCCCGCGGCTCGACATGGAACCAGGCGAGCCAGCGCGTCAGCCCGGAGCGGAAGAAGCCCGGCAGGTCGGCCAGCGTGCCGAAATCGACGACATGGAGGCTGCCGCCGGGCGCGAGGCAATCGACCATGTTGTCGAGCGCCGCCCGCCAGTCCGGGATCATCGACAGCGTGTAGGAGAAGTAGATCCGCTCGAAGCCGTCGACGCCGAAAGCGCGGCGCGGGTCGGCCTCCGTCGCGTCGCCATGGGCGAGGCGCACCGTCCCGGCAACGCCGTGGCGCGCCACCGAGGCCGCCGCCGAGCGCAGCATTTCGAGGGAAATGTCGAAGCCGTGCACCGCGGCGGCCGGATAGCGCCGGGCCACCGCGACGAGGTTGCGCCCGGTGCCGCAGCCGACCTCAAGCACCCGCCCGCCCGCCGGCGGCAGGAGCTCGGCGATCAGCCGGTCGCGATCGAGCAGGTAGTATTTCCGCGTCGCATCGTAGATGTGGCGCTGGTAGCGGTAGACGCGGTCCATCAGCGCCTGATGGCCGGGCGCGGCGAGGTCGGTCATTGCCCGCCTTCCTTCAGCCGGTAGAGATGGAAGCCGCCATAGATGCCCGAGCGGTCGCGCGCATGGCCGGTGGCCGAGCCCTCCGCGTCGTAGTGCCAGCGGCTGAGGATCTCGTCCGGAACGCGGCCGGGCAGAAGGTCCGGCTCGGCCGCCGTGCGGAAGACGACCCGCGCCCCCGGCCGCGCCGTGCGGGTGATCTCGGCCCACAGCGCGCCGAGCTGGGCGTCGCTCATCCAGTCCTGCGCGTCGAGCAGCACCACCCGGTCGACGCTCCCCTCCGCCTCGCCGGCGAGGAACTCGGTCATCGAGCGATGCAGCACCGCGACGCGATCCGCCGTCTCGCGCAGCGTGTCGAAATGCCAGGCCTCGAGATAGGGCGGCAGCGTCGAGCCGTAGGTGCGGCCGAACGCCTGGTGGGCGAAATAGTTGGTCGAGAGATCGAAATCGCAGGCGAGACGGCGCAAGCGCTCGAGCAGCACGTCGGCCATGTGCCGGCCGCCGGCGAGCGCGGCGTACTGCGCCGGCGGAATGCCGAGGCCGTAGAGCGAGATGGTGCGCCCGACCAGCCAGCGCAGGAAGCCGCGCTGGAACAGCGGCGCGATCTCGCGGTCGAAGATCTCGCGCTGCTCGGCCATCGTCGTCGCCGTCAGCATGATCCGCGGATCGACGCCATAGGCGCGCGCGACGAGATGGGCAAGGCCGATGAACCGGCCGAGCAGCCCGTGCTCGTAGATGTTGCCGGCGAACATGCCGATCCGCCGGTTGCCGAAGCGCCGCGCCTCCCAGAAGTCGCGGGCACTCGGATCGAGCCGGTCGGCGAGATGGCGGTCATAGGCGGTGATGTTCTCGACCCGGTCGGGATCGGCGAAAAACCTCGCGAAGCTCGCATGGTCGGGCAGCGCCGAGGCGGCCGCGAGCTTCAGGCGCGTCAGCGCCACATGGGCCGGATTGAGGTCGACCGCGGTGATCCGCGCCGGCCGCGCCGTCAGGTAGGAAAGCACGTTGCAGCCGCCCGAGGCGATGGTCACCACGTGGCTCTCCGGCCCGATGTCGAGGGCATCCATGTCGGCTTCCGGGTCTTCCCAGATCTGGGCGTAGACGAGACCGGAGAAGGCGAGCGCGAAGAGATGGTCGAAAAGCCCCTCGCGCGAGGCGATCGACCCGGCACCGACGGCGGCGCGCAGGCGCTCGGCGGTTTCGCGCTTGGTGGAAATGGCAATGGCGTCCGACAAATTCCGCTCCTTGGCTCATGCGAGAGACCCGGGAATCAACCCGATCGGAAGCGGATAGCGGTGCTTGGTGAAACTGGCGTGACAGTCCGGCCTCCGGCAAAGCCGGGACGCTTCACGGCGACGCCGCCGAGCGAGTCCGGCGCATCGACGGACGGCCGTGAGGCGCTACGCCCGGCGCCGCCGATCGATCATGTCGGCCATCACGCACAGGAGCTCGAACATCATCGTCGCCCCGACGAGGGCGGTCATGCCGCCGACGTCGAACGGCGGCGCCACCTCGACGACATCGGCCCCGACGATGTTCACGCCGCCGAGCAGCCGCACCATCTCCTGGGACTCGCGGGTCGTGAGCCCGCCGATCTCCGGCGTACCGGTGCCGGGCGCCATCGACGGGTCGATCGCGTCGACGTCGAAGGTGACGTAGGTCGCCCCGTCGCCGACGATAGCCCGCGCCTCGGCCATCACCTCGGCGGCGCCACGACGGACGAACTCTTCCATATAGACGATGCGGATACCCTGGGCCCTGGCCCAATCGTGCTCGCCCGGATCGTAGACCGAGCCGCGGATGCCGATCTGGATCACGCGCCCGGGATCGAGCAGTCCCTCCTCGATGGCACGGCGGAAAGGCGTGCCGTGGGTGTAGGGGTTGCCGCCGAAATAGGTGTCGTTGGTGTCGGAATGGGCGTCGAAATGGATCAGGCCGACGGGCCCGTCCTTCGCGACGGCGCGCAGGACCGGGAGCGTGACGAGATGATCGCCGCCGACCGACAGCGGCAGCGCGCCGGCCGCCACGATCCCGGCCATCGCCGTCTCGATCCGCGCCAGCGCATCGCCGAGATCGATCGGATTGACCGGGAGGTCGCCGACGTCGGCGACATTGGCGACGGCGAACGGCGCGACCCCGGAGACGTGATGGGCACGCCGCATCAGGCTCGACTGGTTGCGCACCTCGCGCGGGCCGTGGCGGGCGCCGGCGCGATTGGTGGTACCGCCGTCCCAGGGAATGCCGACGAGCGCGATGTCGAGGCCTTCGGCCGAGGCGACCGCCGGCAGCCGCATGAAGGTGGCGTGGCCGGCGAAGCGCGGCACTTCGGCGGCGTCGACCGGCTGATGATAGGTCGTCATGTCCGTGGTCCCCGGGAGAATTCGCGTTCGATGGCGGCGATCATGCCCGCCTCGCTGTCGGCGAGGAGCCATTCGCCCTTTTCGGCCGACGAGCCTTCGGTCATCGACAGCACGCCCGAAGGCGGCACCTCGTCACAGGGCTTGGGAAAGCGGTCATAGGGCAGGAAGGCGGCCGGGCCGTCGTCGGTGGCCCTGGAGAGATCGACGAGGTCGGGGCGCAGCGCCAGCATCATCGAGGTCTCGAGGACCGAGGCATGCTCGAGCTCGATGCCCGGGAAGCCCTCGGGGAAGATGCGGTCGAGCGTTGCCGGCTGCACCATTTCCCAATGGTCGATGCGCAGGATGACGAGTCCGTCGGTGCGGTCGCGGCCGATCGCGTCGAGCGCCAGCTCGATCCCCTCGATGGTCGGCCCGATATTCTCGAAATGGCCGTTCACCGTGACGATCTTGCGGACCTTCTGGCGATGGAGTTCGCAGATGATGTCGCGCACGATCAGCGCGAAAGTGTGGGCCGCGAGGTTCAGCGTGCCGGGGAAGCCCGGCCCGCCGCCGGTCCGGGGCTGCGAACGATTGCCGTAGGCGACCGCCGGCAGCACCAGCCCGCCGACCTTGCGGGCGACGCGCTCGGCGACGCCCGTCGGCAGCACCACGTCGACATTCAGCGCCATGTGGCGGCCGTGCTGCTCGGTCGCCCCGAGCGGCAGGAAGACCGGCGCGCCCTCGGCGATCCGGGCCTCGACCTCGGGCCAGGGCAGTTCGGCATAAAAAACGGTGTCGGTCATCGGGAGTCCATCAGGTCATTGCGGCGCCGCCATTGGCGCCAAGGCATTGTCCGGCAAAGAAGGTCGCACCGGGTCCGGCAAGGAAGACGACCGCCGCCGCCACCTCTTCCGGGCGGCCGATGCGGCCCATCGGATTGGCCGTCTCCTCGGCCTTCTGGGCATCGGTCAGCCGGTCGAACGCCAGCAGCGGCGTATCCGTCGGCCCCGGCGCCACGGCGTTGACGAGGATGCGGGGCGACAGCTCGCGCGCCCACGACCGGGTCACGCCGATCATCGCCGCCTTCGTCCCGGCATAGACCGAGGCCCCGGCGCGGCCGAGATAGGCAAGCTCGGAGACGATGTTGATGATCCGCCCGCCGTCGGACAGATGCGGCAAGGCCTCGCGCGCCGTCAGGATCGCGCCGCGCACGTTGATCGCGAACATCCGGTCGATATGGGCGGCGGTGAGCTCGGCGAGCGGCACCTCTTCGAAGATGCCGGCATTGTTGACGAGAATGTCGAGACCGCCGAGACGCCCGGCCGCCTCCGCCACGGCGGCGACGACGTCGCCCTCCGCCGCGAGATCGCAGGCAAGGATCGCGAAGCCCGCCTCGCCCGGCCGCAGGTCGAGGCCGACCACCGCGGCGCCGGCGTCCAGCAGGGCGCGGGCCGTTGCCAGGCCGATGCCGCTGGCGGCGCCGGTGACGAGCGCCCGCTTGCCCGAGAGCGGCTTCACCACGGCACCTCTCCCCGATCGACGCCGAGCGACTGCCCGGTGATGTTGGCGGCGAGGTCGGAACCGAGGAACAGGTAGGTCGCCGCCATGTCGGCCGGCTCCATCAGCCCCGGCAACGCCTGCCCCGCCACGATCCGGTCGAGGAGGGCGCTTTCGGGTTCGCCCGCCGCCGCCGCCATCCGGCCGAGCGAGCGCATCGAGGCCTCGGTGTGGACCCAGCCGGGACAGACCGCGTTGACGCGGATGCCGCGCGGGCCGAGTTCGCGGGCCCAGGTCTTGGTGAGGCCGATGATCGCGTGCTTGGAAGCGACATAGGCGCCGAAGCCGGGCTCGGCGACCCGCCCCCAGATCGAGGCGGTGTTGATGATGGCGCCGCCCCGGCCCATGCGGTCGAGCGCCGTCGCGGTGACGAGCGCCGTACCGACGACATTGATGTCGATCACCCGGCGGAAGGCGTCGGTGACCGCGTCCGAAGCGTCGGCGATCGGCGTCATCAGTTCGAGGCCGGCATTGTTGACGAGGACGTCGATCCGCTCGAGCGGCGCGAGGGCCGCGACAACCTCGGCCTTGTCGGCGATGTCGGCGAGCGCCGCCGTCGCGCCGAGCTCGGCGGCGCGCGCATGCACGGCCTCGTCGTTGGCGATCAGGTGCAGCCTCGCCCCCGCGGCGGCGAAACCTTCGGCGATGCCGAGGCCGATGCCGCGGCTCGATCCGGTGACGACGACGGTCCGGCCGGCATAGCCGATCTGCATCAGAGCCTCCCCTCCTCGCGCATCATCCGCATGATCTTGCGCTCGAGTTCGCTGTAGCCGGCAAGCGCGATCAGCTCTTCCTTGTTGCGCAGCCGCGTCGCCGGCTTGAAGTCGGGGACGATCTCTTCCTTCACCCGGCCCGGATGACTCGACAGGAAGACGATCCTGTCGGCAAGGAAGATCGCCTCCTCGATGTCGTGGGTGACGAGGATCATCGTCGTCCCCGCGGCCTCGGCGACGGCGATCATCAGTTCCTGCATCTGCCAGCGGGTTTCCGCGTCGAGCGCCCCGAAAGGCTCGTCCATCAGCAGCACCTCGGGCGCGTTGGCGAGGGTGCGGGCGATGGCGACGCGCTGGCGCATGCCGCCGGAAAGGCGCGAGGGATAGGTGTCGATGAATTTCGTGAGACCGACGAGGCCGATGAAATGGGCGGCGCGCTCGCGCCGTTCCTTGGCCGGGACGCCGTTGATCTTCATCCCGAACTCGACGTTCTTGCCGACCGACATCCAGTCGAACGACGAATAGGCCTGGAACACCATGCCGCGATCGCGCCCCGGGCCGTGGATATCGGCTCCCTTGAGGCGAATCGTCCCCGAGGTCTGGTTCTCGAGGCCCGCGATCATCCTGAGGATCGTCGACTTGCCGCTGCCCGACGGGCCGAGCAGGACGCAGATCGACCCCTTCTCGACCGAGAAGGACACGTCCTCGACCGCCAGCAGCTCCTTGCCGTGCGGCAGATCGTAGATCTTCGAGACGTTGTCGATGGTCAGCAGCGCCTCGCCCATCACCGCGTCCCCTGCAGATAAGGAAACAGGCGCCGGTGCAGCGCGGCGAAGATCATGTCGAAGACGAGACCGAGCGCCCCGATCACGATGATGCCGGCAAGAATCTCGTCGGTGTGCAGGAAGCGGCGCGCCCGCATCATCATCGCGCCGATGCCCGTCGTCGAGGCGACGATCTCGGCGATCACGAGATAGGTCCAGACCACCGCCAGCATCTGCCGCATGGCGACGATGACGTTGGGCAGCACGGCGGGCAGCATGACCTGGAACACCGTGACCCGCCGGTTCGCGCCGAGGGTCAGGGCGGTCTCGATCAGCTCCTTGCGGATCTCCTTGGTGTGATCGGCAATGAGGGTGATGAGAAAGAAGATCACCCCGAGGAACAGCAGCGCGAGCTTCGGCGCCTCGCCGGTGCCGAACCACATCAGCAGGATCGGAATGAAGGAAGGTGCCGGCAGGTAGCGCCAGGCCGAGACGAAGGGCGAGAAGATGGCGTCGATCGCCGGAAAGGCGCCCATCGCGACGCCGAGCGGCACGGCAACGAGAGAGGCAAGGGCAAAGGCCGCGAGCACCCGCGCGATCGAAATCAGGACGTCCGCGCCGAAACCCTGATCGGTGAACAGCCGGACGGTCGTGCCGAAGACATCGACCGGCGACGGCACGAGGATCGGGTTCACCCAGCCCATCGCCGTTGCGGCGATCCAGACAGCGAAAAAGGCGATCCAGATGGCGAAGGCGGAGATCAGGATCTGCCGGCGCGAGACCGGTGTCCGCACCTTGAGGAACCGGGAATTGCGCCCCGTGGCCACCTTCGACATGCGCAGCTCCTCCGAATGCCCCACGGCCGTGGCCGTGGGGTCTGACGCAGGATAATCGGCGATCAGTTCGCCGAGAAGGACTGGCGGTAGCCCTGCGCCACGAGGTCGGCCATCAGGCTGCAGTCGATGCCGGCGGCCGGATCGATCTTCTTGGTCATGAGGCCGAGCTTGACCCACCAGTCGTTGGTCAGGGCCACCGAGCCCGGCATCGAGCCGTTCGGCAGGCCGAATGGCGGATTGCCTTCGAGCACGCCGCAGGTGCGGGCGGATTCGTCGAAGTCGAAGACGTAGATGCCGCCCTCGAGGCTCTTGCCGTCGGTGCCGATGACGGACGCCACATCGTCGACCGGCCACTGCAGGTAGTCGGCGATCAGCTTGTTGGTCTCCTCGACATTGCTATGCCAGTAGCCGCGCGCATCCCATTCGGCCTTGAGCACGGCGAGCGCGGCGGGCCGCCGCTTGGCGATGAAGTCCTTGTTCATGAACAGGGAGTCCATGAAGATGCCGGTCTTCAGCATGTCCGGATCGGTGGTGTTGACCACCGACTTGGCGCCCGGCGCGGCCTCGAGCACCTTGGAGATCCAGGGCTCGTACATGTAGGCGGCGGCAAGATCGCCCGACAGCATCGGCCCGACGGCCTCGTCGGCGTTGAGGTTGACCCAGGTGACGTCGCCGGGGGCGATGCCCTCGCGGTCGAGCCAGAGGCCCATCAGGAGCTGCCCGATATAGGCCTGCGGCGCGGCGACCTTCTTGCCCTTGAGATCGGCGGGCGTCGTGCCGGCCGCGAGGATGACGTGATCGACGCCATAGGACGGATTGAGGTAGGCGACGTTCACCTCGTTGAGCTCGGAGGCGACCGCGACCGGGATGTAGTCGGCGGTGCAGCCATAGACATCGATCTGCCCCGCCGCGAGGGCCGCATGGCCGCCGAGCGGATCTTCGAAATTGGTGATCTTCAGATCGTAGTCGGCGATCAGGTTCTTCTCCTGGGCGATTTCCAGCATCGCATAGCCGGGCCAGGACACACAGATACCGACATTGATCGTCTCCTTGGCCGAGACGGCGCCCGAGGTCAGGGCGGCGGAAGCGGCGAGAGACAGGGCAAGAGCGAGTTTGCGCATGGAAGGCTCCCTGGAGAGGTTGTGAAAAAACTATATCGAGCTAAAACTTTTAGTCTACAAAAAATTTTGCAGGACAAAATTTGTGTTGCAATCGCGCTTCGTCGACTTATCTTCCGACCCATGTCCGAAGCACGGCCAATCAGCCTCAGGGAACGGCAGAAGGAGGACCGGCGGGCACGCATCACCGCCGCCGCCAGGCGTCTCTTCGTCGAGGCCGGCCTCGAGAAGATCACCATCGAGGCGATCGCCGAGATCGCCGGCGTCTCCAGCGTGACCGTCTACAACTATTACGGAACCAAGTCCGGCGTGCTCCTGGCGCTCGTCGCGGAAAGCGACCGCGAACTCCTCGGCACGCTCGCGCGGGACCTGATCGGCAAGCCGCAGGAGGTCGTCGATCTCGTCCTCCGCTTTTTCGAGATCATCTGCCGCCATGCCCTCGACCATCTCGATAAGGCGGTCTGGCGCCAGGTCATTTCGGCCTCCGTCTCGGGCACCGAGCCGCGCTTCGGCAAGTCGTATCACGAGCTCGACAACCGCCTCGCCAACGTCCTCATCCGCGAGGTCGAGCGCTTGAAGGCGATCGGCAAGGTGCCCGCGACGAGCGACGCGACCCATCTCGGCTGGGCGCTGTTCAATCTCCAGAACGCCCGCTTCGTCGAGTTCATCGCCTCGGACGATGTCCACCCCAATCAGATTCTGCGCCATCTGCGGAACGATCTGGAGGCGCTGATGCCGCGCCCCGCGCCCCGCGACTGATCGGCCGCGGCACTCCCCGCTGATCGGGCGCGGCACCCCCTGCTGATCGGGCCCGGCACTCCCCGCTGCCCGAGAAACCCCGCCCCGTTGGCGTACCGCCGAGCGCACGCAAGGCCGACTGGCCGCCGGCCGACGAGGCCGCCCCGGCGGAGCTGACGAGCATAGCGAATTCGCGTGAAAAATGGCGGTGGACGCAGCCTGTTGCGAACCAGTCTCTGTCTTTTGGTAACAGGAGAACGAAACGCGGGGGGCGTTCGTCGAGTTCTTACCGGTTTTCCCCTTGCTTCCTGCGTCTTGCCATCTATGCCAAAACATCTCGCCAATCGCGGCATCGCTGAAACAGGCGAATTCGTTGCCGTTCAGCGGGATTTGATTGTCGCTATCCGGGATCGGCGTGCCTAAAAACGGGATGTCGCGGCGTTAGGACGGGACGGCTTTGCCGACAGGCGGGCGGGAGATGCTGTTTCCCAGGCAAGGATTGCGCTTTTCCGGACAGGTTTTGTGGTTTGTCGAGGAAGACGGCTGTTGCCGCCTCGGGGGCGACGATTTTCCACCCGATCGGTCGGGCAACACGCCGTGACGACGTGGTCGAGCCCGAAGTGTGACGCGAAGCCGGAGATCCGAATCGGTCGGCGATTTGGCAGATTTCGCGGATCTCAGATTCTCGCCGGCACGGGTTTTCCACAGCCCTTCGAAAGCCAGAATTCTTCGAAGTACCTTCGAAGGGGGCTCGAAGGGGTTTCGAAAAGGTTTTCCCAGATAAAGTTGCAGTCCCCTTGTTCTGCTTGATTTTCCATCTGTTTTTTCTCCAGCCTCGATGAGATCGACAGCCGCGGCGCGCTGTCTGTCGCTCACTTTGAGACACGTGGAGAGAAGTCCCATGACCACCCGCCAGCCCGAGATCGAGATGCGGTCGGTGTTGTCGTTGCGGCCCTATGCGGGCAATGCGCGGCAGCACTCGAAGGCACAAGTGTGCCAGATTGCCGAGAGCATCCGCCGCTTCGGCTTCACCAACCCTGTGCTGATCAGCGACGACGGCGAGATCGTCGCCGGCCACGGCCGGGTGATGGCGGCAAGGGAACTCGGCATCACCGAGGTGCCGACCCTGAAGCTATCGCATCTGACGGCTGCGGAACGGCGGGCATACGTCCTTGCCGACAACAAGCTCGCACTCAACGCCGGTTGGGACACCGAGGTCCTGGCGATCGAGCTGCAGGCCCTCATCGATCTCGAATTCGACGTGTCGCTGACCGGCTTCTCGCTGGCCGAGATCGACTTTGTGCTTGATGGAGCCCGTAACGCCTCGACAGACGCCTCGGACGAAGCGGACTGGCTGCCGGACATGCCCGAATATTCGGTGTCCCAGCCGGGCGATCTCTGGGTCCTGGGTCGTCATCGTCTCTTGTGCGGTGATGCCCGATCGCTGCCGGATGTGGAGCGGCTGATGGATGGTGCACGGGCCGACCTCGTCTTCACCGATCCGCCCTACAATGTGCCGATCGACGGCCATGTCTGCGGCCTCGGCGCGGTCCGGCATCGCGACTTCGCCATGGCCGCAGGCGAGATGTCGACGTCGGAGTTCACCGCTTTCCTGACGGAGACGCTCGGCAATGCTGCGGATGGCTGTCGCGATGGTGCAATCGCCTTCATCTGCATGGACTGGCGCCACATGGGCGAGTTGCTCGGCGCCGGCAAGGCTGTCTTCTCAGAGCTGAAAAACCTCTGCGTCTGGAACAAGAGCAATGGCGGCATGGGGACTTTCTATCGCTCCAAGCACGAACTCGTATTCGTCTTCAAGGTCGGCACCGCGCCCCATACCAACACATTCGGCCTCGGCGAAACCGGGCGCTACCGCACCAATGTCTGGGACTATGCCGGCATCAGCAGTCTCGGGCCCGAGCGCGCCGAGAGCCTTGCCATGCACCCGACGGTCAAGCCCGTCGCCCTCGTTGCCGATGCCATCAAGGACTGCAGCCGCCGCGGCGACATTGTGCTCGATGTCTTTGCCGGTTCGGGTTCGACGCTGATTGCCGCCGAGAGCTGCGGACGGGGGGCCTCTCTCCTCGAATATGATCCCGCCTATTGCGACGTGATCATTGCGCGCTGGCAGCGCCTCACCGGCAAGCAGGCTGTTCTCGAACATTGTGGCAAGCCCTTCGACGACGTCGCCGAGGAGCGAGGCCTACCGCCGCGAGAGAGGCTCGGCAGCACCAAGCACCGACGGAGCAAGACCGCCGCGTCCCGGCGACCCGGCGCCAGGGCCTCGCAAGGCCAGCAGAAGCCCCCGCACACTGTCTCCAGTACCCTCGATAGCCTCGGCGCGGAGGCGGATCGATGAGCAACGATCACGCGCACATGGACGACGGGACCCCGTCCGCCAGGCCGACAACTTCTCTTTCCAAAGACGACATGGCTGCCATCATTAGAAAGACCGTCATCGACGACAGCGGTCCAATGAGCCGAGGCCGGGACGGCCGGTTCCGCAAGGGCCAGTCGGGCAATCCCAAGGGGCGGCCGCCGCGTGAAGCCGAGCCCGATATTCGAATACATCACCAGACGACCAAGGCACGTCTCCTCGAAGAACTGCGCCGCCCGATTCAGGTCCGCGAGAATGGCCGCACCGTCGAGATGTCGGTCGACCAGGCTCTGATCCGTGCTGAGATAGCAGGCGCGCTGAAAGGCAATGCCTATGCCCAACGCCACCTTCATGACCGGATCGAGCGCCTGGAGCGCGAAGAAGCCATCGAGATTGCGAGGCAGAACGCCGTGTTCCTCGAATATCAAGCCCGTTGTCGTGCTGAAATCGAAACCGCAAAGCAGCGGGGCGAACCTCTGCCGAACCCAGTCCCCCACCCGGACGACATCGTCATCGAGGACGGAAAGCGGGTCCGCTTCATCGGCCCAGTAGATGAGACGGAGGTGGCGAAGTGCGAGCGAGATTGTCGAGTTCGCGACACGCTCCTCATGCAGGACTCCCTCGACGAGCGGTCCTACGATCAATCATCGGCGCATGCCCCCGAGGATCAGCCGGGATCGGCGATGCTCCTCGCCGTCGCCCTCGACAAGACCTTGCCGCCGCGCCTTCGGCTGAGCGAGGCGGCCATGACGGTCGCGTATTCGCGCCATGATGCAACGCCGAAACGGGTCCTCCTGAAGAAGCTCTACCGAGCCTGGCGGAGCCTTGGCTACCGCGTCGAACGCGGACGGACCTTCCCGCCGCTCGCCATTGTCGAAGCAAGGCTGCGGACGATCTTCGGCATCGTCGCGACGATCCAGCGGCGCGGCGTCGACCCGGCCGAACTCACGCCGGCTGACATCACCGAGTTCCTCGAAGAGGTGATGGACCGGTAGCGCCCGGACCCGCGGTGCACAATGCGGCGCGACCACAATACCGACTGAACATCAAGCCGGCTCGGGGGACGACGGTCACATTCCCTGCAGAAATCTTCCGCTCGGACGCAATGGCGACGCATTGCCAAGCAGTGTTGCCCTTCCCACGACCACCAAGGGAAGGAGCACAAACATGGCCGACCTCGTCGACGAAGAACCCAACGACCCGATCGACAAGCCGCTGCGGCTATCGATCCGCTGGTCCGGCATCGCCGAAGGTATCGTCTCCGAAGGCGACATCGAAGCCTATCTGCAGATCGGCCTCTTCCTCGGCGACGAGCCGCTGTTCGCCGATGTCGCCTATGACCACCCGCCGGGATACCGCGAAACCTGGCTGTTGCCGGGCCATTTCTCCGGCGAGAGCGCCGACTGCCGACTGCTCGACGACCTCTGGGCTTTGCTCTCCACCGGCAAGCGCATGGACTTCGACGACACCATCGAGCCGACCTTCCGGCTTGCCATCGCTCCCCTGCCGTTCCTCCTCTGGCATGATCGTGAACCAGACCTCGACCGCAAGCCGGACTACTATGAGGTACTCACCATCATCCGGCATGGCGGGCCCTGGCATGGTGACGCCATGGGCGGCGCCGGTCCAGCGGCGTACTCTGTGGTCGAGCGCCCAACCCTCATCAAGTTCTTCTATGACCTCCTCGACGAGGCCCTCGATCCCAAAAACAGCGACGAGGCATCACGAAGGATACTGATGGAGAGGTTCGGGGAGGCGATCGACAATCGGCCGGAAACTCGCTGAACTACCCTCAACCGAATGCTGACGCACTACATCCGCCAGCAGACCAACGGTCTCAATGCCACGAGGTCCGCGGTCGCGCGGCCACAAATTCGCCGGCGCCGTGGAGATGTCGAAGCTTAGCGGCCGACTGTTACCGGAAATGTGGCATTGCCCCGAACGCGAACGGAACGTTCGGAGCGACGTGCCCCTCAAGGTACGCCCATTGGCCGGACACGTTGAACGTATAGATCGGCTGATAGTTGGGCAGGTCGGCCTCGAAGCGGACCCTCGCATAACGGCTGTCAAGCACCAGCCAAGAGCCGTTGAAAGACACGATGAGCACGGCATGGTTGAAGTTCCTGTAGCGATCCTTCAGCGCGACGACGCGCATATCGTCGTCGGCAAAGCCGAGGGCGCGCAACGTCCAATATTTGAGGATCACATAGTCCTCGCAGTCAGCCCCGCCGCGAGCAAGCGATTCACCCGGAGAGGCCCAGTATTCCTCGACGCCCCAGTTGTCACGGTCGCTACGATAGGGAAGAAGGCGATTGAGGGCACTGTTGACGAAGGCGATCTGCTCGCCGCGCTGTTTCGTGCGGGCGGTATCGACGATCTTTGCCCAGCCCTGCTGGCGCCGATCTGCGCAGCGGCTCGCATTGGCGCCGCATGCGGCAAGACGAGAGAGGTCGCCACTGGCCTTCGCCGCGGCGCGGTCCCAGCCCTGGCGCATCGGCAGCCGCGCAAGGCGCGCCGAGCCGACGCCAAAGAGCGTGGCGCCGGCGCCAGCGGACCTGGCCACGGCCAAATCGGGCGTCACAGACACCACAGCTGACTTGAGGAAGGTCCTTGGCGAAAAGGCGACGGAGTGGCCACGCTGTTCGATGTCACCTGCAATCGGCTGAGTTGCGATAATTGGGAGCGAGACTCCATAGAGGCGTTTTACCAGCGGAAAATCGTTGCCTACGGCGGCTATGATTTGCGGCGTGCCAATCATCGAAGCCAATTGCTCAGGATCGGTGCGCGCCACTGCGGGGTCGGCTTGGCGCGCCTTGTCGGCAATCGCCGCGAAAGTCACGGCGCCTGCCGATCCCGTCGACGATATCATCGTCATCGCAAACGAGATGAGCGCGCACAATACGATACCCATCCCGGCCGGCCGTGCCGGCGGGTAAGCCACTGCCATTCGTCTGAAGCCCCTGCTTCAGCGGCGATTAGCGCTCGCGGAGCGCCTCTTGCCGCATCTTTGTTATTGGCTTCAGAAGATAATCGAGTAGCGTTTTCTGTCCGGTTAAGATGTCGACGGACGCAACCATTCCTGGAATTATTGGTAAAGGATTGGCTTCATCGCGTAGGAAATTTTTATCTGTTCGAACAATCACGCGATAGAACGTATTTCCTTGCTCGTCCCTGATCGTGTCGGCACTGATGCGTTCCAGATTGCCGGAAAGTCCGCCATAGATGGAATAGTCGTAGGCGGTAATCTTAACGTTTGCTTTCTGGCCTGGATGCAGGAAGGCCACGTCCTGCGGCCGGATCCGCGCCTCGATGAGCAGGCTGTCCTCGATCGGCACGATCTCGACGACGTTCTGACCCGGCTGCACGACGGCGCCGAGCGAGGTGATGTCGAGCCGGTTGACGACGCCCTTGACCGGCGACTTCAGTTCCGTCGCCGATACCCTGTGCGCGGCGCCCTTGATCGTCTCGGCAAGGATGCTGAGTTCGGCCCGGACGTTGGCGAGCTCTTCCTGGGCCGTGGCGCGGAACTGCAGCATCGCGTTGCGCAACCGCTCCTCGGCTTCGGCGACGGCAGCTCCGGCCCGCCCGATCGAGGCCTCGGTGATGGCAAGCTCGCCCTCGGTCTGCTTCAGCTGCCGCGACAGCTCGAGATACTGGACTTCCGGCAGGACCTTGCTGCGATAGAGCCTTTCCTTGATGGCGATCTCGCGGCGCATGATCTCGAGCGTCTCGCTGAGTTGTGTGCGCCGCGCGGTCAACTCGGCGATCTCGCCACGCTTCTGGTCCCGCTGCCTTTCGAGCACCACCACGTCGGTGTCGTAGGCCTCTTGCTTGGCCCGATAGACGCTGCGTTGCTCGGCGACGATGTCCGGCGCCTCGCCTTCGAGCGCCGCATCGAACGCCGGTTCCCGGCCGGCGCTTTCGGCCTCGAGCCGGGCGAGGCGCGCAAGCAGCACGAGGCGCTTCTTCTGGACTTCGCCGAGCTCGGACGAAAAGCCGGTATCGTCGATGCGCACCAGCACCTGGCCGGCCGCGACGACGTCGCCTTCCTCGATGTCGATGGCCTGCACGATGCCGCGCTCCGGCGCCTGCACCACCTGGATCTGTCGCGACGGGATGACCTTGCCGTCGCCCCGCGTTACCTCCTCGAGGCTGGCGAAGGAGGCCCAGAGAATGGCGACGGCGATGAGCGCCACCAGCGCATAGAGCAGGTGCACCGATGCCCGCGGCGCTCCACCAAGGGCGGCAAGCCGGACGCCGCGGTCCTCCGTTCCGGCGCCGCCGCTCATGTCGTCTTCACCTGATGCAGCGGCACGGCGACGCCGGCTCCCAGTTCGCGGAGCTTGCGGAACACCTCGGCCTTCGGGCCGTCGAGGGCGACGCGGCCGTCGTCGAGCACGATCACCCGGTCGACAAGATCGAGGACGGACATGCGATGGGTGGAGATGAGCACCGTCGCACCGTCCTCGCTGAACTCGCGCAGGCGCGCAATGAGGCGCTGCTCGGCCGTCGAATCGAGATTGCTCGTCGGCTCGTCGAGGAAATAGATGCGCGGCCGCTTGAGCAGCGCCCGCGCCAGCGCGATCGACTGGCGCTGGCCACCGGACAGGGCACGCCCGCCTTCGCCGACGGCGAGATCGTAACCGTGCGGATGGCGCGCGACGAAGTCCTCGACACCGGCAATACGCGCCGCCTCGATGACCTCTTCGTCCTCCGCCTGCGGCCGACCGATAGCGATGTTCTCGCGCACCGTGCCGGTGAACAGCACGTTGTCCTGCGAGACGAAGCCGACGCCTTCGCGAAGGTCCGCCGGATCGTACTGGCGGCTGTCGATGCCGTCGACGAGGATTGTCCCGCTTTGCGGCTGGTGCAGGTTGACGAGGAGACGGCCGACCGTCGTCTTGCCCGAGCCGACGCGCCCGACAATGCCGACCCGCTCGCCGCCCTCGATGCGGAATGAGACGTCGCGCAGAGCCTCGTCGGCGGCGCCCGGATAGCGGAAGGTCACGGCCTTGAACTCGATGCTCCCGCTCTCGATCCGGCGGTTGACGAAGGCATGCCCCGCCGGACGCTCGACATCCATGCGCATGATGGCATCGATGGTGCGGAACGAGTGGACCGTCTGCTCCAGCCGCGCGAGCGTCGCCGAAATCGAGCCGAGCGGTGCCAGCACCCGGCCGGCAAGCATGGTCGCGGCGACGAGCGCACCGGTGCTCGTCTCGCCGTCGCGCACGAGATAGACGCCCCAGGCAATGATGGCGATGGACACCAGCGCCTGCAGGAAGCCGGTCGAGGTCTGGGCGATCGTCGCCCAGAAGCGGCCAGCGAGGATCGAGCCGCTGGACGCCGCCACCGAGCGCTCCCACAGCCCCTGCAGCCGCCCCTCGGCGTTGAGCGCGCGAATCGTGTCGAGGTTGGCAATACCCTCGACAAGCACCGAATGGCGCACCGCCGCCTCCCGGTCGGCATTACCGATCGCCCGCCCGAGCGGCCGCTGCACCATCAGGTTGGCGACGATGACGAGCGGCACCGCAACCATCGGCACCAGGGCGAGCGGGCCGATCAGCACGAAGAGGACGACGAGAAAGACGCCGATGAAGAAGAGGTCGATGATTGAGACCAGCGAGGACGAGGTGAAGAACTCCCGCACCGTCTCGAACTCGCGCACCTGGTTGGCGAAGGCACCCGACGATGCCGGCCGCCGGTCGAGCCGGATCGCCATGATCTGCGCAAATATCTTGGCAGCGAGCTCGTAGTCGGCGCGCTTGCCCGCAAAGGTGAGGATCTGGCTGCGGATGACCTTCAGTACCGCATCGAAGACGAGCGCCAGGACGACGCCGATGGCGAGCGCCCACAGCGTCGCGACCGCGAAATTGGGAATGACCCGGTCATATACGTTCATGATGAACAGCGGCGAGGCGAGCGCCAGCACGTTGATGGCGAGCGCCGCCAGCGCCACCTGCGCATAGTCGGCCTTGTATTCGGCAACCGTCGACCAGAACCAGTGCCGCCCGCGTTCCGCCGCGATACCGAAGAGACGCGCCCGGAGCGAAGCGTCTTCCTTGAGCGCGATGGCAAGGCCGCAATAGCCAGCCTCGACGTCGGCAATCGCGGCGGTCTCGGCCGCGCCGCC
>JAKPQE010000014.1 GCA_029572955.1 Pseudomonadota bacterium
GAGAAGCGCCCGACGGTGCAGGTCGGCGATCCCTTCGCCGAAAAGCTGCTGCTCGAGGCCTGCCTCGAGCTGATGGCCTCCGGTGCCGTCATCGCCATCCAGGACATGGGCGCGGCGGGGCTGACCTGCTCGGCGGTGGAGATGGGGGCGAAGGGCGATCTCGGCGTCGAGCTCGATCTCGACAAGGTGCCTTGCCGCGAGGAGGGCATGAGCGCCTACGAGATGATGCTGTCGGAGAGCCAGGAGCGCATGCTGATGGTGCTCGACCCCGCGCGCGAGGAGGAGGCGGAAGCCATCTTCCGCAAATGGGGGCTCGACTTCGCCATCGTCGGCCATACGACGCCGACCAAGCGCTTCGTCATCAAGCATGGCGGCGACGTGATGGCCGACCTGCCGATCAAGGAACTCGGCGACGAGGCCCCGGTCTATGATCGCCCGCATGTGGCCTCGCCGAAGCCGCCCGTGATCCGCGCGGAAGACGTCGCGCCGCCGCTGTCGAACGCCGACGCGCTGGAAAAAATCATCGGCGCGCCCGACATGGCTTCGCGCCGCTGGGTGTGGGAGCAGTATGATCACGTCATCGGCGGCAACACGTTCCAGCGCCCCGGCGGCGACGCGGCCGTCATCCGCGTGCTCGACGGGCCGAAGGGTCTCGCGCTGACGGCCGACGTGACCCCGCGCTATTGCGAGGCCGATCCGTTCGAGGGCGGCAAGCAGGCGGTGGCGGAGGCCTGGCGCAACATCACGGCGGTCGGCGGCAAGCCGCTCGCGATCACCGACAACCTCAATTTCGGCAATCCCGAACGGCCCGAGATCATGGGCCAGTTCGTCGGCGCGATCCGCGGCATCGGCGAAGCCTGCCGCGCGCTCGACTTCCCCGTCGTCTCGGGCAACGTCTCGCTCTACAACGAGACCAACGGACGCGGCATTCTGCCGACGCCGACCATCGGCGGCGTGGGCCTGATCGACGACTTCGCCAAGTCGGCGACGCTCGCCTTCAAGAAGCCGGGCGAGGCGATCGTGCTGATCGGCGCGACCGAGGGCTGGCTCGGCCAGTCGATCTATCTGCGCGAAATCTGCGGCCGGGAGGAGGGCGCGCCGCCGCCGGTCGATCTCGCGGTCGAGAAGCAGAACGGCGACTTCGTGCGCAAGCTGATCGAAGCCGGCCGGGCGACGGCCGTGCACGATCTCTCCGACGGCGGGCTTCTTGTCGGGCTCGCCGAGATGGCGATGGCCGGTCGCCGCGGCGCCACCATCGCCCTGCCCGAG
>JAKPQE010000031.1 GCA_029572955.1 Pseudomonadota bacterium
CGCTGGAAATGTCGTCCGAGCAGCTCGCCACCCGCATCCTGTCCGAGCAGACCGAGATCCCCTCGCACAAGATCCGCCGCGGCGACATCTCCGACATGGAGTTCGAGAAGCTGGTCGGCGCCTCGCAGATGATGCAGTCGATCCCGCTCTATGTCGACCAGACCGGCGGCATCTCGATCGCCCAGCTCGCCGCGCGCGCGCGGCGGCTGAAGCGCCAGCGCGGCCTCGACTTCCTCGTCGTCGACTATCTGCAGCTCCTGCAGGGCACCTCGCGGCGTTCCTCGGAAAGCCGCGTGCAGGAAATCACCGAGATCACGACCTCGCTGAAGGCACTCGCCAAGGAACTGCACGTGCCGGTGATGGCCCTCTCGCAGCTCTCCCGTCAGGTCGAAAGCCGCGACGACAAGCGCCCGCAGCTCTCGGACCTGCGCGAATCCGGCTCGATCGAGCAGGACGCCGACGTCGTCATGTTCGTGTTCCGCGAGGAATACTACATGAAGAACAAGAAGCCGAAGGAGGGCTCGGAAGAGTTCTTCAAGTGGCAGTCGGAAATGGAACAGGTCGCCGGCATCGCCGAGGTGATCATCGGCAAGCAGCGCCACGGCCCGACGGGCACGGTGCCGCTGCAGTTCGACGCCGAGGTGACGCGCTTCGGCAATCTCGCCCGTACCGACTACCTGCCGGCGCGGATGGACTGATCCGACCCTTTCACGCAGGACACCGCCATGCAGGCCGAACATCGGAGCACTGTCGCGCCGGACCATCCCGAGATCGGCGATGCCGGCGCACTGCTGACCATCGATCTCGGGGCGCTTGCCGACAACTGGCGGCTGCTCGCCGCGACGGCCTCGGGCGCCGAATGCGCCGGGGTCATCAAGGCGGACGGCTACGGCGTCGGGCTCGAACATGCGGCGCGCATCCTCTTTGCCGCCGGCTGCCGGACCTTCTTCGTGGCGCTTCCCGAGGAGGGCCGGCGCGCGCGCGTCGCCGCCCCCGGCGCCACCATCTACGTGCTCGACGGGCTGATGCCGGGCGCAGCCGCCGACTATGTCGGGGCGGGCCTCAGGCCGGTGCTCGGCTCGATCGAGGAGATCGCCGAGTGGGGCGCGTTCTGCCGCCTCGCCGGCGACCAGCCCGCCGCCGTCCATGTCGACACCGCGATGAACCGGCTCGGCATCCGCATCGACGACGCGGCGATGCTGGCCGCCGACGGCGAGAGCTTCGCGGCGTTCACGCCGGCGCTCGTCATGAGCCATCTCGCCTGCGCCGACGATCCGGACGATCCGCTGAATGCCCGCCAGCTCGACCGCTTCGGCACGGTCCGGGCGCTTTTCCCCGGCATTCCCGCCTCGCTCGCCAACTCGGCCGGCATCCTGCTCGGCCCGGCCTATCATTTCGATCTCGTGCGTCCCGGCATCGCGCTCTATGGCGGCGCGCCGCGGATCGCCGGCTTCGACAATCCGATGCGGCCGGTGGTGCGGCTCGAGGCGCGGGTCCTTGCGGTTCACGACGGCCGCGTCGAGGAGACGGTCGGCTACGGCGCGGCCGAGACGCTGGTGCGCGATTCGCGCATCGCCGTCGTCGCGGTCGGCTACGCCGACGGCTTCCTCAGGGCCGGCAGTTCGAGCGATGCCCATGCCGGCGGCCGGGCGATCGTCGCCGGGCAGCCGGCACCGATCCTCGGGCGCATCTCGATGGACCTCACCGCAATCGACGTCACCGACCTGCCCGAGGGCGCGGTCAGGCGCGGCGACCTCGTCGAGCTAATCGGCGAAACGATCACGATCGACGAGGTGGCGACGAGCGCCGGCACGATCGGCTACGAGATCCTGACCAGCCTCGGCCGGCGCTATCGCCGTCGCCATGTCGGCGCCGGCATCGGGGCCTGAGCGATGGCGCGCCGGACGTCCCGCTATGTCTGCCAGTCCTGCGGCACGGTGACGAGCCGCTGGGCCGGGCGCTGCGAATCCTGCGGCGAGTGGAACTCGATCGTCGAGGAGGGCGACGGCGGCATCGGGGCGGGCCCCGCCAAGCCGAAGCGCAAGGGCCGGGTCATCGACCTCGTGCCGCTCGCCGGCGAGACGCGCGAGGCGCCGCGCATCGCCAGCGGCATCTCCGAACTCGACCGCGTCACCGGCGGCGGCTTCGTCACCGGCTCGGCGCTGCTGGTCGGCGGCGATCCGGGCATCGGCAAGTCGACCCTGCTCCTGCAGGCCGCCGCCGCGCTCGCCGCGCGCGGCCACCGCGTCGTCTATGTCTCGGGCGAGGAGGCGACCGGCCAGGTGCGGCTCCGGGCCGAGCGACTGGGGCTGGCCGAGGCGCCGGTCGCGCTCGGCGCCGAGACCAGCGTCGAGGACATCCTCGCGACCCTCGATGCCGGCCCGACGCCGGCGCTCGTCGTCGTCGATTCGGTGCAGACGCTGTGGACCGACAGCGTCGAATCGGCGCCCGGCACGGTCACCCAGGTCCGGGCGAGCGCCCAGGCGCTGGTGCGCTACGCCAAGACCACCGGGGCGACCGTCGTCCTCGTCGGCCACGTCACCAAGGACGGCCAGATCGCCGGCCCGCGCGTCGTCGAGCACATGGTCGATGCCGTGCTCTATTTCGAGGGTGACGGCGCGCGCCAGTTCCGCATCCTCCGGGCGGTGAAGAACCGCTTCGGCCCGACCGACGAAATCGGCGTCTTCGAGATGACCGGGGTCGGCCTCGTCGAGGTGAAGAACCCGTCCGAGCTTTTCCTCGGCGACCGCGACCGCACCAGCCCGGGCGCGGCGGTGTTCGCCGGCCTCGAGGGCAGCCGGCCGCTGCTCGTCGAGATCCAGGCGCTCGTCGCCCCCTCGCCGCTCGGTACGCCGCGGCGCGCCGTCGTCGGCTGCGACCAGAACCGCCTCGCCATGGTGATCGCCGTGCTCGAGGCGCGGGCCGGCGTGCGCTTCGGCACCCACGACGTCTACATCAACGTCGCCGGCGGGCTCAAAGTCGGCGAGCCGGCGGCCGACCTTGCCATCGCGGCCGCGCTCGTCTCCTCGCTCGCCGGGCTTGCCCTGCCTCACGATTGCGTCTATTTCGGCGAAGTCAGCCTGTCCGGGGCGGTCCGGCCGGTGGCACAGAGTGCGGCGCGCCTCAAGGAGGCCGGCAAACTCGGCTTCGCCCGGGCGGTGGCGCCCAAAGGCGGGATCGAGCCGGGCGAAAGCGGCGGCATGGCGGTACGCGGCGTCGAAACGCTCGCCGAACTGGTTGCCGGGATCGCCGCGGGAGGCGCCACGCGGGGAAATGTCGCAACCGCCGACTGAGCGCCGGAACGGCGTTGCGTTGCGGTAACGACGACGACAATGCGCTCGCCCGCGGGCGACGCTTTTTGTGTTATAGAGGCACCCGATTTCCGGCGGGATTTCGGGACCGGCGTCCGCCGGAGCGAGCCGGGAACGAAGTGAGCCGCCAGGGAAGGCCGAATATGCCGATCACCCTCCTCGACGGAATCGTCATCGCCGTCATGCTCCTGTCCGCGATCCTCGCGATGATCCGGGGCCTGGTGCGCGAAGTGCTGTCGCTGGCGTCCTGGGCGGCCGCGGCCGCCGCGGCCTGGTATTTCTTCCCGATCCTGCTGCCGCTCGCCAAGGAGCACATCCAGGAAGACATCGTCGCCAAGGGCGTCGTGGTCGGCGGCACCTTCATCATCGTCCTCCTCATCGTCTCCTACGTCACGATGCGGATCTCCGACTTCATGCTCGACAGCCAGATCGGCGCGCTCGACCGCTCGCTCGGCTTCGTCTTCGGCGCGGCCCGCGGCCTTCTGCTCTGCGTCATCGCCGTGATGTTCTTCAACTGGCTCGTCGCGCCCGACCGGCAGCCGAACTGGGTCGCCGGCGCCAAGTCGAAGCCGATGCTCGACGGACTCGGCAACCGCATCGTCTCGGCCCTGCCGGAAGACCTCGAGAGCACCATTCTCGACCGGGTCAAGAAGAAGGTGCTCGGCAAGGACGGCCAGGGCGAGGATGCGACGCCGGCCGAGCCCGACACCGATCCGGCCTACAATCCGGCCGAGCGGCAGAACCTCGACCAGATGATCCAGGATTCGGCGCCGGCCCGCTGACGGATGAGGCGGGCGACAACGCTTTCGCGAGGAGCCGCAGGGCTCCCCACACACTCGGCGATACGAGGCCGGCATGCCGGCCGGGCGCCCGTTCGCGGGCGCGGAGCGAAGGATGCGACGTCATGATGCCACCGGTCTCACGCGACGCTCTCGACAAGTCCGACGATCATCTTCGCGAGGAGTGTGGCGTCTTCGGCATTTTCGGCCATCCGGAAGCGGCGGCCGTCACGGCGCTCGGCCTGCACGCGCTGCAGCACCGCGGCCAGGAAGCGGCCGGCATCGTCACCTATGACGGCCACCAGTTCTTCAACGAGCGCCACATCGGCCTCGTCGGCGACAACTTCACCAAGCGCTCGGTCATCGACCGGCTGCAGGGCACCCGGGCGATCGGCCATGTGCGCTATTCGACCACCGGCGCGCCGGTGCTGCGCAACGTCCAGCCGCTCTTTGCCGAATTCGCCGGTGGCGGCTTCGCCGTCGCCCACAACGGCAACCTGACCAATGCCCGCACGCTGCAGCGGCGCCTGCAGAAGACCGGCTCGATCTTCCAGTCGACCTCGGACACCGAGGCGATCATCCATCTCACCGCGACGAGCCCGCGCGCCCATCTCGTCGAGCGCTTCGTCGATGCGCTGACGCAGATCGAGGGCGCCTATTCGCTGGTCGCCATGTCGGAGAAGAAGCTGATCGGCGTGCGCGACCCGCTCGGCGTCCGACCGCTGATCCTCGGCGAACTCGACGGCGCCTATCTCTTCGCCTCGGAAAGCTGCGCCCTCGACATCATCGGCGCCAAGTTCATCCGCGACGTCGAACCGGGCGAGATGATTATCGTCACCGAGGACGGCATCGAGACCCTCAATCCGTTCCCGAAGATGCGCTCGCGCTTCTGCATCTTCGAGTATGTCTACTTCGCCCGGCCGGATTCGATCATCGAGGGCCGCAGCGTCTACGAGGTGAGGAAGCGCATCGGCGCCGAGCTCGCGGCGGAATCGCCGGTGCCGGCCGATGTCGTCGTGCCGGTTCCCGATTCCGGCGTTCCGGCGGCGATCGGCTTTGCCCAGGCGGCGAACGTGCCGTTCGACCTCGGCATCATCCGCAACCACTATGTCGGGCGCACCTTCATCGAGCCGAGCGACTCGATCCGCCACATGGGCGTCAAGCTGAAGCACAACGGCAACCGCGCCGTGCTCGAGGGCAAGAAGGTGGTGCTCGTCGACGATTCCATCGTACGCGGCACGACGTCCCTCAAGATCGTGCAGATGGTGCGCGACGCCGGTGCGGCCGAGGTGCACATGCGCATCGCCAGCCCGCCGACCACCGATTCCTGCTTCTACGGCGTCGACACGCCGGAGAAATCGAAGCTGATCGCCTCGCGCATGTCGGTCGAGGAGATCGCCCAATACATCAAGGTCGACAGCCTCGCCTTCCTGTCGATCGACGGCCTTTACCGGGCGGTGGGCCTCGAAGGCCGCCACGCCGACGCCCCGCAATATTGCGACGCCTGCTTCACCGGCGATTACCCGACGCGGCTGACCGACCGGTCGGGCTGCGACCAGATGCGGCAGCTTTCGCTACTCGCCGAAGCGAGCTGAGGCGGCTATGCCTCGCCGCGGGGCGAAGCGATCCGATTTGTTGTACCGGAGGACCTAGATGAGCGCGAAACCGCTTGAGGATCGTATCGTATTGGTCACGGGCGCCTCGCGCGGCATTGGCTATCACGCGGCCAAGGCATTGGCCGAGGCCGGCGCCCACGTCATCGCCCTCGCCCGCACGCAAGGGGGCCTGGAAGAACTCGACGACGAGATCCAGGCGATCGGCGGCAGCGCCACGCTGGTGCCGCTCGACCTCATGGACTACGAGGGCATCGACCGGCTCGGCGCGGCGATCTACGAGCGCTGGGGCCGCCTCGACGGCCTGCTCGGCAATGCCGGCGCCCTCGGCCAGCTCGCCCCGGTCGGCCACATCGACCTCAAGGTCTGGGACAAGACCTTCGCCGTCAACGTCACCGCCAACTGGCGGCTGATCCGCTCGCTCGACCCGCTGCTGCGCCGGTCCGACGCCGGCCGGGCGGTGTTCCTGACCTCGGGCGCGCCGCACAAGTGCCGCGCCTATTGGGGCGTCTATTCGGCCTCCAAGGCGGCGATGGAAGCGATCGTGCGGACCTATGCCGACGAGGTGCGCAACATCACCGAGGTGCGCGCCAACATGCTCAATCCGGGGCCGATGCGCACCGCGATGCGGGCCCAGGCGATGCCGGGCGAGGACCCCAACACCCTGCCCCATCCGTCCGAGATCGCGCCGACGATCGTCGAGATGCTGTCGCCCGGTTTCGACGAGACCGGCAAGATCTTCGATTTCCCGTCCGGCAAGCTGCTGACGCCGCAAATGCCGGCCTGAGGGCGGCGGACCTGTCGGCATCCGTCGGGATTTCGCGTCTCCCCCTCGTTCCGACTCCCCTCCCTTTCCCCCTCAACGCCTTGCCTTTTCCCCCTCACCCAACCCTCTCCCCCAAGGGGGGAGAGGGCTCTGGGCGTGCGCGGGCTCTCGGTGGGCACGGGCTTTGGGTGGGCATGGGGGCTTCTGGCGGGGCGAAGGCTTTCGGCGCCCGCGAGGACCACGGGCGTTGAAAACCTGCGTTCCCTCTCCCCGGCGGGGAGAGGGACAGGGTGAGGGGGGCGAAGCCGCCGGGAAACAGCGTCGAGCGGATGCCCGACGGCGTTCCGCCTCAGTCGCCGATCGACCAGAAGGTGCCGGCCGCCGTCAGATGCGGCACGAGCGCCCGCTCCTCGGGCGTCTCGCCCTTGAGGACGGCGATCATGTCCGTGATGACCTTGGTCTTCGTCGCATAGTAGGAATGGAACTCCGGCACGTTCCACGGCGTCACCTCGATCTTGGTGGCGTCGATGATCTGGTAGCCGTCGATGACGGTGAGCGGCGTGCCGAGGCGCTCGACCGCGTTGATGGTCGAGGAGATGTTGAGCGCGCCGTCCTTTTCCGAGGTGTAGATCACCCAGTTGGCCGAGAGCGGCCGGATTTCGGCGGCGATCTGCTCGGAGAAGAGGCCGGCGTCGAAGTCCGGCGCGGCGAGGATCACCGTCTCGAACAGCGGCTCGGCGGCATTGCGGTAGGCGATCAGGCGCAGGCTCTGCAGCAGCACCTGGCTGCCCATCGAGTGGGCGACGACGTGGAGCCGCTTGTGGCCCGTGCCGGCGCGGAGCTTGCGGAAGAATTCCTCGGCATACTTGACGCTCCAGTAGGCGTCCTCGCGGTCGGCGTTGTAGCCGACGAGCGAGCCGTCCGACGGCCAGGAGAAGGCCACGACCTCGCCCGGGAAGCCGAAATCGAAGGCGATCTGGGCGCCGCGGCGGATCGCTTCCTCGAACGGCACATTGAAGCCGTGGATGTAGACGAGCACGTCCTCGGCGGTGGCATCCGAGCCGAGCGTGTCGAAGAACTGGCGCTCGCCGAGCTTGGAAAGCTCGGAAATGAAGATGTGCTTGCGCGGATCGTTGAGCGAGGCGATCTGCATCCACGGCGTCTCGAGCTGGCCGCGCTTGTGGCTCTTGGGGATATTGACCTTGGCGACGCCGTAGTGGAGCTGGCGATCGCGGGTGCGGGCGCCGGAGAAATAGACGCCGGCGCCGGCCGGCTCGCGGTTGGTGGCAAAGAAGATGGTCTGGAGATAGTTGTCGTCCTCGCCCTCGGCGAAACCGCGCATCTTGGTCTCGCCCGGCGCTCCGGCCTGGCCGCCCTCGGCGAAGGCGTCGGGCTTCGTCGCCGGCCCTTCCTCGCGGGCCGCGGCGGGGGGAGCCTTCTCCAGATAGCGCACGATGTCGGCGACCCTGGTCGGCGTCTCGGCGGGCTCGGCAAGGCCATAGCCCTCGCAGATCTCGACGACCGCATAGACCACGTCGGACATGTCGAGCTGCAGGTCGGCGACGAGGTCGGTTTCGGCCTTCAGCTTCTCCATCGGCACGCCGAAGCGGCGCGACAGGTAGCTGCGCACCTCTTCGAGACGATTGCCCTTCTCCAGACTGAAAGCCCGCGAGCCACCCTCGCCGGCGGCATAGGCCGGCAGTGGACTTGCGGCGAGGATGCCGAGGATCACGGCACCGCTCAGGATCTTGATCAAATCGCGCCCGAACATCTCTTCGTTCCCAGTTGTCGATCAGCACTGCCCCGATCGGGGGCTAGCGCATCTTCGCGGCAACCTCGTGACGGCCACCTGCCCGTCACACGACCCGCTGGGTCTGCTCCCCGAGTCCCTCGATTCCCAAATGCATGACGTCGCCGGATTTCAGGAAACGCTGCGGCTTTTTGCCCATGCCGACGCCCGGCGGGGTGCCCGTGGTGATGACGTCGCCCGGCTCCAGCGCCATGAAGCGCGACAGGTAGGAGACGAGGGTCCTGACCGCAAAGACCATGGTCGCGGTCGTGCCGGTCTGCATGCGCTCGCCGTTGACATCGAGGAACATCGCAAGGTTCTGCGGGTCGGCGACCTCGTCGCGGGTGACGAGCCAGGGTCCGAGCGGGCCGAAGGTCGGGGCGCTCTTGCCCTTCACCCACTGGCCGCCGCGCTCGATCTGGAAGGCGCGCTCGGAGACGTCGTTGCAGATGCAGTAGCCGGCGACGTGGTCGAACGCCGCGTCCTCGGAAACGTCGACGGCGCGCTTGCCGATGACCACCGCGAGCTCGACCTCCCAGTCGCTCTTTTCCGAGCCCTTCGGCAGGACGACGTCGTCGTTCGGGCCGTTGAGGCAGCTCGGCGCCTTGGTGAAGACCACCGGCTCGGTGGGCACCGGCATGCCGGCTTCGGCGGCGTGGTCGGCATAGTTGAGGCCGATGGCGATGAAATGGCCGATGCGCGGCAGGCAGGGGCCGATCCGCGTTGCCGGATCGACGGCCGGCAGGCTCGCCGGGTCGATGGCGGCAAGGCGGGCGAGCGAGGCATCGTCGAGCACGGCGGCATCGATGTCCTCGACATGGGCGGAAAGATCGCGGATGGTGCCGGCGGCATCGACGAGGCCGGGGCGCTCGGCGCCCTTCTGGCCAAAACGCAAGAGTTTCATGACGTCTCCCAACTCTAGAACTCGCAAGGATGATGGGCGAGGCCGGAGCCTTCGGCAAGCCTTGCGCGGCATGCTTTTTGGGCTTTGCGCATCCGCTGTCGCGCCGGGTCTCGTCGCGGCGCCCGCGCCGGCCCGCGCCGAGCCGGCATTCTCGCGGATCGTCTCGCTCAATGTCTGCGCCGACCAGTTCCTCATCGCCTTCGGTCTTGCCGACCGGGTCGTCGCCTTCGGGCCGATCGTTCGCGACCCGGTGCTCTCGTTCTATGCCGACCGGGCCGGCGGCCTGCCGACGACCGCGGCGAGCGCCGAGTCGGTTCTCCTGCTGCGGCCCGACATCGTGCTCGCCGGGCCGTTCGCCGGGCTCCTTGCCAAGAGGGTGCTGCGGGCGGAAGGGGTGCGGATCGAGGAGATCGGCATCCCGCAGACGATCGCCGAGGCGCGCCGGCAGATCCTCGATCTCGCCGCCTTCTTCGGCGTGCCGGAGCGCGGCGCGGCGATCGTCGCCGAACTCGATGCCGTGCTCGCCGCGGTTCCGGACGGGCCGCGGCCGCGGGCGCTCTACCTGCAGCGGCGGCTGTTCGCGACCGGCGAGGGCACGCTGGTCGACGACCTCCTTGCCCATACCGGCTTCGACAACGCCCTCTCGGGCACCGCGCCGCCCGGCATTTCGCGGTTCTCGCTCGAATCCCTCGCCGGCATTCCCGCCGACGTTCTGGTGCTCGACGGGCGCGGCGGCGGCGACGGCGACCAGGGCGCCGCCGTCCTGCTCCATCCGCTCGTCGAAAGGCTCTATCCGGCGGACCGGCGGATCGTGCTACCGCTCTCCTCGATCGTCTGCGCCGGGCCACCGCTCGTCGAGGCGGTGAAGACGCTCGTCGCCGCCCGCCAGCGGCTCGGCAGCACCGTGGGGACCAGGCCATGACCGACACCACCGACCTTTCCGCCGCGACGGCCGCGACCGGCACGGCGCCGCGCGCCTGGCTCTCCTGGAGCTCGGGCAAGGACGCCGCCTTCGCGCTCGTCGAGGCCCGCCGGCAAGGCCTTGCCGAGATCGTCGGGGTGCTGACGACGGTCAACGAGGTCGCCGACCGCGTCGCCATGCATGGCGTGCGCCGCGAACTCCTCGAACGCCAGGCCGAAGCACTCGACCTGCCGATGCTGCAGGTGCCGCTGCCCTATCCCTGCAGCAACGAGATCTACGAGGACCGCATGCGCGCGGCGACCGACCGGCTGCGCGGCGACGGCATCGCGACGATGGTGTTCGGCGACCTCTTTCTCGAGGACATCCGCGCCTACCGGGAAGACCGGCTCGCCGCCGCCGGCATGCACGGCGTCTTTCCGCTCTGGCAGCGCGATACTGCAGCCCTTGCCCGCGAGATGATCGCGAGCGGGCTCGTCGCCCATCTCGTCACCATCGATCCGCGGCGCCTCGACCGCAGCTTCGCCGGCCGGCGCTTCGATGCGGCGCTGCTTGCCGACCTGCCGGGCGACGTCGACCCGTGCGGCGAGAACGGCGAGTTCCATACCGTCGTCTCCGCAGGACCGATGTTCCGCCACCCGATCGAGGTCGCGGTCGGCGAGATCGTCGAACGGGACGGCTTCGTCTATGCCGACGTCATCCCGCTCTGAGGCCGCTCAGAAGGCGCTCGTATAGAGCCCGCCGTCGACCGGGATGTTCTGGCCGGTGAGATAGCCGGCATGGACCGAGCAGAGAAAGGCGCAGAGCGCGCCGAACTCGGCCGGCGTGCCGAGGCGTCCGGCCGGGATCGCCTTCAGCTGGTCGGCCTCGACCTCGGTCAGCGTGCGGCCCGAACGCTCGGCGAGCCAGTTCATGCCGGCGCGCTGGCGGTCGGTGTCGATCTTGCCGGGCAGGAGATTGTTGATCGTCACGTTGCTCGCGGCGACGCCGCGCGCGACGCCGGCAAGGAACGCGGTCAGCCCCGCGCGGGCGCCGCTCGACAGGTCGAGGCCGGGGATCGGCATCAGCACCGAGAGCGAGGTGACATTGACGATGCGGCCGAAGCGGCGCGCCGCCATGCCGTCGATCACCGCCTGAATGAGCTCGATCGGCGTCACCATGTTCTGGGCGACGCCGGCCAGCATCGCCTCGCGGTCGAGGGTGCGGAAATCGCGGAACGGCGGGCCGGCATTGTTGTTGACGAGAATGTCGGGCTCCGGGCAGGCGGCGAGGATCGCGTCCTGGCCGGCCCGCGTCGAAACGTCGGCGGCAACCGGGATGACCGTCGCGCCGCTCGCCGCGGCGATCTCGCCGGCGACGCGGGCGACGCGCCCGGCGTCGAGGCCGTTGACGACGACCGTGCAGCCGGCCCCGGCGAGGGCCTCGGCGCAGCCCCGGCCGATGCCGCGGCTCGATGCACAGACGATGGCCTTGCGGCCGGCGATGCCGAGATCCATGGGAAGGCTCCTTCGCTCCTCCGATTCCGTTGCCGCCACGTTGCCCGATGCGGGCGGCAAACGGAAGCGCCGGCCGCCGCCGCCGCCTCGCGGCGACCTTGCCCGCCCGCTGCAACCGTGCAAAACATTGGCGCGAATGGTCGGCGCGCCGCCGGCCCTCGCCCGGACGGCACGGCCCTCATGGACATCATCCTTTCGCTGATCGGCTTTTCCCTTGCGACCTTCATGACGCCGGGGCCGAACAACATCATGCTGCTCTCATCGGGCGCGCGCTTCGGCTTCGAGCGCACCGTCATGCACATCCTCGGGGTGGCTCTCGGCTTTGCCGTGATGGCGACCATCGTCGGCCTCGGCCTTGCCCAGGTCTTCGTCACCCATCCCGAGATCCACGACACGGTGAAGTGGGTGGCGGCGGCCTATCTCGTCTATCTCGCCTGGCGCATTTCCGGCGCCGGCGGCCCGCATGGCGCCGAGGGACGCGGCCGGCCGCTGACCTTCCTCGAGGCGGCGCTGTTCCAGTGGATGAACCCGAAGGGCTGGACCATCGCCCTCTCCGTCATCCCGCTCTACATGACCGGCAACGACGACCCGTATTTCCAGATCGCCCGCATCGCCACGGTCTTCCTCGTCGTCGGCCTGTGCTCGGCGTCGGTGTGGACCGCCTTCGGCAAGGCGATCTCGGGCCTCGTCGCCAAGCCGCGGGCGGCCCGCTTCTTCAACATCTCGATGGCGGTGCTGCTCGTCGCCTCGATCGTGCCGATCCTGTTCTGACCCCGCCCGCCGCCGGAGCACCGATGTTCCCCAACCCCAGAATCCCGACCTTTTCGGACCTGCGCGCCGCCGAGAAGCGGCTTGCCGGGTTCGCCGTGCGCACGCCGCTCGTTTCCTCGCCGGTGCTCGACGACCGTGTCGGCGGCCGGGTGCTGCTGAAGCCGGAGATCCTGCAGCGCACCGGCTCCTTCAAGTTCCGCGGCGCCTACAACCGCATCGCCATGATCCCGGCGGAGGAGCGCGCCGCCGGCGTCGTCGCCTGCTCGTCCGGCAACCACGCGCAGGGCGTCGCCGAGGCGGCGCGCCTCTTCGGCATCCCGGCGGCGATCGTCATGCCGTCCGACTCGCCGAAGATGAAGCGCGAGCGCACCGCGGCGGCCGGCGCCGAAATCGTCGAATACGACCGCATGACCGGCAGCCGCGAGGCGATCGCCACGCAGCTCGCCCATGCGCGCGGCGCGACCTTCGTCGCCCCCTACGACGACCCCGGCGTGATCGCCGGCCAGGGCACGGTCGGCCTCGAGATCGCCGAGCAGGCAACCGCGATCAGCGCCCTGCCCGATCTGGCGCTGGCGCCGGCGAGCGGCGGCGGCCTCATCGCCGGCATCGCGCTGGCCCTCGGCACGCTGATGCCGAAGGTCGAGATCCGCTCTGTCGAGCCGGAAGGCTTCGACGACCACGCCCGCTCGCTGGCCGCCGGCAAGCGCCTCACCAACGAGCTGCTCTGGGGCTCGGTCTGCGACGCGCTGATGGCGCCGATGCCGGGCGAGATCACCTTCGCCGTCAACGCCTCGCGGCTCGGCCCCGGCCTTGCCGTCAGCGATGCCGAGGTGCTCGCGGCGGTCGCCTTCGCCTATCGCGAGCTGAAGCTCGTCGTCGAGCCGGGCGGCGCCGTGGCGCTCGCCGCGTTGCTGTCCGGCAAGGCCGATGTGCGGGGCAAGACCGTCGTCGCCGTCCTCTCGGGCGGCAACATGGACGGCGACACGCTCGCCCGCGCCCTCGCCGAGGGCTGAGCGCGCATCGGAAATGACATTGCCGCCCATTTCGACTATATTGGTCAAAATGGTCATTTTGATCGCTGGCAGGTCGATCCCATGAAGAAGATGAGCGCAGCCGAGGCCAAGACGCGCTTCGGCGAATTTCTCGATATGGCGCAGCGCGAGCCCGTCCTCGTGACGAAGAAGAACCGTCCCGTCGGCGTGATGTTCTCGATCCGCGACATCATGGACACGATGTGGGCAGAAGAGGCCCGCAAGGCGATGGACGAAGGGTTCGTCGGAAAGGACGAAAGCGCAAAGCTGATTGCCGCCCTGCTCGATGCTCGAGATTGATCTTTCCAAAAAGGCGGCCGACTTTCTCGGCAAGCTCCCGCCGAAACACGCAAGGCAGATCGCCGAACGCCTGCAGGCGCTGCGCGAAGACCCCGACGGCGTTCCGAGTTCGGAACTCAAGGGTTACGCGCCGCTGCGCCGGGCCAGAGCCGGTGAATACCGCATCACCTTCTTCGTCGAGGACGGCGTGCTGCGTGTGCCGCTTGTCGGAAAACGCAATGACGACGAGATCTATCGGCTCATCGAACGTTTCATGAGATAGGCGCCCGCGCTCGGGCTTTCCGACCTATTTCGCCTTGGACCGGCGCCCTCGATTTGCTAAGCCCTTCAGCGGCCGACGGGGCGGCGCGGAAAGGCAAGCGACATGACCGTACTGATCATCGGACTGATCCTCTTTCTCGGCGTCCACATGGTGCCGGCATTCCCGGATCTGCGCCGCGCGCTCCACGACCGGCTCGGCGAGGGCGCCTACAAGGGCCTCTTCTCGCTCGCCTCGCTCGTCGGGCTCGCCGTCCTCATCTGGGGCTATGGCCTGGCACGTGCCGCGGGGCCGGCGATCCTCTGGGAGCCGCCGGCGTTCCTGCGCCATATCGAGCATCTCCTGATGCTGATCGCCTTCATCGTGCTCACCGCCGCCTATGTGCCGGGGCGGATCAAGGCGAAGCTGCGCCATCCGATGCTCGTCGCGGTCAAGACCTGGGCCTTCGCCCACCTTCTCGTCAACGGCGACGCGGCCTCGATCCTGCTCTTCGGGGCGTTTCTCGCCTGGGCGGTGTTCGACCGCATCTCGGTTGCCCGGCGAGAACGGGCCGGCCTCCTGCCGGCGCAGCTGCCGGTCGGGCCGGTGAAGAACGACATCATCGCCGTCGCCGTCGGCACGCTCGTCTTCCTCGCCTTCTTCTTCAAGCTGCACATCTGGCTGATCGGCGTTCCCGTCTACTGAGCGGCCGGAAAGGAGCGTTTCCCCCGTGTCCATCCAATCCGACATCAAGCGCAAGACGGCGGTCGACATCCGCGCCATGAAGGGCGGCAATCCGATCGTCTCGCTGACCGCCTACCACGCCCACACCGCCCGGATCATCGACGAGTTCGTCGACTTCATGCTGGTCGGCGACTCGCTCGGCATGGTCATGCACGGCCTCGAGACGACCGTGCCGGTGACCCTCGACATGATGATCCTGCAGGGCCACGCGGTGATGCGCGGTTCGAAGAAGGCGCTCGTCGTCGTCGACATGCCGTTCGGCTCCTACGAGGCGAGCCGCGAGGACGCGTTCCGCTCGGGCGCCCGGGTGATGAAGGAGACCGGCTGCGGCGCCATCAAGATGGAAGGCGGCGTGCGCATGGCCGACACCGTGCGCTTTCTCGTCGAACGCGGCATCCCGGTGATGGGCCATGTCGGCCTCACGCCGCAGGCGATCAACACCATGGGCGGCTTCCGCGTGCAGGGCCGCGAGGAAGCGCAGTGGGCGGCGATCGAGGAGGACGCCATGGCGATCGCCGAGGCCGGCGCCTTCGCCATGGTGCTCGAGGGCATGGCCGAGCCGCTCGCGGCAAAGATCACCGAGCAGGTGCCGGTGCCGACGATCGGCATCGGCGCCTCGCCGGCCTGCGACGGCCAGATCCTCGTGCTCGAGGACATGCTCGGCCTGTCGCCGTGGGTGCCGAAGTTCGTCAAGCGCTTCGGCTCGCTCGGCGGGATGATCCAGGGTGCCGTCGAGGACTACGCCCGCGAGGTGCGCCAGCGCAGCTTCCCGGCGCCGGAACATACCTACGGCATGAAAAAGAAATAGCCGGCCGGCCTCAAATTGGCCACGGATCGGCGCAACAGGAAACGTGGAGCGGTTCGCAGTTCGTTAACCACAGGCTCAAACCGGGCATTAACGTTGTTTGCCTATGCCCGGGAATGGCGGTATTTTTTGCAGGATGCCGCCCGGGCCGGGCTTGACGTATCGCGTAGCCGAGCCGCGAGGGGCGAGGGTTTATGTCCGACATATTTCACGAGGTCGACGAAGATCTGCGGCGCGATCGCGCCAAGGCGCTGTGGGACAAGTACGGCATCTACGTGCTCGGACTTGCCGTGGCGATCGTCGTCGTGACGGCCGGCGTGCGCGGCTGGCAGTACTGGCAGGAAACCCGGGCCCAGGCGAGCGGCGACCGCTATCTCGCCGCCCTGCAGCTCATCGACGAAGCGCGCTACGAGGATGCCGGCGCGGCCTTCGCGGCGCTCGCCGCCGACGGCAGCGGCGACTATCCGACGCTCGCCAAGTTCGGCGTCGCCGACGCCAAGCTCGATGCCGGCGACTTCGACGGCGCGGCCAAGGAATTCGACGCGATCGCGACGGGCGGCACCAAGGACGCCCTGCTCGCCGACATCGCGCTCTTGCGCGCGGCGATGATCCTCGTCGACCACGGCGACCGCAAGGACGTCGAGTCGCGGCTCGTGCCGCTCGCCGACGGCCAGGGCGCGGTGCGCTTCTCGGCGCGCGAGACACTCGGCCTCGCCGCCTGGAAGGCCGGCGACTTCGCCGCGGCACAGAAACACTATTCGCAACTTTTGGGAGATCCGGCCGCGCCGGAAGTGCTGCGCCAGCGGGCGGATCTCGCCCTGGCGGTCATCACTTCGCAGGGCGGCCCGACCACGACGCGTCGCGACGACGACTGAGATCGCGCCAAGCGTATTCGAGGAGAACATCCGTGAGTGCCATCGTTCGGGGGACCAAGGTCCGCAAGATGTTCGCCATGGCCGGCATCGCCGTCCTTCTGGCGTCGACCGCCGGCTGTTCGTCGGTCGGCGATGCCGTCGGCTCGTTCAATCCCTTCCGCGAGAAGGAGAAGATCCTGCCGGGCGAGCGCAAGCCGATCCTCGCCTCGACCGATCCGGTCATCGACCCCGCCGCCGGCGCCAAGACCGTGTCGGTGCCGGGCGCCAGCGCCTTCGGCGAGTGGTCGCAGCCGGGCGGCAACGCCCTCAACGATCCGGGCCACGTCTCGCTGTCCGACGGCGCCAACTGGCGCACCAGCGCCGGCGAGGCGGGTGGCGGGCGCAATCTCGCGGTCACCGCCGCGCCGCTCGTCTATGGCGGCCGGGCCTTCGTCTACGATCCGAACGGCAACGTCACCTCGATGTCGCTCGGCAATGGCGGCCGCATCTGGCGCACCTCGCTGAAGCCCGAGGGCGAACGCTCGGCGGTGCCGGGCGGCGGCATCGCGGCGGCCGACGGGCGCATCTTCGCGGCGACCGGCTATCGCCAGGTGGTGGCGCTCGACGCCGGCAGCGGCGCGCAGGCCTGGGCCAAGGAGCTCGACGATCCGGCGCGCGGCGCCCCGACCGTCGCCAACGGCAAGGTCTACGTGGTCACCGCCAACCAGGTGCTCTACGCGCTTTCGGCCGCCGACGGCACCGAGCTCTGGTCCTATCGCGGCATTCCGGAAACGGCCGGCCTCCTTTCCAACGCCAGCCCGGCGGTGGCGGGCAACCTCGTCGTCGTTCCCTATTCCTCGGGCGAGATCGTCGCCTTCGACGCCGGCAGCGGCAAGCTGAAGTGGCTCGACACCGTGGTGCGCGGCTCGCGCACCAGCGCCGTCGCCGCCCTCAACGACGTCGCCGCCCGCCCGGTCGTCCATGACGGCATCGTCTATGCCACCGGCATTTCCGGCCGCATGGTCGCGGTGAAGCTGGCCAATGGCGAGCGCATCTGGGAGACCAATGTCGGCAGCGCCTCGACCCCGGTCGTTGCCGGCGAGGCGATCTTCGTCGTCGACATGAGCGAGCGCGTGCTCGCCCTCTCGCGCCGCAACGGCGAGCTGATGTGGGCGACGCAGCTGCCGGCCGGCGAGAAGAAGAAGCGCGAGCGCTGGTCCGGTCCGAGCCTTGCCGGCGGGTCGCTGTGGGTCGCCTCGAGCAAGGGCAACCTCTATGCGCTCAACCCGGCGACCGGCCAGATCACCGGCACCCGGGCGATGAGCGCGCCGGTCTATACGAGCCCGATCGCGGCCTCCGGCTCGCTGTTCGTCCTGTCGGGCAACGGCACGCTGACCGCCACGAACTGACGCCCTCGGGAGCCGCCGCGCCGGGTCCGGCGTTCGGCGGCTTTCGATTCTTGCTTTCTCACGCTTTTCGCGGAAGATCGGTTCCGACCTTTACCGAAAACGCTCCAGACGGAACCGTCGTTCGATGAGCTACACCGTCGCCATCGTGGGGCGGCCGAATGTCGGCAAATCCACGCTTTTCAACCGTCTCGTCGGCAAGCGCCTGGCGCTCGTCGACGACACGCCGGGCGTGACGCGCGACCGGCGCGAGGGCGAGGCGCGCCTCGGCCCCCTCACCTTCCGCATCATCGACACCGCCGGCCTCGAGGAAGCCGAGGCCGAGAGCCTCACCGGGCGCATGCGCGCCCAGACCGAGGCGGCGATCGCCGATGCCGACCTGACGCTGTTCCTCATCGATGCGCGCGCCGGGGTGACCCCGGTCGACGCGCATTTCGCCGACCTCATCCGCCGCTCCGACAAGCGCGTGCTGCTCGTCGCCAACAAGGCCGAGGGGCGGCCCGGCGAGGCCGGCTATTACGACGCCTTCTCGCTCGGCTTCGGCGAGCCGATCCCGATCTCGGCCGAGCACGGCGAGGGCCTTGCCGATCTCGCCATCGCCATCGAACAGGACATGCTGGAGGCCGGCATCGCCGACGACGACGAGGACGAGGCGGAGGACCGCGATCGCCCGGTGTCGATCGCCATCGTCGGGCGGCCGAACGCCGGCAAGTCGACGCTCGTCAACCGGCTGATCGGCGAGGAGCGGCTGCTGACCGGTCCGGAGGCCGGCATCACCCGCGACTCGATCACCATCGAATGGGAATGGCGCGGCCGCCGGGTGCGCCTCGTCGACACCGCCGGCATGCGCAAGAAGGCGCGCGTCCAGGAAAAGCTCGAAAAGCTCTCGGTCGCCGATGCGCTGCGGGCAATCCGCTTCGCCGAGGTCGTCGTCCTCACCCTCGATGCCTCGATCCCGTTCGAGAAGCAGGACCTGCAGATCGCCGACCTCGTCGAGAAGGAAGGCCGGGCGATCGTCGTCGCGCTCGACAAGTGGGACGTCATCGAGGACCGCGGCGAGACGCTGAAGACGTTGCGCGAGGAGGCCGAGCGGCTGCTGCCGCAGCTTCGCGGCCTCACCATCGTGCCGGTCTCGGGCCTCACCGGCGAGGGCCTCGACAAGCTGATGGCGGCGATCTTCTCGACCCACGACGTCTGGAACCGCCGCATCCCGACCGCCAAGCTCAATCGCTGGCTGGAAGGCGTGATCGAGCATCACCCGCCGCCGGCGGTCTCCGGGCGCCGGCTGAAGATCCGCTACATGACGCAGGCGAAATCGCGCCCGCCGACCTTCGTCGTCTTCTGCTCGCGGCCGGACGCCCTGCCCGACGCCTACCGGCGCTATCTCGTCAACGGCCTGCGCGACACCTTCAAGCTGCCCGGCGTGCCGCTGCGGCTGATGCTGCGCGGCGGCGAGAACCCCTATGTGAAGAAGGACGGCCGCTGATGCCGGTGTCGCCGCAGCTCGCCGACGGCATGATCACCGCCGCGCTCGCCGCCGGCCGGGCGATCATGGCGGTCTACGCCACCGACTTCGAGGCCCGCGACAAGAGCGACCGGACGCCGGTGACGGAGGCCGACGAGACGGCCGAGGCGATCATCCTCGAGCATCTCGCCCGGCTCGCGCCGGAGGTGCCGGTCATTGCCGAGGAGTCGGTCGCGGCCGGGCGCATCCCGGAGATCGGCAAGCGCTTCTTCCTCGTCGATCCGCTCGACGGCACGCGCGAATTCATCGGCCGGCGCGACGAGTTCACGGTCAACATCGCCCTCATCGAGGATGGCCGGCCGCTCGCCGGCGTCGTCTACGCCCCGGCGCTCGGGCGGCTCTTTGCCGGAACCGAGGGCGGCGCGGTCGAGTTCGAGATCGAGGATTTCCGGCTCGGCACCGCCCGGCCGATCGCCGTGGCACGGCCCGGCAGCCCGCTGCGCGTCGTCGCCAGCCGCTCGCACCGCACGGCCGAGACCGACCGCTTCATCGCCGAGTATCCGGGCGCCGAGACCGTGTCGGCCGGCTCGTCGCTGAAATTCTGCCTCGTCGCCAGCGGCGCCGCCGACCTTTATCCGCGCCTCGGGCGGACGATGGAATGGGATACCGCGGCCGGCCACGCCGTGCTCGCCGGCGCCGGCGGCATCGTCGTCAAGGCCGACGGATCGCCACTTGACTACGGCCGGGCCGAACAGGCAAACGAGACGCCGTTCGCCAATCCCTGGTTCTTCGCGGCGAGCGACAGCGCGCTGATCGAACCGGGCCGGGCGGTTCTCTAGAAGCCGTTCGTTCCTTCGCGGGATCGACGAGCGGCCTCTGGTTTTTGTTCAGTCGCGTTGCCGATGGCGAACCGGCCACCGCTTCGCCCGGAAACGCTCCAGCACCACGCGATCGGCTCGAGGAGCCGCTGCCATGACCGACACCACGTCACCGACATCCGTTCCGGGAAAGCTGCTGATCGTTGCGAGCGATGCCGCGCTCGGCGAGACGGCGGCGGCCGAACTGCGCGGCGGCGCAGAGTTCGGCGACGCCGAAATCGCGATCGCGACCACCGGCGACCGGCTTGATGCGGCGCTCGTCGCGGCCATCGCCGAGGCCGATGCCGTCGCCATCGTCACCGACGCGGCGCGCGGCTGCACCTTCGATCTCAGGACCGCGATGGTGGTCGCGGCAACCTCCGGGCTCGCGCGCCTCGTCGTCGCGGTCGGCCGGCTCGACCGACTGCCGCGGGCCGACGAGCGCTTCGAGGCGATCCGCGGCGACGTCCTCGCCTTCGAGGCCGGCTTTGCCGACGTCGACTTCCACGTCGTGCCGATCGGCGGCGCGGCGCTCGGCTGGGAATCGGTCGACACGCTCGCCGGGGCGCTGGCGGTGCCGGCGCACGGCACCCCCGCCGCGCTCGCGCCGGATCATGCCGACCAGTTCTCGGCCCATGTCGTGTGGACGGGCGCAGCGCCGCTGCTGCCCGGCCGGCGCTACGACCTGACGATCGGCAGCCGCACCGTCGCGGCGACGGTCACCGACCTCCGGCACCGGCTCAACGTCTTCGACCTCAGCCATCTCGCGGCGCGCCGGCTGCAGCAGGAGGACATCGGCCTCGTCAATCTTTCGACCGCCGAGGCGATCGATTTCGCCCCGGTCGGCGAGGACCGGCCGATGGGGACGTTCCGCATCGCCGAGGCCGGCGGCGGCGCGACCCTCGCCTACGGCTTCATCCGCTTTGCCCTCAGACGCGCGACCAACCTCGCCTGGCAGGGGCTCGACGTCGACAAGGCGGCGCGACGCACGCTGATGGGCCAGCGCGCCTGCGTGCTCTGGTTCACCGGCCTTTCCGGCTCCGGCAAGTCGACGGTCGCCAATCTCGTCGAAAAGCAGCTGCATGCCCGCGGCCGCTTCACCTACATCCTCGACGGCGACAATGTCCGCCACGGCCTCAACCGCGACCTCGGCTTCACCGAGGCCGACCGCGTGGAAAACATCCGGCGGGTCGGCGAGGTCGCCAAGCTCTTCGTCGATGCCGGGGTCATCGTGCTCGCCGCCTTCATCTCGCCGTTCCGGGCCGACCGGCGGATGGCGCGCGACCTCGTCGGCGATGGCGAGTTCCTCGAGATCTACATGGAAACGCCGCTCGACCTGTGCATCGCGCGCGACCCGAAGGGGCTCTACAAGAAGGCGCTGGCCGGCCAGATCAAGAACTTCACCGGCCTCGATTCACCCTACGAGCCGCCGGAGCGCTGCGAGATCACGCTGGCGACCGCCGGGGCGAGCCCGGAAGAGCTGGCGAGCCGCGTCATCGCGCAACTGGAAGCGAGCGGCTATCTCGCCTGACCGGCCGACGCCGGTCACTCCATCACGGCCGCCTTCAGGATGCAGACCATCGTCGCGTGGGCCGGCTCCTTGCCGATATTGCGGATGATGTGGAGGCCGTCGGAGCGGTAGCGCAGGGTCTCGCCGGGGCCGACCTCGTGGCGCTCGTCGTCGATCTCCACCTCGAGCGTTCCGGCGAGCACGCTGAGGCATTCTACCGAGCCGCGCTGATGGCCCTCGGACTCCAGCATGCCGCCCGGCTCGGCGCGGAAATCGTACCACTGCAACCAGTCGACGGTCTTGATCCAGCCGATGATGGCGAGATGGCAGAGGCCGTCGTCGGAGACGAGGATCGGGGTATCGGCCTTGGTCACCTTCTCGACGAAGGGGCTTTCCTCGCCGACGCCGAGCACGCGGTCGATCGAGACGTCGAGCGCCTGGGCAAGGCGCCAGATCGTCGCCAGCGTCGGATTGGTCTCGTTGCGCTCGATCTGCGAGATGATCGACTTGGCAACGCCCGACTGCTCGGAAAGATCGGCGAGCGACAGGTTGTAGGCCTTGCGCAGGCGCTGGACCGTCTTGCCGAGCTGGCCCGACAGGGCGGCGACGCCATCCTCGACCTCGGTACCGCGAGAGGGCTTGTCGTTCATTCGTTTTAGAGAACAAATCGTTTGATTGGACAAACGGACCCTACGCCGGGCCTGCCCGCCCGGCAAGGAAAATCCGCGTTCGCGGACCGCCCGTCGCCCGCCCTTCGGCGGTCCGGGGCGGCATTTTCTTGCAGTCGCCGTCTATTGCGGTATACCGGCCGGCAAGGACGTCCCGACAAAAGAGCCGATATGTTCAAGTTCCCCTCCAGCATGCGCAAGCGCTTCTTCCGCGCGCGCGACCGGGTGATCATCCGTCACACGCCCTACGGTGCCTATGTGCTCGACCCGCGCGACCAGCTCGACCTCAACATGGCGGCGGGCCGGGTTCCCGAGCGCAACACCTTCGCCGAACTGCGGCGGCGGCTGGCCGAGGCGAAGCCGGACCTCTTCCTCGACATCGGCTCGAATTTCGGCCTCTACGCCGTTCTCGCCGGCACCATGGGTGTGAAGGAAATCCACGCCTTCGAGCCGGTGCGGCGCAAATTCGACCAGATCTGCGGCTCGATCGCGGCCAACCGCTTCTCCGACCGGGCGCGGGCGCACCACATGGCGCTCGGCGAGGAGGAAGGCGTCGCCATCATGCATCTCGTGCCGGGCCTCTCGGCCGTCTCGCGCTTCGAGGATGCGACCGAGGGTGCCGTCTGGGATTTCACCGAGCGTCAGGAGGTCCGCGTCGCCGCGCTCGACGACCTCTTCGACTGGTCGGGACGGCGCGCCTTCGTCAAGATCGACGTCGAGGGCGCCGAGAGCATGGTCCTCACCGGCATGGAAAAGTTCCTGCAGAACAACGTCGTCGACATGCAGATCGAGGTGTTCCCGCAGAACCGCGACCATGTCTACGCGCTGATGGAACGGTTCGGCTACGGAAAGACCGGCCAGGTCGCCGACGACCACTATTTCGCCTCGCCGAAGCGCTGAGCCGGCTCACCTCGACAACCCGCCGGGCGGCCTTCGGGGCTGCCGCGGTCAGTATTTCCCGGCAAAAACCGCAGCCTGCGGCGCCTCTTCGCGTCGATGTGAATTGAAATGTAATTCTTTCGTGGTCAAACTTTGCCTCTCAAAAAGGGGAAAACGGACTGAGAGGCAACGGATGACTGCTACCAGACTCATTACTTCGGCGATCCTGATGCTGTGCCTTGGCACTCTCGCCGCCAGGGCCGACATCGTCGCCAAGATCGATCTGTCGTCGCAGCGCATGAACGTCTATGTCAACGGCGCTGCCAAATACACTTGGCCCGTCTCGACGGCGCGCCGCGGCTACCGCACGCCGGTCGGGACCTTCCGGCCGCAGTCGCTGCAGCGGATGCACTATTCCAAGAAGTACCACAACTCGCCGATGCCCCATTCGATCTTCTTCCGCGGCGGCTATGCCATTCACGGCACCGGCGCGGTGAAGTCGCTCGGCCGGCCGGCGAGCCATGGCTGCGTCCGCCTGCATCCGGCCAATGCGGCGACGCTCTACAGCCTCGTCCAGAACCACGGGCCGCGGAACACCCGCATCGTCATCACGCGATAGCTGCCGACAAGCGGCACGGCGACCGCCGAGGCGGTTGCCGCGCCCGGCGGGACGCGTTAGAGCATTGCCATGCTCATGCGGTGTGTTCTCGCCCTCTTCGTCCTTCTCGCCTGGCTCGCGCCTGCGCGTGCCGAGGCGGAGGTGATCGTGCGCATCGACCTCTCCGACCAGCTGATGACGGTCTATGTCGACAACCGGCTGATGCACGAGTGGCCGGTCTCGACGGCGCGGCGCGGCTATCGCACCCCCGTCGGCACCTATCGGCCGATCCGCCTCGAGCGCTACTGGCGCTCGCGCAAATACGACAATGCGCCGATGCCCTGGTCGGTGTTCTTCCACGGCGGCTATGCCATCCACGGCACGACCGCGATCAAGCAGCTCGGGCGGCCGGCAAGTCACGGCTGCGTGCGGCTCCATCCCGACAATGCCCGGACGCTGTTCGAGACGATCGTCGAAAACGGCAAGGCCAACACCATCATCGCCGTGGTGCGCTGACGCTCCCGCGAAATCGCCGGCCGCGACCGAACCTCCTTGATTAGATCGGGCGACCGGGGGACGATCGCCCTGTCCGCGCGCCCGAGGGCTGTCCCGGGCCGATGACCGCCCGACCACCGGCAGGCCGGAGACCCGCGATGTCCGCACAGCAACTCCTCGACGATATCCTCGCCAGCCACGGCGGCCGCGAGCGCTGGCAATCGGTCACGGCAATCGACGCGTCGCTGTCGTCCGGCGGGTTCGCCTTCACGAGCCATTGCCAGCCGACGGCGCTGCGCAACCTGACGATCCACCTCGCCCCGCACGAGCGCCGCGTCGTATTCGGCAATTTCGGCGGGCCCGGCGGAAGCGGGCATTTCGCGCCGGACCGGGTCGCCATTCACGACGCGGACGGCAGGCTGGTCGCCGAGCGGCACGATCCGCGCCGCAGTTTCGCCAGGCCGATCAAGAACATCGCCTGGGACAGGCTCGACATCCTCTATTTCGCCGGCTACGCCATCTGGAACTATCTCTGGTTTCCCGGCCTCCTCGACGAGCCGGACGTCACCGTGTCGCTGCCGAAAGCCGGCGATGCGGGCAGCGGCCTGCGGCTCGCCGCCGAATTCGCGCCCTCGGCGCCGACCCATTCGGCCCGCCAGCTCTACCATTTCGACGACCAGTTGCTGCTCACCCGGCACGACTATACCGCCGACGTCATCGGCGGCTGGGCAACGGCGGCCAACTGCGTTCTCGCCTCCGAAATCGTCAGCGGCTTGCGCTTCTACACCCGGCGCAAGGTCTTTCCGCGCATGGGTCCGCGGCAGACCGTATTGCCGCTGCCGCTCCTCGTCTGGATCGAGATCGACGATCTCGCCGTCACCTTCGCGGCCGGCGGCTGAGCGCCCTGCCGCAACGCCGTGCCCGATCAGGCCGGCGCGGGCGCACTGTCGGCGCCGATGACGAAGACCGGCGCCCGGGCGGCCTCGACGAGGCGGCGCAGTTCGGCCTCGCCGCGCAAGGGTCCGGCGGTCAGATCGGCGACGACGGCGGCGGCGCTCGCCCGGCTGATCCGGTCGAGGAGGGTCGTGACATCCGCGGGCGTCGGCGCCGGACTCGACAGCGGCACGACGCTCGTTGCGAGCGCACCGGCGACGGTTTCGGCGAGCATGCGCGCCGGCGAGGCGGCACCGGCCGGCGGTTCGAGGAGGATGACGCGGCCGCCGTGGCGATGGACCCGGCACTGGCCGACGACGAGAAGGTCCCATTCCCGGGCGGCGGCGAAGAGACCGGCGACGAGCTCGCCGGCGCGGCGCTCGAACGACCATCTGAGGGTGTGCGCCTCGGCGAGCCGGGCAAGGCGCGTCTCGAAGGCACGGGCCTGGCTGGCGACGACGAGACCGAAATCGCGCGCCGAGGGCGCGACGACGACGGCACCCGAGGTCGCGACGATGCGCCGGCCGGGACCGCCGACGAGCGCGGCGACGGTCGTATCCTCCATCATCAGGCCGCCGAGGTCGGCGACGAGCGGCCCGACGATGCGCTCGGCGATGCGCAGCGCGCTCTCGGCATCGGCAAAGCTCGCCGCGCCGATCAGGATCCGCCGCAGGGTGCGCTCCGCCTCGCTCATACGCCCGTCCGATCCTTGCCGCCCTCGCCATCGCGCGCGAAGCGCCGGCGCATTTCGGCAAATTCCCTGAGCCGTGCCTCGACCCGGCCATTGACGCTTTCCGCCGGGAAGGCGCCGTCGGCGGCGCGGCGGCCGGCCGCGACGCCGGTCAGGATCTCGATGCCCTCGTCGATAGTCTCGACCGCGATGACGCGGAACCTGCCCTCGGCGGCGGCCGCGACGATATCGGGACGCAGCATCAGGTGGTCGACATTGGCCTTCGGGATCAGCACCCCCTGCCCGCCGGTCAACCCGCGACGCAGGCAGGCATCATAGAAACCCTCGATCTTCTCGTTGACGCCGCCGATCGCCTGCACCTCGCCGAGCTGGTTGACCGAGCCGGTGACCGCGAAGCCCTGGGCGATCGGCAGCTCGGCGAGCGCCGAGAGCAGCACGTAGAGCTCGGCCGAGGAAGCGCTGTCGCCGTCGACGCCGCCGTAGTTCTGCTCGAAGACGAGGCTCGCCTGCATCGAGAACGGCACGTCGGGGGCGTAGGTCGCGGCGAGATAGCCCGAGAGGATCAGCACGCCCTTGGAATGGAGCGGCCCGCCGAGCTCCACCTCGCGCTCGATGTCGATCAGCTTGCCCGATCCCATGCGCACCCGCGCGGTGATGCGCGAGGGCTGGCCGAAGCGGTATCGGCCGAGGCCGACGACGGAAAGGCCGTTGACCTGGCCGACCTTCTCGCCGTCGGTGTCGATGAGGATGGTGCGCCGGGCGATCGCCTCCTGCAGGCGGTCGCGGACGCGGGCGGCGCGGCGATCGGCCTCGCGCACCGCACGCTCGACATCGTCGGCCTCGATCAGCCCGTGGCCGTTGCCGCCGGCATAGTGGTCGGCCTCGCGGATGAGATCGGTGAGGTCGCCGAGATGAAGGCTCAGCTTCTTGCTGTCCCCGGCAAGGCGGATCGCCTCGTCGAGGACGCGGGCGACGCCGCCGGCCGAGAGATGGCGCAGGCCGTCACGCCGTGCCTGGGCGGCGATCAGCCGGGCGAGCAGCATCAACGATTCCGGCGAGCGGTCGATCTCGTCCTCGAAATCGGCCTGGAGCTTGAAGAGGTCGAGGAAATCGGGCTCGAGCAGCGTCAGCAGCGTGTGGAGCAGCCGGTCGCCGATCAGGATGACGCGCACCTCGAGCGGGATCGGATCGGGCTGCAGCGAGGTCGTCGAGACGAGGCTGAAGCGTTCGGCGAGCGAGGTGATGGTGATCGACTGGTGGGTGAGGCAGCGCTTCAGCGCGTCCCAGGCATAGGGCTCGGCGAGCAGGCGGCTGGCATCGAGCACGAGGAAGCCGCCATTGGCGCGGTGGAGCGCGCCGGGCTTGATCATGGTGAAATTGGTGACGAGCGTGCCCATCTGCGAGGCGTGCTCGATGCGCCCGGTCAGGTGGTCGAGCGTCGGCAGTTCCTCGACCTCGAGCGGCGCCCCATTGGCGCCCTGGCGCGATACCATGACGTTGACGACGTAGCGGCCGAAGGCCTCGTCGGCATGCGACTTGCGGATCGCCTCGGGGAACGGGCCGCCATTGCCTTCGCCGCGCGCGGCAAGGAACAGCTCGGCATTCTCGATCATGTCGCGGCGCACTTCGGCGAGGTAGGCGCGGACCGCCTCGATCGCGGAGAACTGCGCGACGAGATCGTCGACGCGGGCCGAGACGGCGCGCTCGGCCATCGACGCGTTGAGGCCCTCGATGCGACCGCGCAGCTCCTTGTCGAGCTTCGGTGCCTGGCGCAGCACGTCGGCGAGCCCCTCCTGCAGGCGCTCGATCCTCGTATCGATCTCCTGCTGCTCGGCCTCGGAGAGGGTGTTGTAGACGTCCGGCTTGACGATCTCGCCGTTTCGTACCGCCGCCAGCATGAAGCCCATCGGCGTGCGCAGCAGGGCGACGTTCTCGGCCTTCGCCTTCTCGACGAAATCGGCCATCGCACCCTCGTGGCGCTGGCCGAATTCCTCGTCGAGGGCGCGGCGCTGGCTCTGGTATTCGTCGCTCTCGAAAAGCGCCGGGATCTCGACGGCGAGGTCGTCGACGAGACCCTGCATCGCCGTCTTCAGCGTCTGGCCGACGCCCGGCGGCAGGCGCATGGCGCGCGGCCGGTCGGGCGCCTCGAAATTGTTCACATAGGCCCAGTCGTCGGGCACCGGCATGGTCTCGGCCTGGCGGCGGACGAGGCCGTCGACCGCCCAGTGGCGGCCGCTGCCGGTCGGTCCGAGCACGTAGAGATTGAAATCGCGATGCGGGATCTCGACGGCGAGCCGGATGGCATCGACCGCGCGCTCCTGGCCGATCAGGTGGTCGAGCCCGTCGAGCTCCTCGCTGGAACGGAAAGAGAAAGCCGACGGATCGCAGCCCGGGCGCAGGAGATGCGGGGCAAGCCCGCCCTCGTCGCGGGAACGTGACGCCATGAAATCACCCCCGTTGGTCTCGGATCAGCCTCGGACGGACCCGGCTCGCCTTCAATGACATCGCTCTCATGGGAGAAGTCTAGCGCGGCCCGGGGGCGTTGGGGAGCGCGGCGCGGCGACCGCAGACGTGACCCATTGCCGTCGGCGCATCGGCGACGGGCAAATGCCGTGGTTGAACGCTTTTTCCGGCCCATCCAGAGCGCTCACCGACCGAACCCAATCGTTCGGTCGATAAGAAATCGCTTCAGATTCAATTAGCTGGAGAAAAATCTCGCCGAAAAGTCGATCAACTCTTTCGAATTTGCTCTAGTGTGGCGTGCGTCAGCCACGGCCCGAGACCCTGCGCCACCGATTGCAGGGAGGAAGACCGGCGCGAATCCTCGCAATAACCCCGCTCCTCCAGTTTGTCATGCGCCGCCATGCGTAGCCTGTCCGACGTCCTCGATACTCTGTTCGCGCCGCTGGAAACCAGCAGGCGCGCCAGAACAGGCGTGTTTCTCTTCCCGGTCGTTCCGATCGTCATCTTCCTGTCGATCAAACTGCTGGCGCCGGACACCTATCCGACGCTGATCACCGAAGATTCGGCGGTCGAGCGCCTGCAGGCATTGTTCTATTTCGCGGCCTCGGCTCTGGCCTTTTCTTCCTTCGCGACCTTCCTGAAAAACCGGCTCCCCCTCATCGCCATCCTCTACGGCGTGCTGGCCTTCGGTCTTCTGCTCGTCGCCGTCGAGGAAATGAGCTGGGGTCAGCGGGTTTTCGAAATTGCGACGCCCGCCTATTTCGCGGCTCACAACACCCAGAACGAAATATCCTTGCACAATCTCGATTTCATCCAGCCGATCCTCCACAACATCTACATTGCGACCGGCGCCTATGGCGCATTCGGCTGGATCGTTGCGGCGCTCCTGTCTTCGGAGACGAAAAAGAACTGCCGGCACATTGTGAACTACGTCACCACCGACTGGTTCGTCAGCTCCTATTTCTTCTGCACCTTCCTCATGTACACGCTGCTCGAATACATCGCGCGCCCGCATCCGGGCGGTTTTCTCATCTGGCGCGACCAGGAACCGGCCGAGCTGCTCTTTGCCCTCGGCTTCTTTCTCGTGCTGGCGACCAAGCACGTCCGGCTGCGGCGCTGCCTCGAGGGGCTCGCCGCATAGCGGCACCGGCGCAGTGCTTTGGCCGCAGGCGTCAGGTATCCCCGAGCCGCAGGCCGAGGACGGCATCGCGCAAGGGCCGGCCAGGGCCGAGGCCGAGGCCTGCGGCACGCGCATTGACATGGGAGACGATGCCGTTTTCCCACATGTCGGCGGCGTCCCCGATGCGGGCGCTGTCGTGGCCGACGGTCGCGGCGGCGACGCCCGCTTCCTCGAGGATGTCGAGCGCGGCAATCCCCGCCCGGTCCTTGCCGACGCCGGCATCGTTGAAGACGACGAGGCCGAAGGGATGTTCGAGCGCGAAGGCGGCCGAACTCGTGCCGCCATGGGAGGCCGAGACGACGACGGCGCCGGTATCGGCTGCATCGAGCTTGGTGATCGTGTCGGTGAGGATCACCGGCCGGCCGGAGACATGGGCAACGATGCGCTTGAGCATGGGGTCTCCGGTTCCACCCGTGCAGCCCCGCGACGGCCGCACCTTGCCGCAAGTCTCGCCGCCACGTCCGCCATTCGCAAGGGCGAGCGACGCGGCGATGCCGAGACCATGAGGGACAACCATACCTTCGCGATGCCGTCCCGGCATCGACCGTTTGGCATGCCGTCGGAAATGGCTTACCTGCAAACTCTGACCTCCTCGGAACATCCTTCGGCGTATTCCCGGTTTGAAAGGTGCCGCCAATGACCATCCGGATTGGCAGACGGCAGGTTCTGGCAGGCCTCGGCGCGCTCGGGGCATCGGCGCTGGCCGCACGGCGCGTCACGGCGCGTCCGGCCGGCTCGACGCTCGTCATCGGGGCGGGCCTTGCGGGCCTTACCGTCGCGCGGGCGCTGCAGGATGCCGGCCACGCGGTCACAATCCTCGAGGCGCGGGCGCGGATCGGCGGGCGCATCCACACCTCGCGGCTCTGGCCGGACCTGCCGATGGACCTTGGCGCGAGCTGGATCCACGGCCAGCGCGGCAATCCGCTGACGGCCCTTGCCCGAAAGGCCGGCGCACGGACGCTCGCGACGAGCTATGACGCCTCGATCATTCTCGGGCCCGACGGCGGCGAGATCGATCCCGACCTTCGCCGGGCCGAGCGCCTCCTCAGCCGGGCGCTCGACGCAACCGAGGAACTCGACAGCGACGTGTCGGTGACCGAGGCGCTCGAGGCCTCGGCCGACTGGCGGTCGGCGTCGGCCGACCTGCGCCGGCTGGTGCTCCATCTCGTCAACAGCACGCTCGAACAGGAATATGGCAGCCCGGCGCACCGGCTTTCGGCCTGGTACGGGCAGGAAGACGAGGAATTCGGCGGCGCCGATGTGCTTTTCCCCGGCGGCTTCGACCAGATCACCGCCCATCTGGCGCGCAGGCTCGACATCCGCCTCGGCACCGAGGTGACCGCGATCGCCCCCGGCGAGGTGCGGCTGGCCGATGGCGGCCGGATCACGGCCGACCGGATCGTCTGCACCCTGCCGCCCGGCGTCCTGCAAGCCGGGCGCCCGCAGTTCGCCGAACCCCTCGCCCCCGACCGTCAGGCGGCCATCGACGGGCTCGGCATGGGGCTCCTCGACAAGTGCTGGCTGCGGTTCGAGCGGATCGCCTGGCCGCGCGACGCCGACTGGATCGAATGGCTCGGGCCGCGCCCGGGCTACTGGGCGGAGTGGGTGTCGCTGGCGCGGGCCGCCAAAAAGCCCGTCCTCGTCGGCTTCAACGCCGCCGACGCGGCGGGCGAAATCGAGCGCCTCGACGACCGCGACACCATCGCCGCGGCGCACGAGGCTTTGCGCGCCATGTTCGGCACGGCCTTTCCCGCACCGCTCGCCGGTCAGGTCACCCGCTGGCGGCAGGACCGCTTCGCGCTTGGCAGCTACAGCTTCAACGCGGTCGGGACCAGCCCCGATACCCGCCGCGCGCTCGCCGGCGCCGACTGGGACGGCAAATTGTGGTTCGCTGGCGAGGCATGTTCGGCCGGCTACTTCGGCACCGCGCACGGGGCGCTGCTTTCAGGAGAGGACGTGGCGCGCCGGCTCCTGGCGGGCGATTGAGGGATTGGGCACGGCGCCGGTTTTTTTGGCGGCGGGGCCGATGCCCCTCACCTCGTTGGTGGGACAGGTCACGGCACTGAAGGCCGGCAAGCCGTCCGTAGGGTGCCGTTAGCTGCGGCACGCGGCGTAACGCACCGAAAGACGGGACGGCAGAGCGGTGCGTTACGCTTCGCTAACGCACCCTACGGGGCCCTGCCCCTGAGGGCCGCGGGCCGTTGATCCAGCCTATGCCGCGCTGGAATCCCGTTTGTCATCGGGAATGACGACAACAACACCCCTATCCGCCCCTCACTCCCACTCGATGGTTCCGGGGGGCTTCGAAGTGATGTCGTAGACGACGCGGTTGACGCCCTTGACCTCGTTGATGATGCGGGTCGCGGCGCGGCCGAGGAAATCCATGTCGTAGTGGAAGAAGTCCGCCGTCATGCCGTCGACCGAGGTGACGGCCCGCAGGGCCAGCACGTAGTCGTAGGTGCGGCCGTCGCCCATGACGCCGACGGTCTGGACCGGCAAGAGCACGGCGAAGGCCTGCCAGATGGCGTCGTAGAGGCCGGCCTTGCGGATCTCGTCGAGATAGATCGCGTCGGCCTTCTTCAGTATCTCGAGCTTGTCGCGGGAGATGCCGCCCGGGCAGCGGATGGCAAGGCCCGGCCCCGGGAAGGGATGGCGGCCGACGAAGACGTCGGGCAGGCCGAGCTCGCGGCCAAGGGCGCGGACCTCGTCCTTGAAGAGTTCGCGCAAGGGCTCGACGAGCTTCATGTTCATGCGCTCAGGGAGCCCGCCGACATTGTGGTGCGACTTGATCGTCACCGAGGGGCCGCCGACGAACGAAACGCTTTCGATCACGTCCGGATAGAGCGTCCCCTGCGCGAGGAATTCGGCGCCGCCGACCTTGCGCGCCTCCTCCTCGAAGACCTCGATGAAGAGGCCGCCGATGGTCTTGCGCTTCTTTTCCGGGTCGCTCATCCCCTCGAGCGCACCGATGAAGCGCTCGCTCGCGTCGACATGGACGAGCGGGATGTTGTAGTGGCCGCGGAACAGCGAGACGACTTCCTCGGCCTCGTTCATGCGCATCAGGCCGTGGTCGACGAAGATGCAGGTGAGCTGGTCGCCGATCGCCTCGTGGATGAGGACGGCGGCAACGGCCGAGTCGACACCGCCGGAAAGGCCGCAGATGACCTTGCCGGTGCCGACTTGGCGGCGGATCTGGTCGATCGCCTGGTCGCGGAAGGCGGCCATGGTCCAGTCGCCGGCGCAGCCGCAGATGTTGTGCACGAAATTCGAAAGGAGCTTCGCCCCGTCCGGGGTGTGCACCACCTCCGGGTGGAACTGCACGGCATAGAAGCGCCGCGCCTCGTTGGCGATCGCGGCGAAGGGCGCGCCGTTCGAGACCGCGACCGGGTGGAAGCCCTCCGGAATGGCCGTGACGCGGTCGCCATGGCTCATCCAGACCTGGTGGCGCTCGCCGGGGTTCCAGACGCCGCTAAAGAGGGCGCAGGTGTCGGTCACCTCGATGAAGGCGCGGCCGAATTCGCGCTCGTTGCCCGGCTCGACCTTGCCGCCGAGCTCGGCGCACATGGTCTGCTCGCCATAGCAGATGCCGAGCACCGGAATGCCGGCCTCGTAGATCTTCGCCGGAGCGCGGGGCGTGCCGATATCGTGGACGCTCGCCGGGCCGCCGGAGAGGATGACGCCCTTCGGCGCGAATTCCTCGAAGACCTCGCCGGCCTTCTGGAAGGGCACGATCTCGGAATAGACGCCGGCCTCGCGCACGCGCCGCGCGATGAGCTGCGTGACCTGGCTGCCGAAGTCGATGATGAGGATGCGGTCGGTCATGGGGACGGGATCTCTCCGGATAAGAGCGACATGGGGCGGAATACCCCCGCCGGCCGCGTCTGTCGACCGGAATCCGGCATGGCGCGGCGTTCGCCCGCCGCAAGTCCCCAAAAGATCGGCGGCCTTGCCGCCGCCGCCCGCTTTCCGGCGCAGAACGCCTTCACCGGTCCCCATCTTCCCTGAAAGAGCGGCCAGAACGGGAGGCGGCAAATGTCGATGGGATTCCTCGGTGCGACGATCCTCGGTCTTGCGATCGTCGGCGGTGCGTCGGGTCTGCCGGCGGCGACGCCTTTCGCAGAGCGCCCGATGCTCGTCGTCATGAAGGATGTCGCCTGCGTGCAGGCGGCCAATGCCCGCAAGCGCTCGTGCGACTCCTACTGCAACAGTGCCTGGGAGCAGGACTGCATCGGCGCCTGCGAGAGCGACGCCCCCTGGGAGACGGCGGGTGCCTGCATCGCGCTCTGCCAGCGCAGCGCCAACCAGTGCTACCGCGATTGCATCGACAGCCACAATTCCGAGGTCGATGCCTGTCCGAACCGGTAGGACGGCGGGCCCTTCAAAAAACCGTCACGGCGAATCGCCTATGACTGCGGCCATGCGACAGCGCACTCATTGCGCCGCATGTGATGAAACACTGTCGACCGGAGAAGGATTGCCGATGTCCGTTGTCACCGAGGAAGCCGTTCGCACCGCCGCCCACCAGATCTGGCTCGATGAGGGCTGCCCGGACGGCCGGGCCGAAACGCACTGGCACCAGGCGCGCGAAATGATGGAAAAGGCCGCCGCGCCGAAGCGCAAGGCCACTGCGCCGAAGAAGAAGGCCGCCGCGGCCGGCGAGGCGGCGGTCGCAAAGGCGACCCGCGCACCGGCGCGGCCGCGCAAGACGGCGAGCTGAGACTACGCCGCCCGCCGCATCACCGCGACGAAGAAGCCGTCGGTTCCGGCGCTCGCCGGCGTCAGGCGGATCGCATCGCCGAGACCCGCGACGGGCGCGCGGAAGGCCTCGGGAAGATCGTCGCCGAGGGCGGCGCGCCAGACGGCGGCGGCATCGGCGAGGGCGAAATCGGGGTGACCGCCGAGAAATTCGGCGACGCGATCCTCGTTCTCCTCGGGCAGCAGCGAGCAGGTGACGTAGACGAGGCGGCCGCCGGGCTTCACCTTCGGCTCGGCGAGGGCGAGCACCTCGTTCTGGTCGGCGATGCGCTGCTCGAGCTGGGCCTGCGAGAGGCGCCATTTGGCGTCCGGACGGCGGCGCCAGGTGCCGGTGCCGGTGCAGGGCGCATCGACGAGCACGAGGTCCATGCGGCCGTCGAGGGCGTCGAGGCGGTCGCGCTCGTTGGCGGCGATGACCTGGACATTGCGCGTGCCGGCGCGGTCGAGGCGCTCGAAGATGCCGGCAAGGCGATTGCGGTCGGCATCGAAGGCGTGGATCTGGCCCTTGTTCGCCATGATCGCGGCAAGCGCCAGGGTCTTGCCGCCGCCACCGGCGCAGACGTCGGCGACCTGCTCGCCGGCCGTGGCGCCGGCAAGGAGCGCGGCGAGCTGCGAGCCCTCGTCCTGAATCTCGAACCAGCCCTTCTGGTAGCCGGGCTCGGCCTGGACCTGCGGCGCGCGGGCCGGCCCCTCGCCGGGGGCGAGGCGGATGCCGAGCGGCGAGAGCGTCGTCGGCGCCGGCGCGAAGCGCGACAGGGCGCCGAGCACCTTGTCGCGCGTCGATTTCAGCGTGTTGGCGCGCAGATCGACCGGCGCGCGGGCGGCAAGGCCCCTGCCCTCCTCGACGAGGCGCGGACCGAAGGCGCGCGAAAACGAGGGCGCCAGCCATTCGGGAATGTCGGCAAGGACATGGGTCGGGGCGCCCGCGGCAGCCTCACCGGCAAGAGCCGCCCGCTCCGCCTCGCCGAGCGGCGCCGGCGCATGACGGTCCTCGGCAAGGAGCGTCTCCAGCCGTCCGAGCGGCACGCGCCACAGCACGACATAGGCGGCGAGCACCAGCGCCCGCGGGCTTTCCGACCCCATGCGCCAGGCGAGCGAGGCGCGGCAGCGCAGGGCATCATGGACGAGATTGCCGATCGCGGCGCGGTCGCCGGAGCCGGCGAAACGGTGGGCGTTGCCCCAGTCGCGCAGCACGTCGGTCGCCGGGCGGTGCTCCCGCTCCAGCCTTTCCAGCACCTCGATCGCCGCCTCGATCCGGCCGCCGTCCCTCATCGTCACGCTCCATCGTTCGGCGTCACGCGAGCCCTTCGCCGGGCCCGCGACCGCCGCTGTGTTTGACCCGGCGCGCCGTGACGTTCAAGTGACAATGCAAACGGTTCATCAACCGCCACAATTTTTTCCGAATTTTTGGCTTGAATCTTTTCAGAATGGTTTTAATTCTGATCTTGCCAATTTGTCGCAGCTACGGAGAGCACCATGTCGCAGATGCCTGCGATCCAGACGATCCTCGCCAAGGCGGGCCTGCGTCCGACCGCCAAGCGCGTTGCGCTCGCCAAGCTGCTGTTCGACGGCGTCGACAAGCATGTGACCGCCGACGACGTCATGGAGATGGTCCGGCGCAAGCGGCTTCGCGTCTCCCAGGCGACGGTCTACAACTCGCTCAACCAGTTCTGTGCGGCCGGGCTCCTGAAGCGGATCGTGATCGACAGCTCGAGTACCGTCTTCGACACCAACACCTCGCACCACCACCACCTCTTCTACGAGGACGACGGCCACATCGTCGACCTGGCCGGCGACAGCATTTCGCTGCTCGGCCTGCCCGACCTCGCCGAGCACGAGTCGCTGCTCTCGGTCGACCTGATCCTGCGCGTCGGCCGCGCCCACGACTGAGCTCCCTCCCCGCCCGATGATCGTCGAGCCCGGCGTCGCACCGCGATGAAGCGCGACGATTTGCCGGCTCGCGGCGTGTTGCGGCCGTGACCTGCCAGCCCCATTTTTTTGGCTGAAAGCGGCACTTGCTGCGAGCCGTTCGCAGCGAGGTCCATAATATTAGAATTTTTCTAGAAACTTTCTCAGAAGGTGTTGACCACAGGGCTTCGACGCATATTCTAGGGCGGCAAGTTCGACGCGCGGCGGCGGGAGCGCCGTTGCAATCCGGTACGCCGGCTCGCGCGGGGAAAGACCCAAACCAGCATCAGGAGGACATGATGGATCTGGCCAAGAGCAAGACTCTCGACAATCTGAAGGAAGCCTTCGCCGGCGAGAGCCAGGCGAACCGCCGCTATCTCTATTTCGCACAGAAGGCCGATGTCGAGGGCTACAACGACGTCGCCGCGGTGTTCCGTTCGACCGCCGAAGGCGAGACCGGCCACGCCCACGGCCATCTGGAGTTCATGGAGTCCGTCGGCGACCCGGCGACCGGCATGCCGATCGGCTCGACCTCGGACAACCTGAAGGCCTCGATCGCCGGTGAGACGCACGAGTACACCGACATGTACCCGGGCATGGCGCGCACCGCCCGCGACGAAGGCTTCGAGGAGATCGCCGACTGGTTCGAGACCCTCGCCAAGGCCGAGAAGTCGCACGCCGGCCGCTTCACCAAGGCTCTCGAGAGCATGGACTGAGCGCCACGGCGCCTTATTCGGGGCGGCGCTTCGGCGCCGTCCCGCCCTCCTTCACCGATCTCCGCATAATCCCGCAAGGGGAGACGAGGCCATGTCCGGCAAAGCCACCAGGGAAGGCTCCACGCAAGCCCCCACCCGCCATCCGCTCAACTGGCAGGACGAGTCGTTCTACGATCTCGACGCCATCGAGAAGGAGATGACCCGGGTCTTCGACATATGTCACGGCTGCCGGCGCTGCTTCAATCTCTGCGATTCCTTCCCGCGCCTGTTCGACATGGTCGACGAGTCGCCGACCGGCGAGATGGACGGGCTCGACCCGAAGCGGGACTATCCGAAGATCGACGAGGCCTGCACGCTCTGCGACATGTGCTTCCTGACGAAGTGCCCCTACGTGCCGCCGCACGAGTTCGACCTCGACTTCCCGCACCTCATCCTGCGCTACCGCGCGGCGATGATGCGCCAGAAGGACGTGCCCTTCACCGTCAAGCAGCTCTCCCAGACCGACCGCAACGGCAAGCTCGCCGCGCCGGTCGCCGGCCTTGCCAACTGGGGCTCGAAGCGCGGCAATTCGCTGACCCGGCCGCTGCTCGAGGCGACCCTCGGCATCGACAAGGACGTCGAGCTGCCGAAGTATCATTCCAAGCCGTTCTCCAAGACCGCGGTCGCGACCAAGCCGGCGCTCAACACCGCCGCGCCGGCCCATGGCCGCAAGGCCGTGCTCTACGCCACCTGCTTCGTCGACTACAACCAGCCCTCGACGGGCGTCGCCGCCCAGGCGGTGCTTGCCCGCAACGGCGTCGAGACCGAGGTGGTCTATCCGGCCTGCTGCGGCATGCCGTATCTCGAGCATGGCGACATCGCCAAGGTCGCCGAGCAGGCGCGGATCGTTTCGGCCGAGCTCGTGAAGTGGATCGACAAGGGCTACGACGTCATCTCGCTGACGGCGAGCTGCGGCCTGATGCTGAAGTTCGAGTGGCCGCTGATCCTGCCGCAAGACGAGACCGTCAAGAAGCTCGCCGGCGCGGTCAAGGACATCTCCGAATACGTCGTCGACATCGCCAAGAAGGAAGGCCTCGCCGAGGGTCTTTCGCCGGTCGAGGGTGGCGTCACGGTGCACATGGCCTGCCATGCGCGGGCCCAGAACATGGGCCAGAAGGCGGCCGAGATGCTGCGCTTCATCCCCGAGACCAAGATCGACGTCGTCGAGCGCTGCTCGGGCCATGGCGGCACCTTCGGCGTCCTCAAGGAGACGCGCGGCTGCGCGGTGAAGGTCGCCAAGCCTGCCGCCAACCAGGTCAAGCAGAAGGGCAACAAGCAACTCTGCTCGGAGTGCCCGCTGGCGGCCAAGCATCTCGCCCAGGTTCTCGGAGACGGCGGCACGCCGATCGCCGAGGGGCACCCGATCGAGATTTTCGCCCGGGCCTATGGCGCGGCCGTCTGAGGACGACCGCCCCGGACCACGACAGACAGGATTCGAGAAGGAGGCACCCAAGATGCCGGCTGCCGAGAAGCGCATCACGCGCGAGGACGTCATCGATTTCGACAAGTTCGCCCGCGAGCGCGGCGAGCGGCGCAAGGCGCTGATCCCGACCAAGCGGCTGCGCCGCATCGAGGTCGGCCCGGTCGCCACCTTCTATTTCGAGAACTTCGAGACGATGCTGTTCCAGGTGCAGGAGATGCTGCACATCGAGCGCGGCGGCGAGGAGCAGATCAAGGACGAGCTCCATGCCTACAACCCGCTGATCCCGCAGGGCTCCGAGCTCGTCGCCACGGTCATGTTCGAGATCGAGGATGCGCGCCGGCGCGAGGAGATGCTGAAGCGTCTCACCCATGTCGAGGAGCATCTGTTCCTCAAGATCGGCGACGACAAGATCTACTGCAAGCCCGAGGAAGACGCCGAGCGCACCAGCCCGGACGGCAAGACCTCGTCGGTGCATTTCGTCCGCTTCCCGATCACCGACGCACAGAAGGCGGTGTTCCGCTCGCCGAGCGTCGAGATCTTCGCCGGCGTCGACCACGAGAACTACGCCCACATGGCGGCGCTTTCGCCGGCCAGCCGGGCGGAACTCGCCAAGGATTTCGAATAAGGCCAGCGGACTATCGGCCACGACACCGGATGGAAGCGCCGGCGACCGAGGTCGCCGGCGTTTTTGTATGCGGCGTGTCTCAGGCCTCTGCCCGCGCCTTCCAGATCATCGCCGCCCGCAGCCCGAGCACCCCGAGCACGACGAGCAGCACGGCAAGGAGGCTCGCCTTCAGCTGCGTCATCAGGCTCGCCATACCGGCGAGGTCGTCGCCGACCGCCTCGGGCGCCATGTCGAGCATCTCGATGACGAGGAAGTTTTCCCGATAATCGAGGAGCATCGCGGCAAAGGCGATGACGACCGGGCCCCACTGGCAGAGGCGCGCCGGGATGCGCCGGCAGGTCAGCCGTCCGATGGTCAGGAGGAAGGCGATGAGCGACAGCGTCGAAGCGTAGATCAGCGGAAAGATGGCGTCGACGACGAGCTGGACGCCGCGATAGAAGGCGCGGCCCTCGGCGCCGAGGGCGACGAGGAACGCGCGCGCCTCGTCGGCCGTATAGCCGCCGAGGCGCAGTTCCAGCGGTTCGAGCCCGCCGGCGTCGGCCCGGATATAGGGCAGCGTGCCGAAATACATCACCGCCCAGAACAGGACGGTGAAGGCGAGCGACATGAGCGCGATCGCGCCGATGAGGCGTTCCGGCCTCATACGTTGCTCGGATAGTTCGGGCTTTCGCGCGTGATGGTCACGTCGTGGGCGTGGCTCTCCCTGAGGCCGGCGCCGGAGATGCGCACGAAATTCGCCTTCTCGGAGAATTCCGGCAGCGTCTTTGCCCCGACATAGCCCATCGCGGCGCGCACGCCGCCGGCGAGCTGGTGCAGCACGCCGCCGACCGGACCCTTGTAGGGAACCTGGCCCTCGATGCCTTCCGGCACGAGCTTCAGCGTGTCGCGCACCTCGGCCTGGAAGTAGCGGTCGGCCGAGCCGCGCGCCATCGCGCCGACCGAGCCCATGCCGCGATAGGACTTATAGGAGCGGCCCTGGTAGAGGTAGACCTCGCCGGGGCTCTCGTCGGTGCCGGCGAGCAGCGAGCCGATCATGGCGCAGCTGGCGCCGGCGGCGAGCGCCTTGGCGAGATCGCCGGAATACTTGATGCCGCCGTCGGCGACGATCGGCACATCGGCGTCGCGGGCGACGCCGACGGCGCCCATGATCGCCGAGAGCTGCGGCACGCCGACACCGGCGACGATGCGGGTGGTGCAGATCGAGCCCGGGCCGATGCCGATCTTGACGGCGTCGGCGCCGGCATCGATGAGCGCCTGGGTGCCGGCCGGGGTGGCGACGTTGCCGGCGACCACCTGCACGGCGTTGGAGAGCCGCTTGATGCGGCGCACGCTTTCCAGCACGCGCTCGGAATGGCCGTGGGCGGTGTCGATGACGAGCAGGTCGACGCCGGCATCGATCAGCCGCTCGGCGCGCTCGAAGCCGGCATCGCCGACCGTCGAGGCGGCGCCGACGCGCAGGCGGCCCTGCTCGTCCTTGGCAGCGTTCGGATTGAGCTTGGCCTTCTCGATGTCCTTGACGGTGACGAGGCCGATGCAGCGGTAGTCGTCGTCGACGACGACGAGCTTCTCGATGCGATGCTGGTGCAGGAGGCGCTTGGCCTCGTCCTGATTGACGTTCTCGCGGACGGTGACGAGCCGGTCCTTGGTCATCAGCTCGCGCACCGGCTGGTCCGGATTGGAGGCGAAGCGGACGTCGCGATTGGTCAGGATGCCGACGAGGCGGCCCGGCACGGCGCCGCCCCCCTCGACCACCGGAATGCCGGAAATGCCGTGGCGGGACATCATGGCGAGGGCGACGGCAAGCGTCTCGTCGGGGCCGATGGTCAGCGGATTGACGACCATGCCCGACTCGAAGCGCTTCACCTTCAGCACTTCCTCGGCCTGTTCTTCCGGCGTGAGATTGCGGTGGATGATGCCCATGCCGCCGGCCTGGGCCATGGCGATGGCGAGGCGACCCTCGGTGACGGTGTCCATCGCGGCCGAGAGAATCGGCAGGTTGAGGCGCAGCGACCGGGTGACGCGGGTCGACAGATCGGTCTCGCCGGGCAGAACCTCGGAATGACCGGGCAGCAGCAAGACGTCGTCGAAGGTGAGCGCTTCGCGGCCGGTGGCGGTTTCGATGATGCGGGACATGGCGCTGCCAACTCCTTCGGGTTCCGCCGGCGGTCGGGCTCCCCGAAAGGGGGCGTCCGATGAGGCCGCGACAGCGACGCCGGAGGCCCGGCGCGAGTGAGGATTGGCGCCGGTCAATACCACGCCGGCCGGCGGATGCAAACCCGTTCATCGGTCTGCCGCCAGTGACATTTCGACGATGGCAACGAAAGTCGGCGGGCGGGCGCGCCGCGGCGCCCGCCGGCCCGATCAGGCGGCTTCGGACGCGGCCTTTGCGGCGAGCGCATCGCCGAGCTCGGTCAGGCGGCGAACGACCTCGTCGCTCGCCGCGTCCATCGTCTCGGCTTCCTCGATGGCGGCGGCGACCCGGCCGGCGGCATGGGCCGTGAGGGCCGCTTTGGCGGCGGCGTGAACCCGTGCATGCGGACCCTGCAGGGCGGCAAAGGCCGGATGCCCGGTGATCGCCGGATCGTTCATCGTGCCGACCCACTTGCCGAGGCGGCAGCCATGATGATCGCCGAGATCGGCGGCCTTCGCCTGCTCGCCGCCGAGCAGCGTGTCGAACACCCGCTTCTTGAACAGGATGTGGTCGATCTTGGCTATCTCGCAGAGCTCGCGGGCCGAATCGGGCTCGAACTGGCGCCGCGCGATTTCGGCGACGCGCCGGTTGGTATCCTGGATGCCGCGCGAGATCGTCTGGACGATCTCGGCATTGGCGACGGCGAGGTCGGTGACGCCGGAAATGCTCGTGGCAATCTCGCCGCTGGCGCTCATCTGCTGGGCAAGGATCGCGGAAATCTCCTGCATGTTGCCGGCAACCCGGGTCACCCGGCCGCTGACCGAGGAGATCGTGCTGGCGGCGAGATCGACCGCCCCTTCGCCGGCGGCCACCGCCTGCTGCGAGTGTTCCATGTTGGCGCCGATCATCGAGATGCCCTGGCGCAGCGCGTCGATGCGCTCGCCGATTTCCTCGGTGAGGCTGGAGGTCTGGCTGGCCAGAGACTTGACCTCGGCGGCAACGACGGCGAAGCCCTTGCCCATCTCGCCGGCGCGCGCCGCCTCGATCGTGGCATTGAGGGCGAGGAGGTTGGTCTGGCTGGAAATGTCCTGGATCGCCCCGAGGATCTGGCCGATCTGCTGGGACGCCTCGAGCAGTGTCTTCATGCTCGCCGCGGTGCCTTCGGTCGCATCCGCGATGGCGCCGATGGTCTCGGCGACACGCTCGACGGCACGACGGCCCTCGCTCGCGGCCTGATCGGCGGTATCGGCCTCGGTGGCCGTCTCGGTGCTCGAACAGGAGATCGCCTCGACGGAGGCGACGAGTTCTTCGGCGGCGGCCGAAATGGTCTGCGAACCGGCGCTGGCGTCGTTGGAATTCTTGGCGAGACGCGCCAGATCGATGGTCGAGCGGTTGATGCTGTCGAGCATTTCGGCGTAGCGGCGCAGGTTCTGCACGCGGGCCTCCTCGCGGCCGCGTTCGCCGGCACGACGCTCGGCGCCGGCGAGCTGCTCCAGTTCCTTGCGCTCGACCGCGACGAGACGCAGCCGCTCGACCGCCACGGCCATCTCGCCGATCTCGTCGCCGCGCTCGCGGTCGACGATTTCGATCGAGGTGTCGTCGGCGGCAAGGCGCGCCATGTTGACCGAGAGGCGATGCAGCGGATTGGCGAGCGACCGCGCGACGACGATCGAGATGACGATAACGGCGAGGAACAGCGCGACGAGCAGGCCGGCCAGCACGATGAGGCCGCCATTGGCCCGGGCGGCGGTGGCGCGGGCCAGGTCGACGACGTCCTTGGCGAGGCGGTCTTCCAGCATCTTCATCGCATCGATGCGGCGGGTACTGGCCTCGAACCAGGCCGGACCCGTCACCGCGGAGATGTCGCCGCCGAACGGTGCCTCATAGGCGAGGCCGCGCATGCGGTCGACCTCGGTTTGCACCGGGCCGGACAGCGCCTCGTCGAGAGCGGCGCCCTGCTCCGGGCTGGCGTACCGCCGGAACATGCCGGCATAAGCGTCCTGCATGGCGCCGAGGCGAACGAAATTGCGGTGGATGGCGGGCGCGAACTTGCCGCCGCCGAAGCCGGTGGCGCCCATCGCACGCTCGATGCCCGCGCGTTCCTTGCCCTGCAGGAAGGCGACATAGGCGGTCATGGCGCGCACGATGTCGCCGTCACCGGAGGTCAGCGCGACGCTTTCGACCATGGCGAGGAGTTCGGCGATGAGCGGCGTGTAGTAGCCGGCGACCTCCGGCACGCCGATCGACAGGGCGTCGACCTTGCCGCGCATCTCGACGAGACGGGCGAGGCCCTCGTCCGCCGCCGCGCGCGGCTTCGCAAAGCTGTCGAAGCGCAGGCGGGATTCGATGGCCGGCATCGCCGCCCGGAAGGCCTCGAGCGCGGCATCCGTCTCGGCCCGGCGCGCCTTGATCGCATCGGCGAATCCGCCGCCCTTCGAGCCGATGAAGCCGGCCGAGGTGCCGCGCTCCTTCTGCAGCTCGTGGACGAGCTGCGAGATCACCGGCGCTGCCGCGACGACCTCGACGACGGTCGCCGCATCGTCGGCGACGGCGCGCCGGTCGAGCAGCTGAACGAGGCCGACGCCGAGCAAGGCGAGAGCCGGCACCAGCACCAGAAGTGCGATGCGGACCATGATCGAGGCATTCCGGAAGAGGCGGGTCATCGCGCGTATCCCCTGACAAATCACGCAAGGCCCATTGCTGACGTCGATTGGTTAAAAAAATCGTGACAATTGTAACCAATTCGCCGGCAAATCTATATTTTTCAGTCGCTTGCGGCGTCATCCACCGTGTCGGTCAAAAATCTTCTTCGTCGTTTTCGGCCTGCGTGTGTCCGCGAAAGCCGGTCGCCAGAACGTAGAGTTCGGGGCTCTCGTCGCGGCTCGCCGGCGGCTTGATGTGCTGGACCTTGGCGAAGTCGCGTTTCAGCTCGGCAAGCAGCGCGGTTTCGGTGCCGCCGCGAAACACCTTGGCAAGGAAAGTGCCGCCGGGCTTCAGAACGTCGCGGGCGAACTCGGCCGCGACCTCGAAGAGATGCGTCGTGCGCAGGTGGTCGGTCTTGCGGTGGCCGGTGGTCGGGGCCGCCATGTCGGAGAGGACGAGGTCGGCCTCGTTGCCGCCGAGCGCCGCGACCAGCGCGTCCGGCGCATCCTCGTCGAGAAAGTCCTTTTCGAGGATGACGACACCGGGGATCGGCTCCATGCCGAGATAGTCGATGGCGACGACCAGCGGGTCCTCGTCGGTCGAGCCGGTGCGGGCGGCGGCGACCTGCGACCACCCGCCGGGGGCGGCGCCGAGGTCGACGACCCGGAGGCCGGGCGCCAGCAGGTGCAGCCGGTCGTCGATCTCGATCAGCTTGTAGGCGGCGCGCGAGCGGTAGCCCTCGCTGCGCGAGCGGGCGACATAGGGGTCGTTGAGCTGGCGTTGCAGCCAGCGCGTCGAGGACGCGGAGCGCTTCTTGGCCGTCTTCACACGGACCTTGAGGTCGCTGCGACCCGGCTTCTTGCTGCCCGGTCCCCCTGTCATTCGCCTTCTCCCCCGCGTTTCGGCCCCTGGCCGCGGCCCGGACCGTTGCGCCGGCCGCCGCGCCGGCGCCGCCAGACGCCGTCGGCGGCCATCATCTCGGTCAATATACCCTCGCGCAGGCCCCGGTCGGCGACGCGCAGACGGCCGCACGGCCATTCGCGGCGCACCGCCTCGAGAATGGCGCAGCCGGCGAGCACCAGATCGGCCCGTTCGGCGCCGATGCACGGGCTCGCGACGCGCTCATCGAAGCTCATCGACAACACCTTGCCGATCATCGCCGAGACGTCGGCCTCGCTCATCCACAAGCCGTCGACGCGGCGCCGGTCGTAGCGATCGAGGCCGAGATGGACGCCGGCGAGCGTCGTCACCGTTCCCGACGTGCCGAGCATATGTACGTTGCCGCCGGCGATCGTCCGGCCGAGCGCCTCGCGATCCGGGAAGGCGGCGAGCAGGCCGCGCACATCGGCGACCATCGCCTCGAAGGAGCCTTCGCTCACTTCCACGCCGCCATGGCGTTCCGACAGGCCGACGACGCCGATCGGCAGCGAGGTCCAGGCGCGGATGTGGCGGGCGAGCGGTCGATCCGGCCGGAACCGGCGCTCGGAGAAGTCGAGCCAGACGAGTTCCGACGAGCCGCCGCCGATATCGAAGACGATGACGCCGCGAGCGCCCGGATCGACGAGCGAGGCACAGCCGGCGACCGCCAGGCGCGCCTCGGTCTCGCGGTCGACGATCTCGAGGGTGAGGCCGGCCTCGGCCTCGACGCGGGCGAGGAATTCGTGGCTGTTGCCGGCGGCGCGGCAGGCCTCGGTGGCGATCAGCCGGGCGCGGGCGACCTGGCGCAGCTCCATCTTCGAGCGGCAGACCTTCAGCGCCTCGACGGCACGGTCCATCGCCGCGTCGGCAAGGCGGCCGGTCTGGCTGACGCCCTCGCCGAGCCGGATGATCCGCGAAAAGGCGTCGACGACGCGAAAGCCGCGCTCCTGCGGCAGGGCGACGAGCAGGCGGCAGTTGTTGGTGCCGAGATCGAGCGCGGCGTAGAGCTCGCGCTGCCGCGGTGCGGGACGGGCCGGATCGACGGCCTCGCGCCCGGCCTGCGGACGGGCGGGCGCGGTCTCGCTCGCGGCAGGTTCGGCGACGCGGCGCGGCGCCCCGGGCACGGCCTCGGGCGCCGGCGCCGACTGCCGGTTCGCCGTCGCACCGGCTTCGCCGGCGTGACGCTTGCGCCGGCCGCGCCGGCGTGCCTTGCGGCGCTTGCCCTGTCCCGGCGCCGGCACCGCGCTGCCGGCCTCGGCCAGGCGCTTGTTGCCATGGCCGGGCGAACGCTCCGCCGCGGATGGCGGCGACGCGTCAGCAGGGGGCGGCGGGCCGTCCCGTTCCTCGATCAAGGGCCATTCCTTGCCGCCGGCCAAGGACCTGCAGGGTCGCGCCTTCCGGCGCGCCGGCCCGCAAGGGGCCCCGCCGCGGCTGTTCGTCATTACGGTTCGATGTCGAGTGTATGACGGCGCGCGGGCAATTGGAATCGATTCTCTGCAGCATCCTGCAGGAGGTGGTGCGGGCCGTAGCGGGCAGGGCCGCCGGGCCGCGTCCCTCGCCGCAGCATTTGCCGTCACGATGCGCGCGCGGCGGGGGGTTGAAATCGCGAACCCGTGGTGTTAGCTAACGCCTCACCGCGCAGGCGGTGCCATTCTCGTCCCGCCCGCCGGGACCCGGATGGGGGATAGTTTAATGGTAGAACAGCGGACTCTGACTCCGTTAGTCTTGGTTCGAATCCAGGTCCCCCAGCCAAACTTTTCCTGAAAAATCATTGGATTGATGCCAATCTCGAGGCTGGCGTCGCGGTTCGCGCATGGCGCCTCGGAAAAACGACGCCAACACGGCGCGCGGTCGTGCCAATCGAAAACCGAACGTCGATCCCGTTCCGGCTGTCGGTACCTTCAGAATTTCGAATCCGCCGGATCGTGCGGCAGCGACCCGCAAGTCACGAAGCCGCCGCGCCGTCTCCAGCGAACGCCGCATCGCCGACGAGGACGGCACGAGGCTGGAGACGGGAGATCTGCCGGCCGGCCTCGACGGGGCACCAGCCGGTGGCGTCGGCAAGGCCTGCACGCAGCGCGAGCTCGCCGGCCATCTGCGCCGGGACGAAGTTGACGACATCGGCGGCGAGCCGCCCGTTCCTGCCGTGGATCGTGCGCGTCGCGGCATCGACCCGCTCGACCGGACCGAAGCTCGCGCCGGAGACATAGTCGACGTTGCGGCCGAACGCCCGGACGAGGTCGGCGGCGCGGTCCGCGCCGGTATTGCCGTGGTCGAGCAGCACCACCGTCGATGCCGGCTTTTCCCGCGCCAGATAGCCGGCGATTTCCGCCGCCCGCCGAAACGGCCCTTCGGGGAAGCGCATGCGACCGGGCGGAACGCGGATCGCGACCGTGCCACCATCCGCCATGGCCCGGATCTGCGCGGCGAGCCGCCGGATGCTCGTCGTTCCGAACCAGCCGTGCGGCATCGCCTCGGCGGCGTCGCGGTCGTAGCCTTCGATTCCCTCGTCGCGGGCCGCGACGCCCGGTGCGACGACGATGCGATCGAAAGCGAAACTCCGGCCGCTGATCGCCGCAGCGGTGCCGCGCTGCCAGTCGATGTCGCGGATTTCGTCGACGGCGATCGAAACGCCGGCGGCGGCGAGCGCGTCATAGCCGGCGCCGGCGAGCGGCCCGGACACCGGACCTGCCGGACGGCCGGGGCGAAGCTGGGTCGGGTCACGCTCGACCAGAAGAACCTTCGTCGCCGGCTGCGCGCCGCGAAGGGCGATCGCCGCGGCTGCGCCGGCGGGACCGCCACCGACGACGAGCACGCGTTCGCCGGATCGGCCGCGAAGGAGAGCGGGCGCCGCGCCGGCGAGAGAGGCCGCGCCGACCGCGGCGCCGGCGACGAGCAGATGACGACGAGAGAACTCAGGCATGGCTGGCCTCCATTCCGGTTGGATCGGGGTCGGTGGCGCGGGCGATGCCCGGCGCACGCTTCATCAGCTCCGCGAGCCAGGCCACCTGCCGCGTCTTGCGGCGCGTCTTTTCCATGGCGTCGCGGATCCTGCTGCGCGCCGTCTCGAACGGGACGACCGCGGCCGGAAAGATCGTCTCGCAAAGAACGAGGTGAAAGCCGAGCTCGCTTTCGAGCGGCGGGCTGATCTCGCCCTCGTCCATGGCAAAGAGCGCGGCATCGAGGGTCGGATAGAGCTGGCCGCGGGCAATGCGCCCGAGCCGGCCGCCATCGAGCGCGCTCGGGCATTCCGAATGGCGGCCGGCGAGCGCCCGGAACTCGGCGAGATTGCCGCCCATGCCGGCGCGGAGCGCGGTGATCCGCGCTTGTGCCCGCTCCCGCGAATTCTCCGGGATGGCGGCGTTCACGGTGACGAGGATATGGCTGGCAAGGCGGATCTCGGGCAGATCGAACTTCTCGGGATGGCGGTCGTACCAGCCCCGCACCTGCTCCTCGGTCGGCGTCGGGACGCTGGCGGCGACCTTCTCCAGGACCGCCTCGACCTTCAGTTCGCGCGCCAGCGCGACGACGAGGTCGGCCTCGTCGAGACCGTTGCCCGCCATGTCGGCGGCGAAATCCTCGGGGCTGTCGTAGCGGCTTCTGACGTCCTCGATGGTCTCTTCCAGCGTCCGGTCGGGAATGACGATGCCGGCCGCCTCCGGGCTTGCAAGCACCCTTGCCTCGATGTCGATGGAGCGCCGGGCCTCGGCCTCGGCCGCCGCCCGCTCGTCGAGACCGAGTTCGGCGAAGCGCCGGCCGAACAGCGAAAGCGCCGCCCGCAAACGGTGATGGGCAAGGACGCCACTCATGCATCGCCCTCGCGGTCGCCATCTTCCAATGCCGGCCAGTCGGCGACATCCGCGCCGTCGGGCGCGCCGTCGGGCGCACCGTCGGGCGCGGCGTCGAGCGCCGCCTCCGGCACCTGCAGCATCTTGCCGGGAAAATTCACATGATAGGCGACGCCCGCCGGCAGATCCCGCAGCACCTTGATGATCTCGCCGCTCGCGCCCTTCCCGACGACGACGTTGCCGCCAATGCCGAGATCGATCGCGGCAATGACCTTCTCGCCGAACTCGAACCGGCTCTGCACCCAGGCCGCGTCGATGCCGATGAGTTCGCGGTCCCGGCAACCGACGAGAATATCCGCCTCGGTGAAATGGACCGTGTAGATGACCTGATCCTGCAGGAAGGTTCCGATGTCGCGCACGACGCCGGTCGAGCCGCGCCTGACGAGCAGCACGCCGGTTGCGATGCCCGGAAAGGTACCGTCGTTGCGCAGGTTGCGCACGACACGCACCTCCTCGCCATAGTCGAAGCGTGGCCGGTCCATCGCCCTCACCTACTTCAGGAGCTCTTCGACGGGCACGAAGGCCGGCTTCTTCGCCTCACCGTGGAAGACCTTGAAGACCTTCTCGGTGCGGGCGTCGGAGACGACGAAATCGTCATAGGCGCGGCGCAGGTGCCGCGTGTAGTAGTCCCACCAGGATTCGCCCATGGCCGGCCCGTCGGTGTCCGCCTCGAGATAGTCGTGGAAGCGCTGCAGGATGTGCAGCCGGTTGACGAAGACCACCTGCGGCTCCGTCTCGATGTTGAAGAAGTGGAAGAAGTCCTCGGCGCTGGAGAGGTCTTCGAGTTCCGCTTCGAGTTCGGCGTTGCGCATCAATGGCTCCTTGTCTCGGCGATTTCGGACAGCGTTTCGCGGGCGATCTGCAGGAGCGCGGCGGTGCCGAGACGGTCGGCGCCATCGAGCGTGGCAAGCTTTTCGAGGCGGGCGAGCGCCTCGTCGAAACGGCCGAGGCGCATCAGGAGATACGCCTCCCCCTTGACGGCCCAGAGCAGGAACCGGGTCATCGCCATGCGCGACCGGCCGGAGCGCTCGATGTCGGCGACTTCGAGAACGCGCCAGTCGCCGGGAATGTTGAGGCGCCGGCCGGCGGCCTGCATCGCCCTCTCGGCAACCGGCAGCGCGGCGGCGTAGTCGTGCTGGAAATAGAAGAAGCGATAGAGCGCGACGATGACGGTGAGGTCGTCCGGCGCGAGGCGCAGCGCCTCTTCGAGCCGGGCGCGCGCCAGGGCCGGCGTCGACGCGCTCTGCGCCGCCGCCACGAGTTCGGTGACGACGGGCAGGCTCGGCTCGTCGAAATAGAGGGCCTCGCCGGCGAAATCGAGGAGGTCGGGGCCGGTCGCGGCGGAATGGACGACTTCAGCCATGAGCCACCTCCCGCCGCCGCTCGACACCTGCCTCGCAGACGGACGCCGCCGAGCAATCGCCGCACTCCTCGGCGGCGGCGGCCTTGCCGGCGAGCTGCCGCTCCAGCCCCTCGATCCGTTCGATCAGGCAGCCGATCGCCTCGGCGACCGGGTCCGGGATGAGATGGTGGTCGAGGTCGATGCCGTAGGGATTGAAATAGGCGACCTTCCCGGCGCGGCGCACGACCCGCCCCGGAATGCCGACCACCGTCGCCCCCGACGGCACGTTGCCGACGACCACCGAATTCGCCCCGATCTTGGAATTGCAGCCGACGCGAATGGCGCCGAGCACCTTGGCGCCGGCGCCGATGACGACGTTGTCCTCGATGGTCGGGTGGCGCTTGCCCTTGTTCCATGTCGTGCCGCCGAGGGTGACGCCGTGATAGAGGGTCACGCCGTCGCCGACCTCGGCGGTCTCGCCGATGACGACCCCGGCGCCATGGTCGATGAAGAAGCGCCGGCCGATGGTCGCGCCCGGATGGATGTCGACATTGGTGAGGAACCGGCCGAGCCAGGAGACGAAGCGGGCGGAAAAGCGCCAGCCGCCGCGCCAGAGGCGATTGGCGATGCGGTGCCAGATCAGGGCATGGACGCCTGGATAGGTGGCAAGGATTTCAAGGGTGGAGCGCGCGGCCGGATCGCGCTCGAAGACGCAGGCGATGTCGTCGCGGATCGTGCCGACGAGCGTCATGACCCTATCCCCCGCTCGCCTGCATCGCGTGGTGGAAGTCGAGGAGTTCGAGAACTTCCGGCGGCCGCTTCTTCATCTCGGCAAAACCGCGAATGGCACCGAGCAGGCGACCTGCCTCGTCGCGGCTGACCTCGAGGCCGATCGCGCCATAGGCATGGATAACCGAGGCCGTGCCGGAATGCTTGCCGAGCACGAGTTCGTGGTGCCGGCCAATCTCGGTTGGGTCGACGCCCTGATAGTTGCGCGGGTCCTTCAGGATGCCGTCGACGTGAATGCCGGATTCATGGGTGAAAACCGAACGCCCGACGATGCTTTTCTGCTGCGGCACCGGGCGGCCGGACGCGGCGGCAACGAGATCGGAGACCTCGCCGAGGGCGGCGAGGGCAATGCCGGTGTCGCGGCGATGGAGATGCTTCATCGCCATGGCGAACTCTTCCAGCGGCGCGTTGCCGGCGCGCTCGCCGAGACCATTGACGGTCGTATTGACATGCGTCGCGCCGTGCATGGCGGCGGCCAGCGAATTGGCGGTCGCCAGGCCGAAATCGTCGTGGGCGTGCATTTCGAGTTCGAGATCGCTCGCCGCCCGCAGGCGCCGGAAAACCTCGGCCGTGGCGAACGGCTCCATGACGCCGACGGTATCGGCGAAACGGAAGCGGCGCGCCCCTGCCCCTGCTGCCGCCTCGACGACGGCCTCGAGGAAATCGAGATCGGCGCGCGATGAATCCTCGCCGCCGACACAGACGTCGAGGCCGGCATCGAGGGCGCGTGGCACGAGGGTGCGAATGCGCTCGAGCACCGTCTCGCGATTGCCGCCGAGCTTGTGCTCGATCTGCTGGTCCGAGACCGGTACCGAGAGGTCGACCATGCCGACGCCGAGCCCGATCGCGGCGGCAAGATCGGCTGCCGTCATCCGGCACCAGACGAGAAGCCGGGCACGAAGGCCGAGGCCGGCGATGGCACGGATCACGTCGCGTTCTTCCGGCCCCATCGCCGGAATGCCGATTTCGAGTTCCGGCACGCCGATGGCATCGAGCCGACGGGCGATCTCGAGCTTTTCGGCAAGCGTGAAGGCGACGCCGGCGGTCTGTTCGCCATCGCGCAGCGTCGTGTCGTCAATGATCACCGGCGGCAGCGGGTCGGACATCGCGCCGCCTCACGAGTAGGCCGGAGCGAAGGCCGCGGCCGGATCCTCGACCGGGCCATTCCCGCTCCAATACGGCGAAAGCTTGCGGAGCTGGGCGATGATCGGCGGCACGGCCGCGACAACCCTGTCGATCTCGTCTCCGGTGTTTTCGTGCGAGAGCGAAAAGCGGATCGAGCCATGGGCCGCCGTATAGGGAATGTCCATGGCACGCATGACATGGGAGGGCTCGAGCGAACCCGAGGTGCAGGCCGATCCGGACGAGGCGGCGATGCCGAGCTTGTTGAGAAGCATCAGGATCGCCTCGCCCTCGACGAACTCGAAGGCGATGTTCGAGGTGTTCGGCAGGCGGTTGTCGACGTCGCCGGTGGCGAAGGCATGCGACACGGCGGCGAGGATGCCGTCCTCGAGGCGATCGCGCAGGGCGCGCACGCGGGTCTGCTCGTCCTTCATGCGAAGGAGGGCCAGCTCGGCCGCCTTGCCGAGGGCGACGATCGAGGCGGTGTTCTCGGTGCCGGCCCGGCGGCCGCGCTCCTGATGGCCCCCGCGCAACAACGGCCGGAAACGGACGCCGCGCTTGAGGTAGAGAACGCCGACGCCCTTCGGGGCATGCAGCTTGTGGCCGGAGAGCGACAGCATGTCGATCCCGGTGTTCTTCAGGTCGATCGGCAGCTTGC
>JAKPQE010000083.1 GCA_029572955.1 Pseudomonadota bacterium
CCGTCGCCGGAACCAGGGCCGACAGGGTCGAGACGAGGCCGCGCTCTGCGTCGAGGGTCGGGATTACCACGCTCAGCATGGGGCCAGACTCCTAGCACAGACCGCGGTGCGATGCGAGATGTCGCCGTCCGGCGACGCTCCCCATTCAATGTTCTTGTTCTGTTCCGTGCGCTGCATTATATTGGGGATATGGAGCAGCTGCTGGAAGAGAGCGGAGTCGAATTCGACGTCGAGCCGGGCGGCGCGGTCAGCGTTGCCGCGGACCGGCGGCGGGGCCGCAGCGCCGTCTCCAACGAGGCGGGGCGGTTCGAGGCCGAGAGCCGGCATCTCTTCGACGACGGCTGGGGCACGCTCGAGGAGCTGCCGCCGTTCAAGACGACGGTGCAGGTCGAGAAGCCGAAGCGCATCATCACCCGCAACACCTCGCCCGACATCGCCTTCGACCGCTCCATCAACCCGTATCGGGGCTGCGAGCATGGCTGCGCCTACTGCTTCGCACGGCCGACCCACGCCTATATGGGGCTCTCGGCCGGTCTCGATTTCGAATCCCAGCTCTTCGTCAAGCCGAACGCGGCGCGCCTGCTCGAACGCGAGCTCGCGGCGCCCGGCTATCAGGCCAGGACCATCGCCATCGGCACCAACACCGACCCCTACCAGCCGATCGAGAAGCGCTACCGGATCATGCGTGAGATCCTCGAAGTGCTCGACCGCGCCAACCACCCCGTCGCCATCGTGACGAAATCGGCGCTGGTCTGCCGCGACATCGACATTCTTGCCGGCATGGCCGAGCGCGGCCTTGCCAAGGTCGCGCTCTCGGTGACGACGCTCGACGGCCGGCTCGCCCGGCGCATGGAGCCGCGCGCCGCCTCGCCGATGCGCCGCCTCGAGGCGATCCGCCAGCTCAAGGAGGCCGGCATTCCGGCCGCCGTGATGGTGGCGCCGATCATCCCCGGCCTCAACGACGACGAGATCGAGGCGATCCTCGACGCGGCCGCCCTCGCGGGGGCGGGCGAGGCCGGCTACATCATGCTGCGCCTGCCGCTCGAGGTCGCCGGCATCTTCAAGGAATGGCTGCTGGAGAACTATCCGGACCGCTACCGGCGGGTGATGTCGACCATCCGCTCGATGCGCGAGGGCAAGGACAACGACGCCACTTTCGGCCGCCGGATGCACGGCAGCGGACCCTATGCCTGGATGATCGGCCGGCGCTTCGAGGTCGCCGCCAAGCGGCTCGGCCTCACCGGGCGGCGGCTGAAGCTGCGGACCGACCTGTTCTCGCCGCCGGCGCCGGACGGCGTCCAGCTCGCCCTGTTCTGACCGGTCCGGCGAGACGGGCGTGGACAGCCCCGTCACGGAAGTTTCATGCGAGCCGCCGGCAGGGTGGCGTAAACTGGCAGGAGTTGCGTGAAGGCCCAAGCCCACACGCGCCAAATTGTTGTTTCATATGCGCTTTCCCCCGAAACCGGCAACCGGTTGCGGGCAGGGCGCAAGAACGGCAAACAAATCGCGGGAGCAGGAGCAATGTCGATTCACGGCACCTTTTACTGGAACGAGTTGATGACCCGGGATCCAGAAGCGGCGAAGGCGTTTTATGCCGAAACGCTCGGCTGGACCTATGAGGCGATGCCGATGGAGGGCGGCGGCAGCTACACGGTCGCGATGATCGAGGGCAGACCGGCCGCCGGCATTTTCGAGATGTCGGCGCCGGAATTCGAAGGCCTGCCGGAACACTGGTTTTCCTACATCGCCGTCGACGACGTCGATGCCCGTGTCGAAAAGCTGAAGGCGGCCGGCGGAACGGTCCTGAAGCCGCCTTTCGACGTGCCGCAGGTCGGGCGGATCGCCGTCGTCATGGACGTGCGCGGCGCGGCGGTCGGCCTGATGACGCCGGTGGCGATGGACTGACGACGAGCCTGCGGGACCTGGACGGCCGGGCGACGAGCCTCGTCCGGCCGGCCGGGGCTTGTCGGCGCGACTGCGGCGGCCGGCGATCACCGTCGCGGACCGGTCGTTTTCGCCGCCGGCACCGGACGGCGACCGGCTCGTCCGGCTCCCGGCCGGGCGGTCGACGATGCCGGTTTTCGGTCGTGCGGTATTTTGCCGCCGAGTTGACATTCCGCAAGGGAAGGTGCCCAGCCCGACGCTATTTAGCCGGATCATCACCGACGTGACCGCCCTCCGACGGGCGGCTCCAGATATCAGGCTGGCTCGATGCTCCCCGGTCCCCGCAACATCTGGCTCGACCCCGACGAGATCGACATCACCGTGCGCCGCGAGGCCTGGCAGATGATCTCCGATCGGTTCGACCGCATCATCGACGATTTCTACGAGACGATCCTCGGTTCGCACCATGCCGACCTGCTCGACGGCTTCGACATCACCCGGCTCAAGGCGAACCAGAAGAGCCACTGGGAGCGGCTGTTCCTCGAAAAGGCGGCGGATAATGTCGGCTATCTCGCCCGCATGGCGCGGATGTACGTCCGGCACCGGGACATCGGCCTCGACAACACCAACTACATCTCGGCCTATATCTTCCTGCTCGGCGCTTTCCACCGCGCCGTGCTGCAGGGCGCGAAAGGCCCCCGGCGGGCGCACGAGCTGATCTCGGCGATCAACGCCATCGTTGCCGGTGACATCGCCCGCGCGATGGAATCGGGCGACGGCCGCCATTTCATCGACTGAGCGGCGTCCGCATCCCGCCGATCGCGGACCGGTGCGATGGCCGCCGTGCTGTGGCCGCCGTGCTATGGTCGCCACTCGACGGATTTTCCAGACGAGGGCTCCATGCTGCATGTTCTCGGCGCCGGCGTCGTCGGCATTATCACGGCCCATTTTCTCGCCGAGGACGGCCACGAGGTCGCCATCCTCGACGAGCGGTCGGGCGCGGCGGAGGGTTGCAGCTTCGGCAATGCCGGCCTTCTCGCCGTCGGCCACGCCGCCCCCTGGGCCGGGCCGGGCGCGCCGGTGCAGATGGTGCGCGCCCTCCTCGGCCTCGATCCGGCGCTGAAGATCGGCGGCCTGCCGAGCCTGTCGCTGATGCGCTGGGGCGCCGAATTCCTCGGCGCCTGCAACGCATCGAGCCATCGCGACAATGCCGGGCGGCTCGCCCGGCTGACGCGCTACAGCCGCGACCTCACCCGCGAGATCGGCGAGCGGCTCGCCATCGACTATGCGGCCCAGCACGAGGGCACCTTCTACATCTTCAAGGACCGCCGCGCCTTCGAGGTACACCGCCGGCTCTTCGCGGAAACGGGCAGCGACGGCGGCGACTACCAACCTATCAGCCGCGACGAGATCGTCGCTCGCGAGCCGGCGCTCGGGCGCCTTGCCGGCGAGATCGCCGGCGGCTTCTTCTCCAGCGTCGATTCGAGCGGCAACTGCCGGGTCTTCACCCGCAGTCTCGCCGACCGGCTCGTCCGGGACCGGGGCGTCGGCTACCACACCGAGACGCGGGTGACCGGCCTCGAGGTGACGGGCGGGCGGGTGACGGCGATCGTCGC
>JAKPQE010000084.1 GCA_029572955.1 Pseudomonadota bacterium
GCGACGATCGAGGGGACACCCGTCAGGATGTCGACCATGAACGAGACGACCTTGGCCAGACGGCCGCGGCCGTATTCGACGAGGTAGATCGCGGTCAGCACACCGATCGGCACCGACATGAGGGCGGTGACGGCTCCTTGCATCAAGGTGCCCTGGATCGCGTGGGCGGCGCCGCCACCCTCACGGCGGGCGGTGATGCCGTTCTGCGACAGGGTCCACCAGTCGACCGAGGCGAGCATGTGTCCGCCCTTGAGGATGGTGCTGGCCAGGATCCAGATGAGCGGGATCACGGCGATGCCGAAGGCCGTCCACATGATGATGCGGGCTGCCTGGTCACGGATCGCGCGGCTGCTGGACTTGCCACCGAGGTCGCTGCCGGTGGATGTGCTGGCGGCTGAGGCGCGGGGGGAGTCCTCGCCCACATGGGTCATGGCGCTCATTCCGAGAAGGCCTTCCTGCGGTTGATGACCACGCGGGCGATCGAGTTGACGACGAAAGTGAGGATGAAGAGGACCAGGCCGGCGGCGATGTAGGCGCCGGTCTTCTGGGGGCTGTCGAACTCGCCGGCGTTGAGCGCGATCTTGGAGGCGAAGGTCTCGCCACCGTTGAAGATCGAGAACGACCACGGTGCGTTGGGGTTGAGGGCCGACAGCAGGATCATGACGGCGAGGGTCTCGCCGAGGGCTCGACCGAGGCCGAGCATCGCGCCGCTGATGACGCCGGGCTTGCCGAAGGGCAGGACCGCGGTGCGGATCATCTCCCACTTGGTGGCGCCCAGGGCGAGCGCGCCCTCCTTGTGGGCGGTCGGGACCTGGTTGAAGACCTCGCGCGAGATCGCCGTGATGATCGGCAGGATCATGAAGGCGAGGATGATGCCGGCGAAGGCCAGCGTGGACTTCGCGCTGGGGCCGGCATCGGCGAAGAACGGGATCCAGCCGAGGTATTCGGCCATGAACGCCTTGACCGGCTCGAAGTATTGACCGGCGACGCTCAGGCCCCAGAAGCCGAAGACGATCGAGGGCACGGCGGCCAAGAGGTCGATGATCACGGCCGCCGGCTTGGA
>JAKPQE010000046.1 GCA_029572955.1 Pseudomonadota bacterium
TTTCTGCTGGGTGATGAACACCTGCGCAACGGCGACGAGGCCTAGCGTGATCAGCGCGCCGCCACCGTTGAGGCCGAAGACGACGAAGCCGGTCACGGTCAGCAGCGCGATTTCGACGGCCTGAGCTATGCCGGCGGTAACGCTCGCCGAATAGGTCCGCTCATAGGGCTGGTCGGCGACCATGGCCGCCATGTCGTTGAGCGTGTTCGGCGCAACGCGCCTCGCCGGTTGCGCGACGTGGTCGAGGACGGCCTGCTTGGGATCGAGATGGAACATCGGGTCTGGCCGTAACTAGCGGGTGAGCGGGGACGAGTGGGTGACGCGGGTCGAGCGCGGCAGCCGGCGATTGCCGATGGCCTCGCGGTAGAGCGCTTCGATGCGGTTGGTCATGTGGCTGATCGAGAAGCCGGCACGGATATGCGCCAGCCGGATTTCGGCCTCGCGCGCAGCGGCCTCGGGATCGTCGAGGAAGGCCTGCATGGCGCGGGCGAGGGCGGGGGTATCGGCGGCGGGGATGAGACTCGCGGCAGTGGGCCCGAAGATTTCGCTGACACCACCGACATCGGTAGCGATCACCGGGCGATTGGCCGAGGCCGCCTCGAGGATGACATAGGGCAGCGACTCGGCCAGCGAGGGCACGACTTCGCAGCGTCCCAGGTGCAGGGTCGGCCGCGCCGGCTTCACGCCAAGCAGTGTGACGCGCGACTCAAGACCGAGGCGAGCGATCTGGGCTTTTGCGGGGTCGACGCCGGGACCGCCGCCAGCCATGGCGAGCGTCGCCGGGCGACCGTCGGGGGCACGAAGTGGGGCAAGGGCGTCGAGCAGGAACTCGATGCCTTTCACCGGCCGGAACTCGCCGATGAAGACGAAGTCGGCGGCGTCGGGCGCCGGGACGATCGGCTCGAATTCTTCCGAAGTGAGGCCGTTGTGAATCACTGGCGCCGGGCAGCGGGGCGTGGCGATCTGCTCGACATAGGCGGCCTGGGCGAAGGCGCTCTCAAAGACGATGCCGTCGGTGGCCGCC
>JAKPQE010000066.1 GCA_029572955.1 Pseudomonadota bacterium
CGGCGCCGCCGATCATCGCCACCGACGCCGCTTCGCGCTCGGTGAGGCCGAGGGCCACCGCGATCGGGAACGTCGCCACCGTGCCGAGCTCGGCGAACACGGCCAGGATCATGCTCTGGAACGGCCGCTGCATGACGAAGCCGACATCGAGCAGGACGCCGATGCCCATGAACACAAGGCAGGCGATGAGGCCGTTGGAGAACATGAAGGTATAGACGGGTTGCAGCCAGTCGATCTGCAGCACGTTCATGGTGGCGTCGGTGCCGGTGACCAGCGGGTCGACGAAGAGCGTGCCGGTGCGGCCGTCGTGGAGCACCATGACGCCCGCGTTGACGGCGGCCATGCCGAGCCCCATCGGAATCATCAGCAGCGGCTCAAGTATGCCGCGCCGCCCGAGGTAAACGAGAGCGAAGCCGAGCAGGATGAGGCCGATCCGCCCCAGCGCGATTTTCGGCTCGGAGTGGACGAGCGTCGCCACGCCCTGGAACAAGTCGAGGAAGCCGGCACCGCCGTCCATCACATTTTCCCCCTGCAGGATGCAGCTCAATCGATGGTCACGAGCGCCTGGCCCGCCTCGACACCCTGGCCGACGGCAACGGCGACCGCCGTCACGCGACCGGCGCGGGGCGCCAGCATGTGCGATTTCATCTTCATCGCCTCGATCACCACGACCGTGTCGCCGGCGGCCACCGTCTGGCCGATGGCGGCGGCGATCTCGGCTACGACACCGCCGAGCGTTGCCACGACATCGCCGGGCCCCGCGGCAGGGGCTGGCCGCGGCGCATCGCTTGCTGCCGGCGGCGAGGCGGCGGCCGGCGGCGTGGCGGCGGCTGGCGCCGGCCTCTGGCTCGGGACGCTCATGCTGCCCGGCTCCGGGTACAGGCGCGATTGTCCCTCGCTCAGATCCTCGACAGTCACCATGTAGGCGCGTCCATCGACGGTTATGCGGAATTTTCTCTCCACGGGCCCGACCCCTCGCCAAGTTGTCCAATCTGTCTACAGTCAATATTCCGGAAGCGGCATCCTATCTTCGCGTGCCGCGGATCTCCGGAGAGCCGCTCTTGCGCCTCGGATGCTCGATGGTGTGTGATGCGTGATGGGCTTGCCGTCCCTCGGCGCGCCACCCGGAGCCCTGATGTGTCTCTTCGATGTGGACGATGTGGTGGTCGCCGATCATGGCGGCGACGGCCGCGCCGATGGCTGCCACGTGCTCGGCGGGAATGCCATCGAGCGTCACCGGCGCCTTCGCCGGCAGCGCATGCACCGGCGCCCGCACAGGTCCGTCCTGCTCGAGCCG
>JAKPQE010000099.1 GCA_029572955.1 Pseudomonadota bacterium
GCGGTGGCGAAGGCCCCGGTGGCGGCGGTCGCGGTGGCAAGGGCCACGGCGGCGGTGGCCGCGGTGGCGAAGGCCCCGGTGGAGGCGGTGGTCGCGGTGGCAAGGGCCACGGCGGCGGCGGCGGCAAGGGTCACGCCGGCAAGGGTCCCGGTGGCAAGGGCCGCGACGGCAAGGGCCATGGTGGCATGGGCCGTTTCGGCAAGCACCACGAAGGCCCCGGTCGCCACGGCAAGCACCACGCCAAGCACAATGGCAAGCCGCATGGCGGCACCGACACGAACACCGCGACGGTGGCCGGCACCGGCTTCTCGAACCGTGGCGGCGGCGGCGGACAGCCCCGGTGGTGGTGGCTGCTGTTCCACCAGTGAGTTCGGCCACGCGCTCTGAGCCGTGAGCGCAATCGCAAGCTAGCGCCTGGCGGCAGCTGCCGCCAGCGCGCGCCAGGGCCGGCCGTCGATAGCCGCGAGCCCGAGACCGATCAATCCCATTCCGACGAAATGCTTGGGCTCCAGCGCCTCGCCGAGAACGAGGACGCCGAGGAGAATGGCGCTGACCGGGATGAGGAAGGTGACGAGCAGCAGGTTCGTCGTGCCGGCGGTCGCAAGGATGCGGAAATAGAGCACATAGGCGGCCGCTGTCGAGAGCGCGGCAAGACCGACGAGCGCGGCGAGTGTCGCGCCGCCCGGCGCCGCGAGCGTCCAGGGCCGGTCGAGGACGAGCGCGACGGGCGTCAGCATCAGCGCCGAGGCCGTCACCTGGCCGGCCGCCGTGCTCAGCGGGGGAATTCCCATCCGTTTGAACCGGCGCCCGAAAATCCCGGCGAAGGCATAGGAGAGGGTGGCGCCGAGGCAGGCGAGCTCGGCGAGCACGTCGGTGCCGAGGTTGGCGAGGGCGTCCGTGCCGATCATCAGGACGACGCCGGCAAGGCCGATCAGCACGCCGGCGAGGCGGCCGCCGGTCATCTTTTCATCGTCGGTGAGGAAATGGGCGACGACGACCGTCGCGAGCGGCGTCGTCGCATTGAGGATCGAGGCGAGCCCCGAGGCGATGTGGCCCTGACCCCAGACGATCAGCGAGAACGGCATGACGTTGTTGAGGAAACCCATGGCGAAGAAGGCGAGCCAGACGCGGCGGCCGCTCGGCATCTGCTGGCCGGAGAGGCGGATGACGACAAGGAGAATGAGGGCGGCGAGGACGACCCGGGCGGCGACGATGGTGAGCGTCGGCAGCTCCGCGACGGCGAGCCCGACGAAGAAGAAGGAGCCGCCCCAGAGCAGCGACAGGGCAAGGAGCATCGCCCAATCGGCGGCGCTCATGGTGCGGTTGACGGCGGGCTGGCTCATCGGGCGTCACGCGGGGCAGGGGCAGGGTGGACCGACTACAGCAGGGCCGCAGGCCTTCCGCCACCCGGTTCTTGCGCAAAGAACAAAGGGCCGCCCGATGGGGCGACCCTTCGCGATTGCGATTTTGCGCCGGGTTCAGGCCGGACTAGCTGGCGCCGCCGCTGATGTCGTTGCGGGCCCGGGCGATCGCCCCGTGCAGCACGTTTTCCTTCATGTTGATGGTCGGCTCGTTGAAGAGCACGTTCTTCATCCAGTCGAAGCCGAGCTGCAGGAGCGCCGCGTCGTCGGTGCGCAGGACCTCGATGGCCTCGGGCTCGATGGCGTAGGTCTCGAGGAACTTCGTCTCGAAGACGAAACGGCGGAAGGCGTCGACGTCGGTCGTCGCCAGGAAGAACATCTTCTTGGTGCGCGCGTCGGCTTCCTTGCCCCACGGGCCGCCGAGGGTCTTCCAGCTCGCCATCTTCATCAGGATGTCGAGCCAGCCGCGATTGAGCATGTCGTCGTTGTCGACACCCTGCTCGGCGCGGAACTGGTCGACCGTCTGTTCCTTGGTCTCGTTGTGACCCTGGCAGTGCGGCTCGCGAACGAGGAAATAGAAGTCCTCGACCGCCTCGTGACCCTTCATCTTCACCGTGGCGAAGCCGAGCGGATAGTAGCGACAGCTCGCCGGGCGCGCCTCGTAGACCGAGCAGCCGTCCTCGTCATGCAGGAAGACGCAAGGCCGGCGACCTTCCTCCTCGGCCATGCGCAGCTTGGCGACGGGGAGGCCCGAGGCGTCCATCGTCGCCGGCAGCGTGAACCGGGTGAGGAACTCGGCCGGACGGATGTTGAGGTGGTTCGACAGGCGCAGGATGTCGAACGGCGTCAGCGTGATGTCCGTGCCGTGGCAGCACTCGTTCCAGCAGGAAACGCCCTTGTGGCAGGAGAAGCAGAAGCTGTTGCCGCCGGTCAGGCGGACCGGCTGGACCGGGCTGCCGGACGAGGTGCGCACGCCGTCGAACAGCGACATCTCCATGTCGGCCTCGGCGGCGCGCTTTTCCTCCTCGACCTGGCCCAGGAGGGCGGCGGCCTCGGCGTCTTCCTGGTCGAGGCTGCCGTCGATCGTCGGATCCTTGGCGGCGATGAACTTCTTGTAGTCGTCACTCTTACCGGACATGGGCTTTCCGTCTCGATTGCTGGGCGGTCGGCGACGGCGCGCGGGGGCGCCGCGCGGCCGGTCACTTCTTGGGGATCGGCGGCATCGCCGGGAACTGGGGCAGGGCCTCGTCGAGGAGGTCCCAGGGGTGGCGGCGGGCGGCGAAGACCACGGCCTGCGGCTGCAGGCGGTCGGCGCAGTCGCCGTCCATCGAGCCGACATTGATGCCGATCATGCCGGGCCGGCCGGAGCCGCGACCGAACAGGCGGCTGCCGCAGGTCGGGCAGAAGTCGCGGGAAATGGTGTTGCCGCTGTCGGCGACCTTCTCGTAGCTCGACACCGCGCCGGCGATGGTGCAGGTCGCCTCGTTGAAGAAGGCGATCGTGGCATGGCCGGTGCCGGTCAGCTTCTGGCAGTCGGAGCAGCAGCACTGGGCGACGCGCATGGGCGCGCCGGTGATCTCATAGCTGACGGCGCCGCACAGGCAGCTGCCGCGGAACGTATCGGTGGTCGCGTCGGACATTGCAGTTCCTCCCTCGCGGCGCGGTCCATTCAACCGGTTGTCGGGCGCCGTCGTTCATTGCCACAAGAGACATAGCGGCCATGTCCGGAGCGCGCAACGGTCGGCGGGGACCGTCTCTTGCGAAGAAGAAGGGCGCCGTCGAAACGGCGCCCTCCTCGGTTCGTATCGGCCCGTCGGGCAGCGATCAGTGGGCGCTGCCGTAGGTCTTCGGGACGATGTCGATGTGCGGGATCTTGCGCAGGCTCCACTCCTTGGTCTTCGGATCGAAGCGGGAGTTGACGAACACCTTCCAGTTGGCGTCGTCGAGGTCCGGGAAGTCGGCGCGATAGTAGAAGCCCGGATAACGGGTCTCTTCACGGAACTGGATGTGACGCAGATGCGCCTCGCCAGCCCAAACGCGGTGGTAGTTTTCCCAGGCCCGGAGCAGCTCGTGGAGATCCTTGGCGCGCATCTTGGCGCTGTCTTCCTTGAGCATGGTCAGGTAGTGCAGGCCGGCGTCGAGGAGCTTGCCGTTGGTCTGGTAGTAGACCGCGACACCCGCGACGTACTCGTCCATGATCTTCTGGAGACGGAACTGGAACATACGCGGCGTGATGTAGAACGGATTGATGTCCTCGGCCGTCGTCTTGTCCTTGTGCTCCAGATAGTTGCGGACCGGCTTGTAGATCTCTTCGGCGATTTCCTTGATGTCGCCGGCGAGAGTGGGCTTGAAGTCCTTGTTGTCGCGGCAGAACTTGACCATCGCCTTGGCGGCGATACGGCCTTCCGCATGCGAACCGGACGAGAACTTGTGGCCCGAGGCGCCGACGCCGTCACCGGCGGTGAACAGGCCGTTCACCGTGGTCATGCGGTTGTAGCCCCACTGCCATTCCGGCGGCGCGATGTCTTCCGGACCCGACACCCAGATGCCGCAGCAGCCCGAATGCGAGCCGAGCAGATAGGGCTCGGTCGGCATCAGCTCGGACACCTGCTGCTCGGGACGGATGTTGAGGCCCGCCCAGACGCCGGCCTGGCCGATGCACATGTCGAGGAAGTCTTCCCAGGCTTCCGCCTCGAGGTGCTTGACCTCCTTCGGCGTCAGCGTCTCGGCGAGCTTCTTCATCGCCGCCGGGGTATCCATCAGGATCGGCCCGCGGCCCTCGCGCATTTCCTTGAGCATCGCGTGGTTGCGCAGGCAGGCCGGCACCACGAACGCCTTGTCGTAGGGCGCGAACTCGGTGAGCATGTCCGCGTTGCGGGTGACGTAGTCCTCGCCAAAGGCGTTGGTCGCCTTCGACTTGAACAGCAGGAACCACGCGCCGACCGGGCCGTAGCCGTCCTTGAAGCGGGTCGGCACGAAGCGGTTTTCCATCATGGTGAGCTCGGCGCCGACCTCGGCCGCCATGGCGTAGGTCGATCCCGCGTTCCACACCGGATACCACACGCGGCCCATGCCCTCGCCGGTGGTGCGCGGACGGAACACGTTCACCGCGCCGCCGGCGACGTTGAGGATTGCCTTGGCCTTGAAGACGTAGAGCTTGTGCTCGCGCACGGAGAAGCCGACCGCGCCGGCGATCTTGTTCGGGTTGTTGGAGTCGAGCAGGTACTTCACGATGAAGACGCGCTCCTAGATGTTCTCCATCCCGAGCGCCTTCTTGGCGGCCTCGGCGACGATGGTCTTGTAGCCTTCGCCGTTGATCATGATCTGCCAGCGGCCCGAACGCACCGGATTGCCGCCGTCCTTCAGCGGCTTGCCGCCGGCCTTCTGCCAGGACGCGCCGTCGACGCGGCCGCCTTCCATTTCCTTCCAGATCGGCAGGCCCCACTCCTCGAACAGGTGCACCGAATCGTCGACGTGACGGCCGACGTCATAGACCAGGTCGTCGCGGGTGATGCCCATGAGGTCGGCCGAAACGTAGCGGCAATAATCCTCGGGGGAGTTCTTCGGGCCGAGATAGGTGTTGATGGCCGACAGACCCATCGCCACCGCGCCGGAGCGGTCCATCGCCGCCTTGTCGACCAGCGTGATCTTCACCTTGTCGCCCGCCCAGCGCTTGGCCTCGAAGGCCGCGCCGCAGGCGGCCATGCCGCCGCCGACAATCAGGATGTCGGTTTCGATCTCGACGATTTGCGGATTACCAAAACTCGGTTCGCTCATTGTATTCCCCCGTCATGCGACTCCAGGCAATCCCAGGCCCGGCCCACGCATCGTTAAAGAAAGAATGTCTCGGTCGCGCCCTCGGGCGGATCGAAAGACTGGATCAGGAAATCTTGGGAAGCTGCTTGCCTTCTTCGGTGAAGAGAAGCTGGCTCTTGAGGTCGCCCGCGCCCGGCTTGTTGCCATAGGGGTCGATCGAGCCGACCGGCGTCGTGCGAACCGGGAACTTGAAGCGCTTCACCTCGCCGTCGCGGAACTTGATCGTCCACATGATGGCGTTGTCGGTGCGCAGCGGGATCGCGGCGCCGCCCATCGGCACCCAATCCTGGAACGCGCGCACTTCAATGGCTTGCTGCGGACAGGCCTTCACGCAGCATTGGCACTCCCAGCACTGATCCGGCTCCTGGTTGAACGCCTTCATGCGCGTGGTGTCGAGCTTCATCAGGTCGTTGGGGCAAATGTACATGCACGCCGTGACCTGACCCCCCTTGCAACCGTCACACTTTTCCGTGTGCACGAATGTCGGCATTACGTCCTCCCTGATCGCTTCGCGATCAATGCGAATTGCTGGAAACCATCTGTCGGAAGATCGCGCCCGCGACTGCGGCGTCGCTATGCGAGCCAAGATCACACGGCGCCCCCCCGGGCGATCGGTCTATACGTTATATATTCATATCTTGCAATATCTGTGATAAAGAATATTCCCTTGTTGCAGCGCAAAATAGAATTCTGTTCGCGATTGCGCGCGAAAGATCGAAATTCTCTCCACAACCATCGCTTGCTTGAATTGCCCGATGTCGGCCCGCGATTTTTTCGCGATACCTTCCCATCATGGCATGCCCATTCTTGAAATCGCGCGGCGTCGCCGACGCGGTCCGCTCATTCTGTCCGCGCACGCAGCAGGGCCGCTACCTCGGCGCGGCCGCGACTGTCGGCAATGTCGAGCGGACGACGACCCGACGCGTCGCGCATGGCCGGATCGGCGCCATGGGCAAGAAGGAGCGCGACGATCGCCGGCACGCCTCGTCCGGCGGCCCAATGCAACGCGCCCCCGCCGTTCGCATCGCGCGCGTTCGCCGACGCGCCCTTGGCGAGGAAGGCGTGCACGAGCGCGACGTGCCCCTTCTTGATCGCCTCGATCAGATCGCGATCGGGGCCGAAGCGGCCGGTGTCCCAGCCGCCGATCGGCCCCAATACCAACGCCGGCTTGCCATCGAGAAGCGCGACCTCTTGCAGCATCGGCATATAGGCCTGCGCGAGCGTATCGACCATCGCCGCGCCCACGCCGTATTCGAGCGCGACGAACTCGGCCGCCTCCGCCTTGTCGAAGCCGTAGATCGCCCGGCCGTCGGGCGCGCGCACGTAATAGCGGTAGGCTCTGGTCAAACGTCCGCTCTCCGCGCCTTGCGACGCGCCAATCTTGGTCGGTTCGCCGGCTGGCGCAACACCAAGACGGGCGGCTTTGAATCCGCCCCGTTCACAATCACGCGTTCGCCGGAAGGCCCTGATAGTAATCCATCAGGATGCGGGCGACCTCGGGCCGCGAGAATTCCGGCGGCGGCGCGATGCCGTTGCCGAGCATCTCGCGCACCTTGGTTCCCGACAGATTGACGAAGTCGTCCTTGGTGTGGTCGGGCGCCTCGCACATCATCACCACCT
>JAKPQE010000102.1 GCA_029572955.1 Pseudomonadota bacterium
TTCATGGATGAACGAGAAATCGATCACCGGCTCGATCCGGCGCAACAGGTGATCGCGCGGAACAAGCTGATCGAGCGTCACCATCTCGATCGCCAGTTGTTCAGGTCCAGGTTCCTTCAGCATGACCCACTGAATCAAAAAACCCCGGCTAACACCAGGGGTTTGTCAGCAGTCTGAGGGGCGCTCCTCGGCGCCCCTCCGGTCATTGCCAAGGCAGCCGGCCTCAGGCGGCCGCTTCCCGCGTCCCCGCGCCGATCGCCAGACGATCGCCCGCCGCGCGCACCGGCACGGTCATGCCGTCGTGCACCTCGCCGGCGAGGATCTTCTCGGCGAGCGGGTCCTGCAGCGCCTTCTGGATCACCCGCTTCAGCGGCCGGGCGCCATAGGCCGGATCGTAGCCCTTGTCGGCGAGCCAGGCGCGCGCGCCGGCGTCGAGGTCGAGCACGATCTTGCGCTCCTCGAGCAGCTTCTGCAGGCGCTTCATCTGGATGTCGACGATCGCGCCCATGTGCTCGCGCTTCAGCCGGTGGAACAGCAGGATCTCGTCGACCCGGTTGAGGAACTCCGGCCGGAAGCTCGCCTTGACGATCGTCATCACCTCGTCGCGCACCGCGTCGACATCCTCGCCCTCGGCCTGGCTGACGAGGAACTCGGCGCCGAGATTGGAGGTCATGATGATCAGCGTGTTACGGAAGTCGACCGTGCGGCCCTGGCCGTCGGTCAGCCGGCCGTCGTCGAGCACCTGCAGGAGCACGTTGAAGACGTCCGGATGGGCCTTCTCGATCTCGTCGAAGAGCACCACCTGATAGGGCCGGCGCCGCACCGCCTCGGTCAGCGCGCCGCCCTCGTCGTAGCCGACATAGCCCGGAGGCGCGTCGATCAGCCGGGCCACCGAGTGCTTTTCCATGTACTCGGACATGTCCATGCGGATCATCGCCGTCTCGTCGTCGAAGAGGAATGCGGCGAGCGCCTTGGTCAGCTCGGTCTTGCCGACACCGGTGGGGCCGAGGAAGATGAACGAGCCGATCGGCCGGTTCGGGTCCTGCAGGCCGGCGCGGGCCCGGCGGACCGCGGTCGAGACCGCGCGCACCGCTTCGGCCTGGCCGACGACGCGCTTGCCCAGTTCCTCCTCCATCCTGAGCAGCTTGTCGCGCTCGCCCTCGAGCATCCGGTCGACCGGAATGCCGGTCCAGCGCGACACGACCTGGGCCACGTGGTCGGGCGTCACCGCCTCCTCGACCATCTGTCCGCCGCTCTCGTCCTCGGCCTCGGCCGCGGTGAGCCGGCGCTCGAGATCGGGGATCAGGCCATAGGCGATCTCGCCGGCCTTGGCGAGGTCGCCGCGACGCTGCGCCTTTTCGAGGTCGATGCGCGCTTCCTCGAGCTGCTCCTTGATCTTCTGCGCGCCGGCGAGCTTCTGCTTTTCCGACTGCCAGCGCTCGGTGAGCTCGGCCGATTCCTCCTCGAGATCGGCCAGCTCGGTCTCGAGCTTGACGAGCCGGTCGCGGGAGGCCGTGTCGGTCTCCTTCTTCAGCGCCTCGCGCTCGATCTTCAGCTGGATGATGCGCCGGTCGAGCTCGTCGAGTTCCTCGGGCTTGGAATCGACCTGCATGCGGAGCCGGCTCGCCGCCTCGTCGACGAGGTCGATCGCCTTGTCCGGCAGGAAGCGGTCGGTGATGTAGCGGTTGGAGAGGGTCGCGGCGGCGACGAGCGCCGAGTCGGTGACCCGGACGCCGTGATGCAGCTCGTACTTCTCCTTGAGGCCGCGCAGGATCGACACCGTGTCCTCGACCGTCGGCTCGGAAACGAACACCGGCTGGAACCGGCGGGCGAGCGCGGCGTCCTTCTCGACGTGCTTCCTGTATTCGTCGAGCGTCGTCGCGCCGACGCAATGGAGTTCGCCGCGCGCCAGCGCCGGCTTCAGGAGATTGGAGGCGTCCATCGCCCCTTCCGCCTTGCCGGCGCCGACGAGGGTGTGCATCTCGTCGATGAACAGGATGATCTCGCCGTTTGAGGACGTGATCTCCTGCAGCACGGCCTTCAGCCGCTCCTCGAACTCACCGCGATATTTCGCGCCGGCAATGAGCGCGCCCATGTCGAGCGCGTAGATGGTGCAGTCGGCCAGCACCTCGGGCACGTTGCCCTCGACGATCAGCCGCGCCAGGCCCTCGGCGATCGCGGTCTTGCCGACGCCCGGCTCGCCGATCAGCACCGGATTGTTCTTGGTGCGGCGGGAGAGCACCTGCACCGCGCGGCGGATCTCCTCGTCGCGGCCGATCACCGGGTCGAGCTTGCCGGCCTTGGCTGCCTCCGTCAGATCACGGGCATATTTCTTCAGCGCCTCATAGGCGTTCTCGGCCGTCGCCGTGTCGGCGGCGCGACCCTTGCGCAGCGCGTTGATCGCGCTGTTGAG
>JAKPQE010000116.1 GCA_029572955.1 Pseudomonadota bacterium
GCCGAGGCGGGCGGCGAGCCCGCCGGCGGCGAAGGTCGCGGTGGTCGCGGCCAGGGTCGCCCGGAGCGCAGCGGCGAGGGCGGCGGTCGCCGTGGCCGGCCGGATCGCGACGAGCGACGCGGTGACGCAGGCGGCGAACGCCCCGGTCGCGGACCCGGCGGTGGCCGGCGCGACCGTTTCAAGGGTGGCGAGCGGCGCGGCGATTTCGGCAAGGGCGGGGCCAAGGGCGGCGTCTATGCCAGCGCCTCGGCGCCGAAGCCGGCACGCGACAAGGGACCCGATCCCGATTCGCCCTTCGCCAAGCTGATGGCCCTGAAGCGCGACATGGAGAAGGGTTCCGACAAGGACTGAGCAGGGCGCGCCATGGAGGCGGGACGACAGCGGATCGACAAGTGGCTGTGGTACGCGCGGGTGGTCAAGACCCGCAGCCTTGCCCAGAAACTCGCAGTTTCCGGCCATGTCCGGCTCAATCGGGAAAAGGTCGAGGCGGCCTCGCAGCAAATCCGTCTCGGCGACGTGCTGACCATCGTGATGCCGCGCCGGGTGCTGGTGCTGAAGGTTGCCGATCTCGGCTCGCGGCGCGGACCGGCGCCGGAAGCACGCCTGCTCTACGAGGACCTGTCGCCGGAGACACCGGCCGCATCCGATTCCGCCAGCCCGGCGGTGCCGCCGGCAGCACGGCGCGAGACCGGCGCCGGGCGCCCGACCAAACGCGAGCGGCGGCAGATCGACCGGCTGCGCGAGCCCGGCGGCGAGGGGTGATTCGGTCGGCTCGGGAATTGATGGATGTTATTGCATCGGGCCGGCAAACGAGCTAGCTAACCGCTCGAACCGGTGGCCCCCGGCGGGCCCCAGCAATCAGCAATAAGCCGGCCGATGCCTGCGGCCGGGATCGAGACGACCCCCAGGAGACTCATATGACCTATGTGGTGACGGACAACTGCATCCGCTGCAAGTACACCGATTGCGTGGAGGTCTGCCCGGTCGACTGCTTCTACGAGGGCGAGAATTTCCTCGTCATCCATCCAGACGAGTGCATCGATTGCGGCGTGTGCGAGCCCGAGTGCCCGGCCGAGGCGATCAAGCCCGACACCGAGCCGGGGCTGGAGAAGTGGGTCGAGGTCAACGCCAAATACGCCGAAGTCTGGCCGAACATCACCCGCAAGAAGGACGCCATGGCGGAAGCCAAGGAATTCGACGGCGTCGCCGGCAAGTTCGAGAAGTATTTCTCCGAGGCGCCGGGCGAGGGCGACTGAGCCGTCCGCTAGGCGCGCGCCCGCCTTTCACGGCCGATCCTGCCGGCCGCTGCCGACAACCCGCCCGGGACCCGGGCGGGTTAACCTTTTGCTAAGCATGCCTTTGAAATTCAGCCGATTTGTGATATAAGGTTCGGTACAGTCGAACTACACCTTCACCTCCGCGCCCCCCGAAAGGGGGACTATTTATGTCATGCACAATCAGTCCCGGGATTTTGCGGTGTGCCGTTTGACGGAACGCTGTTCGGGATTGCTGTACCGCTGAACGGTAGCATCGGTTCGAGAGCGGCTCCGGCATGCCGAGAAGGCGTCCGGGGGACGAGGTGAGGTCGACGAACGATCCGGGTGCCGGCGGCCGTGGTGGGGTCGCGGGCGAATGATCGGAAAGACGGCGGCCGGACGGCAGGTCGGTCGGGACCGTCACGAAAAAGGGCTCGAAGGGGCGGCGACACCTCCTTCCCGGCCCGGCGATCAGCGCCAGTCGGGAAGAGAACGGAGCTGAGGAGTTGAAACAGAGTATGGCGACAGCGAAGAAGACCGCACAGCGGCAGGGCTTCAAGACCAACGAGTACATCGTCTATCCGGCCCACGGCGTCGGTCAGATCGTCAGCATCGAGGAACAGGAGGTCGCCGGCCTCAAGCTCGAGCTGTTCGTGATCAATTTCGAGAAAGACAAGATGACCCTCCGGGTGCCGACCGCGAAGATCGCGGCCGTCGGCATGCGCAAGCTGTCCGAGCCCGAGGTGGTCGAGAAGGCGCTGGCCACCGTTCGCGGACGGGCGCGGGTCAAGCGGACCATGTGGAGCCGCCGGGCCCAGGAATACGAGGCCAAGATCAATTCCGGCGATCTCGTCGCCATTGCCGAGGTGGTGCGCGATCTCTACCGGTCGGAGAGCCAGCCGGAGCAGTCCTACAGCGAGCGCCATCTCTACGAGGCCGCGCTCGACCGGATGGCGCGCGAGGTCGCGGCCGTCGGCCGGCTGACCGAGACCGAGGCGATCCGCAAGATCGAGCAGAGCCTCGCCAAGAGCCCGAAGCGCGGCGAGAAGGCCGCCGGCAGCGGCGAGGACGACGAGCAGGACGAGGCTGCCTGATCCCCTTCGGGCAGCGCAAGCCGGGGGCCGACGTCCCCCGGGATCGCCCATCGAACTCACGGCGCGATCACGAAAATTTAACCGCGGAAACGGGTCCGACGCCTTCGTCGGGCCCGTTTTTCGTGTTTTTGGGTTGCGTGGGCTGCAGATCGGCTCTAGAAAATGCAAATTATAAGAATTATAAAATTAGCAATCGTTAATGTACCGGACGACAAGGCTACGGCCTGCCGGACCGGTCGAGGGAACGAAGAGGTGCTTTGATGACCAGACAGACGAGCGAACGCCGCCGTTTCGTCAAGGCCGCGATGGAGGCGCCCTATCTGGAGCGCGACGAGGAGCACGCGCTGGCAGTTCGCTGGCGCGACCATGGCGACGAGGCGGCCCTGCATCGCCTGACCTCGGCCCATATGCGCCTGGTGATCGCGCTGGCCGCCAAGTTCCGCTATTTCGGCCTGTCGATGAGCGATCTCATTCAGGAAGGCCATATCGGTCTTCTCGAAGCGGCCGCGCGTTTCGAGCCCGACCGGCAGGTGCGCTTCTCGACCTATGCGACCTGGTGGATCCGCGCTTCGATCCAGGACTATGTCCTGCGCAACTGGTCGATCGTGCGCGGCGGCACCTCGTCGGCGCAGAAGGCGCTGTTCTTCAATCTGCGCCGGCTGCGGGCCAAGCTGCAGCAGGGCGAGGAGCCGATGCCGGCCTCGCAGATGTATCAGGAGATCGCCGAGAAGATCGGCGTGTCGGCCGCGGACGTGGCGCTGATGGATGCCCGTCTCTCGGGTCCGGACACCTCGCTCAACGCGCCGGTCGGCGAGCAGGACGGGGCCGGCGCCGACCGCGTCGATTTCCTCGTCTGCGACCAGCCGCTGCCCGACGAGCTCGTCGGCGAGGCGATCGACAGCGAGCGCCGGGCCAACTGGCTGAAGAACGCGCTCGGCGTGCTCAGCGAGCGCGAACTGAAGATCGTGCGCGAGCGGCGCCTCTCGGAAGAGGGCGTGACGCTGGAGGCGCTCGGCGAGCGGCTCGGCATCTCCAAGGAGCGCGTGCGCCAGATCGAGAACCGGGCGCTCGAGAAGCTGAAGGCGGCGCTGCTGCGCTCGCAGTCGGACGGCGCGGCGTTTGTCTGACCGAAACCCGATCCCTTGCCCGGCGCGCCTGACCTCGCCGGGCACAGACCATCGGCCTCCGCCCTTGCCCCGGGCGGGGGCCGTCTGGTTTTTGAGGGGCAACCGGCGGGCGGTCGAAGCCGTGGTGTCAGAGGGGCGCGGTGCCCCGGTTCAGGATTTCGAGATAGCCGTCATAGACGAACATCCGGCCGCGCCGGCGTCCGGTCACCTCGCGAAGGAGACCCATCGCGACGAGGTGCCGGACGGATTTGGCCGCCGTCGGCATGGACAGCCCCAGGGACCGAGCGGCCTGCGAAATCGTCAGGATCGGCTTCTGCTGGAGGAGCTGATGCACTCTGAGAGCGGATCCGGCCGGTCGACCCAGTCGTTCGATGCGACTGCGATCGGTCTCGAAGAGGTCGAGGATTTCGCGGGCTGCGTCGGCGGCCTGCCGCGATGTTTCGGTGATGCCGTCGATGAAGAACTCCAGCCATGTCTCCCAGTCGCCTTCCTCGCGAACACGTTGCAGCAGGTCGTAGTATTGGCGACGGTGGGTCTTGAAATAGAGGCTGAGGTAGAGGATCGGCTCCTTCAATATGCTTTCTGCGCAAAGCAGGAAGGTGATCAGGAGTCGTCCGAGGCGGCCGTTGCCATCGAGAAACGGATGGATCGTCTCGAACTGGACATGGACGAGACCGGCCTTGACGAGCGCCGGAACGCTCCGCGTGTCGGCATGGATGAACTTCTCGATATCGGACATCAGATCGAGGACGCGCTCGGGCGGTGGCGGGACGAACAACGCGTTGCCCGGGAGGGTTCCGCCGATCCAGTTCTGTGACCGCCGGAACTCGCCGGGCTGCTTGTTGCTGCCCCGACCGTCGGACAGGAGTATTGCGTGGATTTCCCGGATCAGGCGGAGCGAGACCGGAAAGCCGTCCTTGATCCGTGCCAGGCCGTGATTCATGGCGGCGACGTAGTTGGAGACTTCGCGCACATCGTCGAGCGGCACGCCCGGCGCTTCGTCGTTCTCGAACAGCAGGAGGTCGGACAAGGAGGATTGAGTGCCCTCGATCTGGGACGAGAGCAGGGCCTCCTTGCGGATGTACATGTAGAGAAACAGCGACGTGTCGGGCAGGATCGAGGTGATCCCGTCGAGCTGGCCGAGCGCATGATTGGCTTGCTCGAGCGGGCGATAGAGTCGCTCCATTCGAATGGGCGGTTGCGGCGGCAGGGGTGGCGGAACGAATGCCACCGCTTTCTCGCCGGCGGTCGAGATGACAACCCGATCGCCGAGGCGCGACGCGAATGGTGGGACTGGCGGCATGATGAAAGCGATCCTTTCATTGGCGCGTGCGTAATGAAAGGATATCCCGAAAAACTTCCTTTACAACGGTTGTATCCATCGGGTCGATGGCGACTTCGCGGCTCCGGCAGACGTCACTCGATCCGCACTCCCATGCGCCGGTCCGTCCGACGTCACCCCTCGAAGAAATGCAGCCACATGGTCACCGTGAGGACGGCGAGGGCGGTGGTCAGGGTGATGGTGTTGGAGGCGAGGCCGTGGCCGGTGCGGAAGCGCACGGCGATGAGATAGGCGTTGACGCCGGTCGGGGTTGCCGCGCCGATGGTCAGCACTTTCACCCAGAGCGGCGGCACGCCCGGGAAGCGGCTGACGACGGCCCACACGACGGCCGGCATGACGATGAGCTTCAGCGCGGTGAGGATCGTCGCCGGACCGATATTGCCGGCGATGCCGTAGCGCTTGAGGCCCATGCCGAGGGAAAAGAGCGCGCACGGGATGGCGGCCGCGGCGAGGCCGTCGACGAGGCTTTTCGCCGGGCCGGGGATCGGCAGGCCGGTCATGCGCCAGGCGGCGCCGGCGAGGATGGCGACGATCAGCGGGTTGGTGAAGATGTTGCGGGCGAGGCGGGCGGCGAGGCTGCCGCTCTCGACGGCGACGGGGCCGCGGTCCTGCCGTCCGGCGCGCTCGATCAGCAGGGTCGAGACCACCATCATCACCGGCAGCTGCACCGAGACGACGAGGAAGATGGGCACCAGGCCCTCCTCGCCGAAGGCCGTCATGACGAGCGGCGTGCCGACCAGCACGAGGTTCGAGAAGGACGAGGACACGCCGGCGATCACCCCGGCGCGGGCATCGCGGCCGAAGCCGAGGCGGATGACGGCAAGGGCGAGGCCCCACGAGACGGCGACGCCGGTGAAATAGGCGATCCACAGCGGCCAGGGCGCGGCGCCGGCGAAATCGGCGGTCGCGAGGGTGCGGAAGATCAGGAGCGGCACGGCGATGGTGAAGACGAAATCGCCGAGCGCGTCGCCGACGTTCTCCGACAGGAGCCGCGTCGCGGCGGTCAGATAGCCGATGGCGATGAGGCCGAAAACCGGCAGGATGACGTCGACGATCTGCTGCACTGGCCGGGCTCCGCGGGCCGAAACAAACGGTCGACGCCGCCTGCAAACGGGTGTTTACTTGCCGCCGGCAAAGGGCTTTACGGGCCGGACGACGATCCTGCCGCCTCGAGAGGGGGGTGACCGAGGCGGGAACGGTATGTCGCAGGCGCAGGAGCGTCAATCCACGCGCCACCGGCCCCACCGTCCGCGCCGACCCGACCGGGCGTCGCGGCGAGCAGAGGACAGATGGGGGAGCAGGGACACAAGCCCGGCGATGGACAGACCGCACCGAACGTCGGCGACATCGATTTTCTCGCCGCGGTCGGTCACGATCTGCGCACCCAGGTCGGTATCGTCCTGACCACCGCCGAACTGCTGCTCGAAAGCCCGCTCAACGAACGCCAGACGCGCCACGCGACGATGCTGCACGACGCGGCGGCGATGCTGAACACGCTGCTCGGCGACCTCCTCGACCATGCCAAACTGGAAGCCGGCTCGTTCTCGATCGAGGAGCGCGCCTTCGCGCCGGCGACGCTGTTCGGTGCGGCAGTCGACGCGGTGCGGCCGCGGGCCGAGGCCAAGGGCGTCGCGGTCGATCTCGAGCTCGATGCGACCGTGCCGCCGCGCCTCACCGGCGATCCGCTGCGCATTCGCCAGATCCTCGCCAACCTTCTCGACAATGCGGTGAAGTTCACCGACAGCGGATCGGTGCGGGTGGCGGTGCGGGTCGATCACGGCCGCGAGGCGCTGCGGCTCGTCTTCGCGGTCGCCGATACCGGCATCGGCCTCGATCCGGACCAGCAGGCGCGGGTGTTCCTGCCTTACGCCCAGGCCGAGGCCGGCACGGCCCGCCACTATGGCGGCACCGGGCTCGGCCTCACCATCGCGCGGGCGCTCGCCGAGCGCATGGGCGGCGGCCTCGGCGTCGTCAGCCGCAAGGGCGCCGGCACCACCTTCACCGCGGTGGTCGGCTGCCATGCGGCAGGCGCGCCGGAGAACGAGGACGCGGCGGCGGTGGCGGCACTCGCCGACAGCGAACCGCTCGCCGGAGTCCGGGTGCTGCTCGTCGACGACAATGCCGTCAACCGCACGCTGATCTCGATGCTGCTCGAGCGTTTCTCGGTCGGCTGCCGGGCGGTGGCGAGCGGCGCCGAGGCGATCGCCGCCGTCGAGGCCGGCGATCCCTACGATGTCGTGCTGATGGACCTGAAAATGCCGGAAATGGACGGGATCGAGGCGGCGCGGCGCCTGCACGGCCTCGTTCCGGCCGAGCGCCTGCCGATCGCCGTCTTGACGGCGAGCCCGGCCGACGACCGCCGGCTCGCCGAGAACGGCTCACAATTCGCCGCCGTCCTCGCCAAGCCGATCCAGCTCCCCCGGCTCTACGAGACGCTCTGCCGGCTTTCGAAGAGGCCGTGCTGAGGCGCGTCAGGCCGCGACCGCGTCGACCACCCGCTGCAGCTTGTCGCGCACCGCACCGGCGATCGCCGCGATCTTGTCGACATTCTCGACGACCGACATGGCGGCGGCCGGGTCCATCGCCGAGACCTCGACATTGCCGTCACCACGATCCTGGACGACGACGTTGCAGGGCAGGAGCACGCCGACCTTGTCCTCGGCCTCCAGCACCTGATGGGCGAGCGGCGGATTGCAGGCGCCGAGGATGCGATAGGGCCGGAAATCGACGCCGAGCTTGGCCTTCAGGGTCGACTTGACGTCGATCTCGGTGAGGACGCCGAAGCCCTCCTTCTTCAGCTCGGCAACGACGCGGTCGCAGACCTCGTCGAAGCCGCCCTTGGCCATGGCGGTGATGTGATAGGTCATGTCATTCCCCTCGGACTGGTGTCATCGGCGCACGGCGGCGCGTTCCCAATGTGCGGGGCAAGATAGAGCGACCGGCCGGGCGAGACCAGCCGCAGGGGCTCCGGGAAAAGCAAAGGCCCGCGCCGGAGGTTCCGGGGCGGGCCTTCGAAAGGTCCGGATGCCGGCGTCACGCCGCCTTGTCAGTGCCGGCATCGACGATGCGCACGAGGTCGGCCATGATGTCGGTGAGCTGGAAGTCCTTCGGCGTATAGACCGCGGCAACGCCCATGCCCTTCAGCGCGGCCGCGTCCTCGGCCGGGATGATGCCGCCGACGATCACCGGCACGTCGTCGATGCCGTTCGCCCGCATCCGCTCCATGACGTCGCGCACGAGCGCGAGGTGCGAGCCGGAGAGGATCGAGAGGCCGACGATATGGGCACCCTCCTCGAGGGCGGCGTTGACGATCTGCGCCGGGGTCAGGCGGATGCCCTCGTAGACCACCTCCATGCCGCAATCGCGGGCTCTGACGGCGATCTGCTCGGCGCCGTTGGAATGGCCGTCGAGGCCCGGCTTGCCGACGAGGAACTTGAGGCGCCGGCCGAGCTTGGCCGAGAGCGCGTCGACCGCGGTGCGGACTTGCACCAGGTCGCCGCCAACCTCGCGGGCGGCGGCGCCGACGCCGGTCGGGGCGCGGAACTCGCCGAAGACGCGGCGCAGCGTCTCGCCCCATTCGCCGGTGGTCACGCCCGCCTTGGCGCAGGCGATCGAGGGCTCCATGATGTTGGCGCCGTCGCGGGCCGCCGCGGTCAGGCTTTCCAGGGCGGCCGCGACCGCCTTGTCGTCGCGGCTCTCGCGCCAGGCCTTGATGCGCTCGATCGCCTCGCTCTCGACCGTCTCGGGCACCGTCAGGATGGCGCCGTCGCCGGTGGTCAGCGGCGAGTCCTCGGTCTCGGTCCAGCGGTTGACGCCGACGACGACGCTGTCGCCGGCCTCGATGGCGGCGAGGCGGCGGGCGTTCGATTCGACGAGCGCGCGCTTCATGTAGCTGTTCTCGATGGCCGAAACGGCGCCGCCCATCTCGGCGATGCGGGCGAGTTCCTCGCGGGCCTCGTCCTTCAGCGCCTCGACCTTGCGGTCGATCTCGACCGAACCGTCGAAGATGTCGCCATATTCGAGAAGGTCGGTCTCATAGGCGACGATCTGCTGCATGCGCAGCGACCATTGCTGGTCGAACGGGCGCGGCAGGCCGAGCGCCTCGTTCCAGGCCGGCAGCTGCACGGCGCGGGCGCGGGCCTTCTTGGAGAGCACGACGGCCAGCATCTCGATGAGGATGCGGTAGACGTTGTTTTCCGGCTGCTGCTCGGTGAGGCCGAGGGAATTGACCTGAACGCCGTAGCGGAAGCGGCGCATCTTCTCGTCCTCGACGCCGTAGCGGGCAAGGCAGATCTCGTCCCACAGGTCGACGAAGGCGCGCATCTTGCTCATCTCGGTGACGAAGCGCATGCCGGCGTTGACGAAGAAGGAGATGCGGCCGACGACGGTCGGGAATTCCTCGGGCGGAACGGCGCCGGAGGCCTTGACCGCGTCGAGCACGGCAATGGCGTTGGCGAGGGCGAAGGCGAGTTCCTGGACCGGCGTCGCGCCGGCCTCCTGCAGGTGGTAGGAGCACACGTTCATCGGGTTCCACACCGGCATCTCGGTGTAGGTCCAGGCGATGACGTCGGTGGTCAGCCGCATCGACGGCGCCGGCGGGAAGACGTAGGTGCCGCGCGACAGGTATTCCTTGATGATGTCGTTCTGCGTGGTGCCGGCGAGCTTCTTGCGGTCGGCGCCCTGTTCGTCGGCGGCGGCGGCATAGAGCGCGAGCAGCCAGGGGGCGCAGGCGTTGATGGTCATCGAGGTGTTCATGCGCTCCAGCGGAATGCCGTCGAAGAGCTGGCGCATGTCGCCGAGATGGGAGATCGGCACGCCGACCTTGCCGACTTCGCCGCGGGCGAGGGCATGGTCCGGGTCGTAGCCGGTCTGGGTCGGCAGGTCGAAGGCGACCGAAAGGCCGGTCTGACCCTTGGTGAGATTGGTGCGATAGAGCCGGTTCGACTCGGCTGCCGTCGAATGGCCCGCATAGGTGCGGAAAATCCAGGGCTTGTCCCGGTTCGGCTTGGTGTTGCTCACGGCAGGTCCCCCCGCGGTCTTGGGGGCAGCGCCGTCCGCGCCTGGACGAGGGTGCCCCTCCCGTTATGGCCGCCCGGGCCGGAGCGAAGCCGGGGTGCGGGCGGATTTCTCACATTCATCAAAGGTGATACCCGCTGCAAAGGCGGTTGTCTCTCCATCCTTTGTACCACGCTGCAGCGCGGTATGAAGGGCCGGGCGGCTAGAGCCGCTTGAGGAAAGCGAAAAGGATCAGCACCAGCGCACCGCCGCCGGCCGCCGCGCCGAGACTGAAGAGCAGGTTCTGGTCGATGCGGTGGCCGAAATAGCCGAGGGTCATGAGGCCGGCGACGGCGCCGATCATGACGATGAAGGCGTTGACGACCGTGCCGAAGCCGGCGCGGCCGAGGATCTGCTCGGCGGCCCAGCCGGCGATGAAGCCGGAGATGAAGATGCCGACGATGACCGCGGAGGTCAGGCTTTCGGTAAATGCGTAGAGCATTTCGGTTCGGTCCCCGGTCTTGCCTTGCGGCATTCTCGTGCGGCTACCGTTGCGGAAGCGTCAATATGCCGTTGCCGCACTGCGGTCGGCGAACGGTCGGTCCCGGGATCATGACGCCATCGCGGGCTTTCGCAACCGGCCTATGGGAAATATGTCGGATAGCAAAAAGCCTCGCGCTTTCCGATAATTTCACGGACCTGCCACAGATGCGGTCGCCGGTAGGGCTTTACACGGCGGTCTTTTTGCGGCGCAATATGAGAAAGCACCGCCGGCCGCGAGGCTTGCGGCGGCAAGCGGACCGAACGTCACAACGACAATAACGGGAACAGGACAAGACAATCATGGCGTCGACCCTCGAGGCGAACGGAAATACGGCTGCGGCCGAAAAGAAGGATCTTTACGAAATCGGCGAGATCCCGCCGCTCGGCCATGTGCCGAAGAACATGTATGCCTGGGTGGTGCGCAAGGAGCGCCATGGCCCGCCGGAAGACGCCATGCAGCTCGAGGTCCTGCCGACCTGGGAGATCGACAGCCACGAGGTGCTCGTTCTCGTGATGGCGGCCGGCGTCAACTACAACGGCATCTGGGCCTCGCTCGGCGAGCCGGTGTCGGTGCTCGACGCCCACAAGCACCCCTTCCACATCGCCGGGTCCGACGCCTCGGGCATCGTCTGGGCAGTGGGCTCGAAGGTGCGGCGCTGGAAGGTCGGCGACGAGGTCATCGTTCACTGCAATCAGGACGACGGCGACGACGAGGAATGCAATGGCGGCGACCCGATGTTCTCGCCGACCCAGCGCATCTGGGGCTACGAGACGCCGGACGGCTCGTTCGCCCAGTTCACCCGCGTGCAGGCGCAGCAGCTGATGCCCCGGCCGCAGCACCTGACCTGGGAAGAGAGCGCCTGTTACACGCTGACGCTGGCGACCGCCTACCGCATGCTGTTCGGCCATTCGCCGCACGGCCTGAAGCCGAGCCAGTACGTGCTGGTGTGGGGCGCCTCGGGCGGCCTCGGCTCGATGGCGGTGCAGCTCATCGCGGCGGCCGGCGCCAACGCCATCGGCGTGATCTCGGACGAGGACAAGCGCGAATTCGTGATGAGCCTCGGCGCGCGCGGCGTCATCAACCGCAAGGACTTCGACTGCTGGGGCCAGATGCCGAAGGTGAACTCGCCCGAATACAACGCCTGGCTCAAGGGCGCGCGCGCCTTCGGCAAGGCGATCTGGGAGATCACCGGCAAGGGCAACGACGTCGACATGGTGTTCGAGCATCCGGGCGAGTCGACCTTCCCGGTGTCGTGCCTCGTCGTCAAGCGCGGCGGCATGGTGGTGTTCTGCGCCGGCACGACCGGCTTCAACATCACCTTCGACGCGCGCTACGTCTGGATGCGCCAGAAGCGCATCCAGGGCTCGCATTTCGCCCATCTGAAGCAGGCCTCGGCGGCCAACAAGTTCGTGCTGGAGCGCCGGCTCGACCCGTGCATGTCCGAGGTGTTCCCGTGGGCGCAGATCCCGAAGGCCCACACCAAGATGTGGAAGAACCTGCATGCCCCGGGCAACATGGCGGTGCTCGTCTCCTCGCCGCGCCCCGGCCTCAAGACGCTCGAGGACGTGATCGAGGGCGACGTCGACTGAGGCTGCGGCCCGGTTCATTCCCGAAGTTTCGGACCGGCGGCGGGCTTCCCGCCGCCGGTTTCTTTTGCCGCCTCCCTCGCGCTTGCCGGCAGGCTGCGCTATGTCAGCGGACGGCCGCGCATCGGCGCCGCCGGGCACGGGGGACGGCGCGATGGCCGACGAGACCGCGAACAATCTCCTGACGCGGGCGATGCCCGCGGTCTTCGTGGCGCTGTGGTCGACCGGCTATATCGGGTCCAAGCTCGGGGCGCCCTATGCCGAGCCCTTCACCTTCCTGGCCCTGCGCTTCGTCGCCGTGGTTGCGATCCTCGTCGCGGTGACGCTGGCGCTCGGGCACAAATGGTCGGACAGGCGCAGCGCGCTCCACGCCATGGTCGTCGGCGTGCTCGTCCATGGCGGCTATCTCGGCGGCGTCTTCTGGGCGATCCATCGCGGCATGCCGGCCGGCATCTCGGCGCTCATCGTCGGGCTGCAGCCGATCGCGACGGCGATCATCGCCGGGCGGGTGCTCGGCGAGCCGGTGACGCGGCGCCACTGGCTCGGTCTCGGCATCGGCCTCGTCGGCATCGGGCTCGTCGTCGCGCCGAAGCTCGGGATCGCCGGCGAGGGCATCAACGGGCCGACGATCGCCGCCGTCCTTGCCGCGATGTTCTCGATGACGCTCGGCACGATCTACCAGAAGCGTTTTGCGACCGGTGCGCCGTTCCTGTCCGGCATCGTCTGGCAGTATGTCGGGGCGTTCGGCTTCGTCGGCCTCGCCGCGCTCCTGAGCGAGAGCTTCGCGGTGGTCTGGTCGGGCGAGTTCGTCTTCGCGCTCGCCTGGCTCGTCCTCGTGCTGTCGATCGGCGCGATCTCGCTCCTGATGCTGATGATCCGCAAGGGTGCGGTGTCGCGCGTCGCGGCGCTGCTCTATCTCGTGCCGGCGGTGACCAGCCTCATCGCCTTCTTCCTCTTCGGCGAGACGCTGACGGCGGTGCAGCTCGCCGGCATGGCGCTGACGGTGCTCGCCGTGGCGCTCGCCGGACGGTGAGGCCTCACGGCTCCTCGATCTCGCCGTCCTCGGCCATGCGGGCGGCGGCCTCGCCGTCAGCCGGCCAGAGGCGCAGGAGCGCGGCGTTGAACTCGGCGCCGTAGAGCAGCACGACCGCGGCGATATAGAAGAACATCAGCGTCGCGACGGCGCCGGCAAGGCCGGCATAGGTCCGGGCGTAGGTCGCGAAGTGGCTGAGATACCAGGAAAAACCCCAGCCCGAGACGAACCACAGGACGAGCGTGACGAAGATGCCGGGGGCGATCTCGGCAACGCTCTGGCGCCGCGCCGGCAGCCATTGGTGCATGGCCAGAAGGAAGATCGTCAGCACCACGACGATCAGCGCGAAGCGGGCGAGATCGACCATGGCGCGCAGATCGCCGAGATGGGGGATGTGCGGCTCGAGGAAATCGAAGGCGAGCGGCACGGCGACGGCGAGCAACGCGGTCAGCAGCAGCACCGTGCCGCCGCCGAGCACGAAGGCGATGCTCTGCACCCGGCGATAGAGGAAGGAACGGCGGTCGCGGCCGCCATAGGCCCGGTTGAGGCCATAGCGGATGCTCTCGATGGCGCTGGTGATCGTCAGGATGAGGATGACGATGCCGAAGGTGACGATGCCGCCCTGGTTCTGCGACAGCACCGA
>JAKPQE010000119.1 GCA_029572955.1 Pseudomonadota bacterium
GATGGCGGTGATGGTCTTCATGGGTCTGGTCTCCGTGGGTCGGTGTGGGGTTCGGGAGCCTTTCTTTCTGGTCCCGGCCGGCGGGTTCGTCCCGTCCGACGCCCTGAAGATGGCGCCTCGACCGATCACTGGCAAAACAAACGGAGGCGAGAAAAATCACGCCCCCGCTCACGCCGCAGGGAGCGCCTTGTGAATTGAAAAACCTCGAGGTTTTCCACCGGATTGCGGGGGACGGCAGGGCTCAGAACAGCCGGCCGCCATTCGGTACGCCCCGTTCGGTCGAGACGAGAACCACCTCGCCCGCCTCGTCCGGGAAGCCGAGGGTCAGCACCTCCGACATGATCGGGCCGATCTGGCGCGGCGGGAAATTGACGACCGCCGCCACCTGTCGGCCGACCAGCGTCTCCGGCGCGTAGTGCCTGGTGATCTGCGCCGACGACTTCTTGATGCCGATCTCCGGCCCGAAATCGATCATCAGCTTGATCGCCGGCTTTCGCGCCTCGGGAAACGGCGCCGCCTCGACGATCGTCCCGATGCGGATGTCGACCTTCAGGAAGTCGCCGAAGCCGATCTCGGCCGTCGTCCCGTCATGCATCTCCGTCAACCCTGCCCTTCGCGCCCGCGACCGCGCGGCGCCTCCTCAAACCGGCCCCGATAATCCACATGAGAAAGGGTGCCGGTCAAACCCCGATTGCGCCTGACGATAGTCAATGCGACGGGCGCCGGCCGGCAGTCCGATGAGAGTGGGGCACCCTGACGAGGGAACCCGAGAGGTGACCGGGAAACGGATCGACCCGACAGGCACTGAGCCGGCTGTCGACCGGCGCGAATTCCTCGCGCTCGCAGCGACGCTCGCCGGTGCCTTTGCCCTGCCCGCCTCCGCCATCCCCGCGCTTGCCGGGGCGATGGCCGGAGCGGCGCGCCCGCCGGTCGTCTGGCTCTCCTTCCAGGAATGCACCGGCTGCACCGAGAGCCTGACGCGCGCCTTCGCCCCGACCCTCGAGGACCTCGTCTTCGACTTCCTGTCGCTCGACTATCACCACACCCTGCAGGCCGCCTCGGGCGAGGCCGCCGAGGCCGCCCGCCTCGACACCATGGCCCGCCACGCCGGTGCCTATCTCGTCGTCGTCGAGGGCTCGGTGCCGACCGGCGCGGATGGCGCCTTTTCCGCAATCGCCGGGCAATCCAACCTCGCCATGCTGGCCGAGACCGTCGCCGGGGCCGCCGCGGTCCTCGCCGCCGGCAGCTGCTCCTCCTTCGGCGGCATCGCGTCGGCACGGCCCAACCCGACCGGCGCCATGGGCGTCGGCGAGTTGATGGCAGCCGGGCTCGTTCCCGAACGCCCGCTCGTCAATCTCCCCGGCTGCCCGCCGATGCCGCTCGCCCTTGCCGGCACCCTCGCCTATCGCCTCGCCTTCGACGCCCTGCCGCCGCTCGACGACAAGAAGCGCCCGTTCGCCTTCTATGGCGCGACGGTGCACGAGGGCTGCGATCGCTACCACTTCTTCGTCGAGGGCAAGTTCGCCGAAAGCCCTGACGACGACGGCGCCCGCAACGGCTGGTGTCTCTACAAGCTCGGCTGCCGCGGCCCGGTCACCCACAATGCCTGCGCCCGCTTCAAGTGGAACGGCGGCGTCAGCTTCCCGGTGGAATCCGGGCACCCTTGCATCGGCTGTTCCGAGCCCGGTTTCTGGGACGGCGGCGGCTTCTACGAAAAGCTCTCCGAGGAGGCGCTCGCCGCCGCCGAGACCGGCGAGACCGGGCCGGAAGCGGCCGGCCGCACCCTCTACGAAGACAACTGCGTCTACTGCCACGCCGCCGATCCGACGGCACTCGCAACAGAACCCGAGGCGGTCGCCAGGCTCCTCGCCGAGGGCTCGATCCGCGCCCACAGCCGCTTCGGCTTCACGCCGGCCGAGCTTTCCGACCTCACCGCCTATCTCGAAGCAAAGGCGAAAGCGCCATGACCACCCGCCTTGCCCTTTGCCGATCCGCGCTCGCCGCCCTCCTCCTCGCCGCCGGGCCGACCCTTGCCGACGAGGCGCCGGCGCCCCCCACACCGGAAACGGCTGCGCCCGTTCCGGACGGAACCGCATCGGATACCGCGCCACCCGAAGCGAAGCCGCCCGCCGAGCCCGCCCGCCCGCGTGTCTATTCGGTGCACGACCTCGACCGCGACGGCTATCTCGGTCGCGAGGAATATCGCAGCTTCGAGGAATACGTCGCCCGCTGGCGGCAGACGACCGGGCGCCCGAAGAACCGCCGCTTCCCGCTGCCCTTCGATGTCATCGATGTCGATGGCGACGGCCGCATTTCCGAGGCCGAGATGACCGAGGCGCTGTTCCACCACAGGGGCCCGGCCCACCGCAAGCACCGCGGCGGCATGTGAAGTCGGGCCTCGGACAAGGGGCGAGCCGCGATCGCTGCGGCCTCACTCGCCCGCCAGCAGCCGGTCGAACTCCCGTTCGCCCCGGGCCGAAAAGAGGATGGCGCGTGAGGCCGGATCCCGCCGCGCCCAGCCGAGGTCTTCCATGCGCGCCAGAAGCGCCCGCCCGAGGCTTCCGGCGAGGTGCGAGGTGCGCTCGCTCCAGTCGAGGCATTCCCGGCAGAGCACCGCCCGGCCGCGCTCCAGGCTGTCGAGATCGACGCCGAACCGACCGACGAAGTCGCGCCCCGGCCCGGTCAGCTGCAGCGCGCCGTCGTCGTGGCGCAGCAACCCGGCATCGACGAGGTGGCGGTAGAGACGCGTGCCCGCCTCGCCGGCGAGATGGTCGTAGCAGACCCGGGCCTTGCGCAGCGCCGCGTCGCGCGGCCCGGTCCGGGTGCGCAGATGGCCGCTGCCGGCGGCAAGGCCCATCAGGCCTTCGAGGACTTTGGCGACCTCGTCGCTGGCGAGGGCGAAATACTTGTGCCGGCCCTGCTTGCGAAGCGTCAGGAGCCCGCCGGACATGAGCTTTGCCAGATGCGAGCTGGCGGTCTGCAAGGTGACCCCGGCCTCCGACGCCAGCTCGCTCGCCGTCAGCGCCTTGCCGGCCATCAGCGCGGTCAGCATGTTGGCGCGCGCGGGATCGCCGATCAGCATCGCGACATAGGCTATGTTCGGACCTTCCTTCATGGTTCGATACTAATCGAAGCATAGACGCGAAGCCAGGGTCTAATCCTGCCCGGTGAGCGACACCGACGCGGGAGACGACAGCCGATGACCCCGAAGCGACCGCCGGTCGGCGAATACCTCCTCCTCGGTGTCCTGGCGCTGCTCTGGGGCTCGTCCTACCTCTTCATCAAGATCGCGGTCGCCGACATCCCCCCGATCACCCTGATCGCGGCGCGGGTCGCCGGCGCCGCCCTTTTCCTGTCCGCCGTTCTCGTGCTCGGCCGGCGCCGGCTGCCGAGTGGCATCCGCATCTGGGCGATGCTCGGGGTCCAGGCGATCTTCAACAGCATCGCCGCCTGGACGGTGCTGGCATGGGGCCAGCAATATGTCGGCGCCGGCCTCGCGAGCGTCCTCAACTCGATCTCGCCCATTTTCGTCTTTCTCTTCACCGCCCTTTTCAGCCGTCACGAGGCACTCGGCGGGCGCAAGCTCGCCGGCGCGGTGATCGGCCTTGCCGGGGTGGTGCTGATCGTCGGCGTCGACGCCCTTTCCGGCCTCGGAACCGCGGTCGCCGGCCAGCTGGCCTGCCTCGCCGGGGCCATGCTCTATGGCGCTGCCGCGATCTATGGCCGGCGCTTCGCCGCGCTCGGGCCACTGGAGACGGCACTCGGCACCATGATCTGGGCGACGGCCGTTCTGGTGCCGCTGGCTTTCGTGCTGGAGGATCCGCTGGCGCTGCACCCGCGCCCGGCGACCATCGCCGCGACCCTCGTGCTCGCGGTCTTCTGCACCGGGACGGCCCTGCTCGTCTATTTCCGGCTGATCGGGACGCTCGGCTCGCTCGGTGTCGCCAGCCAGAGCTACCTGCGCGCCGGCGTCGGCGTCGTCCTCGGCATGGTGGTCCTCGGCGAGGTCCCCCCCCTGTCCGTGGCATTCGGCCTGCTCGCCGCCGTCCTCGGGGTCGGCCTCATCAACGCACCGTCCGCTCCAAAACCGGCGCCCGCCGATTAGCGCCGAACCGACCGAAAACCCGCGGGGTTTTCCGCTTTCGCCCGGCCATGCCCGGGCCGCGCGCCGCGATCAGGACGCCGGCCGGTCGTCGCCATCCTGCCGCAACAGCGCCCGCCAGAGGCCGTCCTCGTCGACGATGCCGACGACCTTGCCGTCCTCCTCGATGACGATCGGCCGGCGCGCCGCGAGGCGCATTTCCATCAGCCGGCGCACCGGCGTCTCCGGACTCGCGCGCGGCAGGTCGTCCGCCGGCGCCGTCTCGGCCGGGGTCATCACCTCGACCGCCCGAAGCACGTTGAGCGGATTCATGTGGGCTACGAAGTCTTCGACATAAGGCGTTGCCGGATCGAGAACAATCTCCTGCGGCGTTCCGACCTGAATGATCCGCCCGCCCTCCATGATGGCGATGCGGCTGCCGATCTTCAGCGCCTCGTCGAGATCGTGACTGACGAAGACGATGGTCGAGCCGAGCTTTTTCTGCAGGTCGATGAGCTCGTCCTGCAGATGCGCCCGGATCAGCGGATCGAGCGCCGAGAACGGCTCGTCCATGAGCAGGATCGGCGCGTCGGTGGCGAACGCCCGGGCGAGCCCCACCCGCTGCTGCATGCCGCCGGAAAGCTCGTGCACATAGGCATTCGCCCACTCGCCGAGATTGACGAGGGCGAGCTGGCGCTCGACCCGCCGGCGCCGCTCGGCCTTCTTGACGCCGGCAAGCTCGAGGCCGAAGCCGATATTGTCGGCGACCGTGCGCCACGGCAGAAGCGCGAACTGCTGGAACACCATGGCGATGCGCCGGGTCCGCAGCGCCCTGAGCTCGCCCGCGTCGGCATGGACGACATCGATGTGCCGGCGCCCGTCGAACACCTCGACCGAGCCGCGGATCACCGGGTTGAGGCCGTTGATAGTGCGCAGCAGCGTCGACTTGCCCGAGCCGGAAAGCCCCATCAGGACGACGATCTCGCCGCCATGGATGTCGAGGGAGCAGTCGCGCGCGCCGACGATCTGGCCGGTCTCGGCCTGGATCTCCTCGCGCGAGCGGCCGGCATCCATCAGCGGCAGCGCCAGTTCCGGCTTCTGCCCGAAGACGACGTCGACATGCGCCAGCCTGACGACCGGCTCGTTCATCGCTCGCCTGTCCGCTCTGCCCTGAAAAGGCGGTCGAGGATGATGGCGACGAGCACGATCGCCAGCCCGACCTCGAAACCCTTGGCGATATTGACCTGATTGAGCGCCCGGAGCGTCGGCACGCCGAGCCCGTCGGCGCCGACGAGCGCCGCGATCACCACCATCGACAGCGACAGCATGATGGTCTGGGTGACGCCGGCCATGATCTGCGGCAGGGCGTGCGGCAGCTCGATCTTCCACAGGAGCTGCCAGCCCGTCGCGCCGAACGCCTCGCCCGCCTCGATCAGCGTCTTCGGCGTCGAGGAAACGCCGAGCTGGGTGAGCCGGATCGGCGCCGGCAGCGCGAACACGACCGTCGCGATGAGGCCCGGCACCATGCCGAGGCCGAAGAGAATGAGCGCCGGGATCAGGTAGACGAAGGTCGGGATCGTCTGCATCAGGTCGAGCACCGGCCGCAGCCAGGCATAGAAGACCGGCCGGTGCGCCGCGGCGATGCCGACCGGCACGCCGATGCCCATGCACACGATCGTCGAGGCGATGACGAGCGCCAGCGTCTCGGTGGTTTCTTCCCAGTAGCCCTGGTTGATGATCAGGAGCAGCCCGGCAGCCGCGAAGGCGGCGAACGGCACCGACCGGCGGATGGCGAAGGCGAGCGCAGTGAGCGCCGCGACGACGATCAGCGGATGCGGCGCCTGTAAGAGCCAGAGGATCGCCCCGATCATCGCCTCGAGCACACGCGCCAGCCCGTCGAAAAACCACGAGCCGTTGGCCGTGATCCAGTCGACCAGCGCCTGGACGCCCTTGCCGATCGGCAGCTTGTGGTCGGTCAGCCAGTCCATCGTCCGCCCTTCGAGCGAGCGTTGCGATCCTTACTTGGCGAGCGCCGCCTTCACCGCGGCCACGGCGTCGCCGCCGTCACGGGTCGTCACGCCGGCGAGCCAGCCGCCGACGACGTCCTGATGGCCCTTCAGCCAGGCGCCGGCCGCCGCCTTCGGCTCGGCGCCGTCGTCGAGGATCGCGCCCATGATCTCGTTTTCCATGGCCAGCGAGAATTCGAGGTTCTTCAGCAGTGCGCCGACATTGCCGCATTCGGCAACGTAGCCGGCACGGGTGTTGGTGAAGACCGTCGCGCCGCCGAAATCGGGGCCGAACACGTCGTCGCCGCCCGCGAGATAGGCCATCTCGAACTTCGAGTTCATCGGATGCGGCTCCCAGCCGAGGAACACGATGTCCTCGTTCTTCTTGGCCGCGCGGGCGACCTGCGCCAGCATGCCCTGCTCCGAGGACTCGACGAGATCGAAGCCCTTGAGGCCGAAATTGTCCTTCTCGATCATGTCGAGGATCAGCCGGTTGCCGTCGTTGCCCGGCTCGATGCCGTAGATCTTGCCGGCGAGCTTGTCCTTGAACTTGGCGATGTCGGAGAAGTCCTTGAGGCCCGCCTCGAAGCTGTATTGCGGCACGGCGAGCGTGTACTTGGCGCCCTTCAGGTTCTCGCGCACGGTGTCGACCGTGCCCTTGTCGCGATAGGGCGCGATGTCACCCTCCATCGTCGGCATCCAGTTGCCGAGGAAGACGTCGATGTCGCCGGCGGCGAGCGAGGTGTAGGTCACCGGCACAGACAAGACCTTGACGTCGGTCTTGTAGCCGAGCGCCTCCAGGACGACGCTGGTCGCCGCCGTCGTCGCGGTGATGTCGGTCCAGCCGACGTCGGAAAAGCGCACGGTGCCGCAGGCGTCCGGCTCGGCCGCTGCCGCCGGGCCGGCGGCAAGGGCGATGAGGGCGATGGCGCCGAGAACGGCGGTCTTCGTGCGGGTCATGGCAATTCCTTCCGGGTGCGCGGATGTCGCAAAACTGTTACCGTTTTGCCCCGATGCCGGCCCCAAGTCCACCCTCGCGGCGATTCCGGCGATCGGTAATTGATTGACGGATCAATTAAAATTAGGCTGGCCGAAACCAGCAGGACACCCCCCGATGCCGAAGCTTGGAATGGAACCGATCCGCCGCCGCGCCCTCATCGACGCGACGATCGAGGCGATCGGCGAAGTCGGCTCCCTCGACGTGACGGTGAGCCAGATCGCCGAACGCGCCGGCGTCTCGGCCGCCCTCGCCCATCACTATTTCGGCGGCAAGGAGGAACTGTTCCTCGCCACCATGCGCGAGCTGCTCGTCCGCCTCGGCGAGGCGGCGCGCCAGGGGCTCGGCCGCGCCCGCACCCCGCGCGACCGCATCTCGGCCCTCATTGCCGCCTGCTTCTCGGCCGACCAGTTCGAGCCGGCGACGATCGCCGCCTGGCTGGTGTTCTACGTGCGCGCCCAGAGCTCGGAATCGGCACGCCGGCTCTTCCGCATCTATGCCCGCCGCCTCGACAGCAATCTGCGCTTCGCCTTCCGCCAGCTCACCGGCACGACCGACGCCGTCCGCCTCGCCGAGGCGACCGCGGCAATGATCGACGGCCTGTGGCTGCGCCACGCGCTGAAGGACGGTCCGCCCGATCCCGAGACCGCCGTCGCCCTCGTCGAGGATTTCGTCGACGACGCCCTCGACGCGCGCGGCCGGCCGGCATCCTGAGCCTTGCCGGTCAGGCCGTTCCCCTTGCCGCGAACGCCCGCCCGACAATCTCGACCGTCTGGGCAAGGAAGGCGGCATCGGCCGGTGCCTGCAGCACCAGGGCACGCAGGTAGATCGGCGCGATCGCGAACTGCAGGGCCTCGTCCGGATCGGTATCGGCCGCGACCTCGCCGCGCGCCATCGCCCGGGTGAAGATCGCCCGGGCCTTGCCGAGCCGCTCGCGCCAGAACGTCGTCCGCGCCTCGGCCATGTCGGCATCGCCTGCCGTCGATAGAACGAGCAGCGCGCCGCCGAGCGGCGTGCGCACATGGGCCTCGAGCGCGGCGAGGAAAACGGCAAGATCCCCCGAAAGCGACCCGGTGTCCGGCACCGGGACCCGCTCCTCGGCCACCGCCAGCGCCGCCTCGAGCCCGAGCCGCGCGACACTGCCCCAGCGCCGGTAGATCGACGTGGCGTGGACGCCGGACCGCGCCGCGACGGCGGCGACCGTGAGCCCCGCCGCCCCGTTCTCGGCGACTTCCGCGATCACCGCGTCGAGCACCGCCTTGCCCACCCGCGCGCTGCGCCCGCCCGGTCGCTTCATCGCTCGTTCCCCACCCATGTCGTGCACGGACCTTAATGCAGCGATTGCTGCTTTACCATTCTATCTAAACGCAATAGATTTTGCGTTAATGAAGGGACTCGCAATGGAGGTCGCAGGCCCATGAAGATCCTCGTCGTCGGCGCCGGCGTGATCGGCTCGATCTATGGCGGACGTCTCGCCGAGAGTGGCCACGCGGTCGATGTCCTCGCCCGCGGCAAGAGGCTCGCCGAGCTCGAGCGGGAAGGCCTCGTCCTCGAGAACATCGTCGACGGCAGCCGTTCCGGGCCGCCGGTCCGCGTCGTCGCTACGCCGGGCGCCGATCCCTGTGATCTCGTCCTCGTTGCCCTGCGCGACGGTCAGATCACGTCCGCCCTGCCGCTGCTCGACGCCCTGCCCGGCCGGCCGGACATTCTCTTCTTCTCCAACTGCCCGCTGCGGGTCGCCGAGCTCGTCGGCCGCTTCGGCGCCGACCGGACGTTCTTCGGCTTCGCCGGCGCCGGCGGCGTCCACGACGGCGGCACGATCCGCTATGCCGCCGTCCGCCAGCAGGCGACGACCTTCGGTCCGGTGCTCGGCGCATCGCCGGCAAGGCCTGCCGAGATCGCCGCGGTCTTCGCGGCCGCCGGGTTTGCGGTCGAGCGCGTGCCCGACATGGAAGCCTGGCTGATGACCCATGCCTTCTTCATCACCGCCATCTGCGGCGCGCTCTATCGCAACGGCGGCCGCTCGGCCGCCCTCGCCGGCAACCGCGCCGACCTCGCGCTCATGCGGCGCGGCCTCTCCGAGGGGCTCGCCTGCGTGCGGGCGCTCGGCAAGACGCCCTCGCCGGCGAAGTTCGACTTCCTTGCCGACTATCTGCCCGAATGGCTGGTGGTCGCGTTCCTGCGCCGCTTCTTTGCCTCCAAGCTCGCCGAGTTCGCCATCGACGGCCACGCCAATGCCGCCGCCGACGACATGGCCGATCTCGCCGCCGACTGCCGCACGATGATCGCCGAGGCCGGCATCGCCGCGCCGACGGTCGATGTGCTCGCCGGAGCGGTCGAGGCCTATGCCGGCCGGCGCAATGCCTGAGAGCTCGCCGCAGCGTCCGTATCGGGCCGCTCCATCAGGATGAGCAGCATCAGGACGATGATCGACAACAGGCCGGACTTCGAGGAAAGGCTGACCGAGGTGCTGGCGACGGCGAAGAAATAGACGAGCGGCACGATCGCACCGCGCGTCGTGCGGGCAAGAACGGCGGCCGAGAACACCGCGAGCCCGCCGAAGAAGAACAGCGACGGCACGAGGCCGTAGGTCAGCACGAAGGCGACCTCGAAGCTCTCGATACCGTATTCGAGCCCCTCGATGTGGAGCCGCGTCGTCACCAGTTCCTGATCCGGGCCGAACAGGATCTCCTGCAGCGGCAGCGCCGCGAAGACATCGAACATCGCAAGCCGGGTCGTCGCGCTGCCATTGTCCTCGACGACGCGGTCGAGGAACTTGGCGAAAAAGCCCGCATCGGCGGCAATGACGACGGCGGCGGCCGTCGCCGGAATGGCGATCGCCGCGATGATCGCGTGGCTGAGGTCGAAGCCCCGGCCGGCGGCGGTCGTCCCGAAGCCGTAGACCGCGCGAAGGGCGAGAACGACGACGAGCAGCGCCAGCGCGGCGCGGCCGCCGAAGGCGAACATCGCACCGAAATTGACGGCAAAGAGCAGCGCCGCGACGAGCGGCGGGAGCCTCCGCGCCCCGCCGAAGAGGAGCATCAGGAGATAGGCGCCGGTCAGGTTGGCATTGGTCAGCGGATGGCCGAGCAGCGCCGCCGCGCGCCAGTCGTAGGTCAGCTCCTCGAGCGCGCCGCCGATCGGCGGCAGCAGGATGTGCCCGGTCAGGAACTCGTAGTAGCCGAGAAGCGCGTTGGCCAGGAAGAAGACATGGAGGAACAGCGCCAGCCGCCGCCGCGTCCGCGCCTCGAGCGCCTCGACCATGATGAGGAACAGCGCCGGCGGCAGGAAGGTGTCGACCACCGGCGAGAACGCCGCGCGCTGCACGAAGATCACCTGCACGAGCAGGATCGCCAGGCCGATGAGATAGATGACGACGAGGCGATGGGTCGCCGCGATCCGGTCGAGGAAGCTGACCGGATTGCCGAAAAACACCGCATAGAGGCCGAAGGCCGCGATCAGCACGAAGGTCGAGGGGTGGAACTTCTCGAGCGTCCCGCCGCCCTCGCTGCCGTAGTTGAAGCCGACCTGCAGGAGCATGGTCGGCGAGACGACGATGACGAGAAGGACGGCGACGATCGTGAGGGCGGCGAGGAACGGCGTTGCCGGCGGCATCCCCGACAGCGTCCGGGCGCGCGCCGGCCATGGCTGCCGGCCATAGCCCGCCACACCGAAATGCCGTCCTGTTCCTGCCTCGAATGCCATGCCCGAAATCCCGTTGCTGGACGGCAGAACCGTCGCAACGGCAGAAGAGCAAGACCCGTGCTCGATGGCCGTGTTTCTCGCCGGATCGGACCACCTGCGATATAGCCCTTTGTGAACAAGGCGTTATGCAGCCGCTCGGGCGGCCGGCAGGTCGCGCCTGCGGCGTCGGCGCGCCCGCCTGTCCCGCTTCGATACAGCCCGGAGCCTCGTGAGAAATGACAATGTGAAGATGCATGGATTGGTCACCGCCGACCGCGCGAAATAGGCTCGATCCCCAACGGGGAAATGGTGCGGCGCTGCCGCATTCGAGCAGCGAGGGTGAGTTATGTCCGTGCGTATAACTGTTCCAGAGGATCGCGTCCGCAGCGCCGGCCGGTTCTGGCCCGGCATCACGGTCATCGACCGTCTCGACGCGGTCGCCGCGGCAACGCCCGACAAGGCCGCCATCGTCGCCCGCAATTCGACGAGCGGGCGCACCACCACCCTGACCTGGCGCCAGCTCCGCCGCATCGTCGACCGCATGGCGCTCGCCCTCGTAGACCTCGGCATCGGCAAGGACGACGTCGTCTCCTGCCAGTTGCCGAACTGGTGGGAGTTCACCGCGCTCCACCTCGCCGCCATGCGCATCGGCGCGGTCACCAATCCGATCATGCCGATCTTCCGCGAACGCGAGGTCGGCTACATGCTCGGCCATGCCGACAGCCGCCTCGTCGTCGTGCCGAAGAGCTATCGCGGCTTCGACTATCCGGCGATGCTCGAAGGCCTGAAGCCCGGCCTGCCGAAGCTCGAGCACGTCATCGTCATCGGTGGCGAGGGCGAAGCCGCCTTCGAGACCGCCCTCCTCGGCAAGCGCCGCGAGGGCGATGCCGAGCGCGAGCGGCTGTTCGCCGAGCGCCGCATGGGCCCGGACGACGTCGTCCAGCTCCTTTACACCTCCGGCACCACCGGCGAGCCGAAGGGGGTGATGCACACCTCCAACACGCTCTTTTCCAACATCGTCGTCTACGCCGAGCGCCTCGGCCTTTCCGCCGACGACGTCGTCCTGATGGCCTCGCCGATGGCCCACCAGACGGGCTTCATGTACGGCCTGATGATGCCGGTCTATCTCGGCGCCAAGGCCGTTCTGCAGGATGTCTGGGACCCCGCCGTCGCCGCCACGCTGATCGAGGACGAGGCCGTCAGCTTCACCATGGCCTCGACGCCGTTCCTCGCCGATCTCGCCGGCACGCCTGCCCTTTCGGCCTGCGATATCTCGAGCCTCGGGATTTTCCTCGCCGCCGGCGCGCCGATCCCGAGCATTCTCGCCGAGCGCGCCGCCGAAAAGCTCGGCGCCGAGATCATCTCGGCCTGGGGCATGACCGAGAACGGCGCCGTGACGACGACGAAGCCCGGCGATCCGGCCGAAAAGGCCTTCGGCAGCGACGGCGTCGCCGTGCCCGGCATGGAGGTCCGCGTCCGCGACGACGACGACAACACCGCCCCGACCGGCGTCGAGGGCCGCCTCGAGGCGCGCGGCGCCGGCAACTTCGTCGGCTATTTCAAGCGCCCCGAGCTGGCGAAGTTCACCGAGGACGGCTGGTTCGACACCGGCGACCTCGCCCGCATGGACGCCGACGGCTACATCCGCATCACCGGACGGGCCAAGGACATCATCATCCGTGGCGGCGAGAACGTCCCCGTGGTCGAGGTCGAGGAGATCCTCTATCGCCACCCGGCCGTCGCCGCCGCCGCCGTCGTCGCCATGCCCGACGAGCGCCTCGGCGAGCGCGGCTGCGCCTTCGTCACGCTGAAGCCGGAGATGACGCTGACCCTCGACGAGGTGCGTCGGCACCTCGCCGCGGCCGGCATGTCGAAGCAGTATTGGCCGGAGCGGCTGGAGATTTCCGAGGAGCTGCCGCGCACCGCGTCGGGCAAGATCCAGAAGTTCCGCCTGCGCGAGATCGCCGGCGACCTCAAGCCGGAGTGAGGCGGCCTCAGCCGAGCGGCTTGACGTCGACCGACTGCTCGCTCGTCTGCGCCCCCGAGGTGCGCATGATGCCCTTGACCGGCGCGACGTCGTAATAGTCGCGGCCGCGGGCGATCACGATGTGGTCGGTGCCGACCCACATGGCGTTGGTCGGATCGTATTCGAGCCAGCCGGTCTCGAAGCCGCACCACGCCATCACCCAGGCATGCATGGCGTCGGCGCCCTCGAGGCGCGGCTTGCCCTTCGGCGGAATGGTCCTGAGAAAGCCGCTGACATAGCCGGCCGGGATGCCGATCGCCCGGAGCCCGGTGATCATCACATGGCTGAAATCCTGGCAGACGCCGTGCCGGTAGGCGAAGGCCTCGGCAGCCGAGGTCTCGACCGTCGTCGCCTCCGGGTCGTAGCGCATGTCGCGATGGAGGGCGAGGCCGAGCGCTTCGACGGCGGCGCGCGCCGTACCCGCCTCGGCCGTTGCCTGCCGCGCATAGTCGGCGATCTCGATATTGCCCGGCGCCCGCGCCGAGGGCGCGGTGAAATGATGCGGCGCCCGCGGATCGAGGCCGCGATAGGCGTCGATCTCGCGGGCAAGGTCGGCGGGGCGCGGCGAGACGTCGAACGCGGCGACCGTCGCCAGCCGCTCGACGCGCGCGACCACCTTGAAGATGAGATCGCCATGCGGCGCATCGAAGGCGATCTCGACCACCGGATTGCCGAAGAAATCGGTGCGGTTCAGCCACTCGGCCGGCTTCGGCAGGACGTCGAGCGCACCGGCGATCAGCCGCTGCTCGCCGGGAATGTCCATCGGCACCAGCCGCAAGAGGTGCCGGCCGGCATCGGCCTGGGCCTCGTAGGTGTAGCTGATCTTGAGGGCGACGTCGTAGAGCATGCGCTCCGCTCACCTCAGATAGGTCGCAGAGAGCTCGTCCGAGAGGCCGGCGATATGGCCCCAGAGCTCGTAGAGCGCGTCGGTATCGAGCGTTTCCGGCGTGTGCACGGCGACTTCCGTCCGCGTCTTCATCATCGCCCGGCGCAGATCCGACATCGGCTGGTGCGGCTCGTTGCCCGGCAGGAACGAGATGTGCTCGTCCATGGCGTCGAGCTGGTAGATGATCGAGCGCGGATTGAGCGGGTCGAGGGCGAGGAGATCGACGACCGTCGCCCGGTTCGCCGCGACCGGATAGCGCCGGCGATGGGTCATGACGCTGTCGCCCGCCTCGATGGCGAGATCGAAGCTGCCCTCCGGCGCCTGCGGGTCGGCGCAGGACGCGAGCACCGACGTCATCGCCAGCGCCCGCTCCAGCGACTTGCCGAGATTGAGGAAGCGCCAGCCGGTGAAGCGGTACATGTTCTCCTGCACGAGGCCCGAGAAGCCGGCCATCTTGCGCAGGAGCACGTTCATCGCGCGCGCCGCGTCGTTGCCCGGCTTCACGGTGAGGGCGAACCGTCGCAGCGTCTTGTCGAGATCGCTGAGCGCCATCCAGCCGTCGATCGAAAGCCGGTCGCGCACCCGGCCGCTGCTGCCGACCGCCGCGCCGAGGGCGTCGAGGACGGCCTGCGGAATGCCCTCCTCCGGATCGACGCCGAAGCCGCGAAGCTGCTCCTCGAGCACGCCGAGCAGCGGCGAATCCGCGAGGTCCGCTTCGGCGAGGCGCACATTGTAGGCCCTGAGCAGGCGCATCATGTGCTCGGTGCGCTCGACATAGCGCCCGAGCCAATAGAGGTTGTCGGCGGCCCGGCTCGGCAGCACGCCGTGCTCCATGCGCTGCAGCGAGGACGGCCCGGTCTGCAGCATGCTTTCGGCGGCGACCGGCCGGTCGCTGATCACCCAGACGTCGGCGACCGAACCGCCGCGCTGCATGGAGAGCATCGCCGAATCGCTCGACCCGCCGATCCGCGCGAAACCGCCGGGCATCGCGTGCCAGCCGTCCGGCGTGCGCGCGAGGAACACCCGAAGGCTCATCGGCCGCGGCTCCAGCCGGTCGCCGGCAAAGGCCGGCGTCGTCGAGCAGGTCACCGCCTCCTGGGCGATGAGATGCGGCCCCTCGGCGTCGAGCCAAGCATCGAACGAGCCCTTCTCGCCGCTGCGGAACTCGCCGGCGACGACATGGACGTCGTCGTATTCGAACGGCATGCGGGTGGAGAGCGCCGCCCCGACCGCCAACCGCTCGGCATTGGCCTTGACGTAGTCGCGCACCGAGTCCTCGCCGCACCACCAGGTGGCGATGTTCGGCATGCCGAGCGGCTTGCCGGTCAGAACCTCGGAAAGACGCGGCATGAAGGCTAGGAACGCCCGGGTTTCGAGAATGCCCGAACCGAGCGCGTTGACCATCGTGACGCCGCCGGCCCGGACCGCGGCGACGAGGCCGGCCGTGCCGATGCGCGAGCCCTCGGCGAGCTCCAGCGGGTCGGCCCAGGTCGCGTCGAGCCGGCGCCAGAGCACGCTGACCGGCTTGAGGCCGGCGACCGTGCGCACCATCAGCCGGCCCTCGCTGACCGTCAGGTCCTCGCCCTCGAGCAGGGTGAAGCCGAGATAGCGGGCGATGAAAGCGTGCTCGAAATAGGTGTCGTTGAGCGGCCCCGGCGTCAGGATGCCGACCTGGCCGCGCCGCCCGGCGCGCTGGCCCTGCAGCGCGTCGCGGAACGAGCGGAAGAAGCCGGCGAGCCGGTGCACCCGGGCTCGCGCGTAGAGATCGGAATAGACGCGCGAGGTGGCGATCCGGTTCTCGAGGGCAAAGCCGGCGCCGGAAGGCGCCTGCGTGCGGTCGCCGAGCACCCACCATTGCCCCTGCGGGCCACGGCCGATGTCGAAGGCGACGAAATGCAGGAAATGGCCGGACCGGGGCGTCACCCCGACGAGCGGGCGCAGCCATTCCGGATTGGAGGCGACGAGCGCCGCCGGCAAATGGCCGTCGGCGACCAGCCGGTTCTCGCCGTAAAGGTCGGCGACCACCGCCTCGAGCAGGTTGGCGCGCTCGACGAGACCGGCCTCGATCCCGGCCCATTCGGCCTCGTCGATCAGCACCGGCATGTGGCTCAGCGGCCAGTCGCGCTCGGCGGTGTCCTGCGCCCCGTACTGGCGGAAGAACACGCCGGCGTCGCGCAGGTGCTGGTCGGCGCGGGCCCGGCGGACCGCCAGTTCCTCCTCGCCGAGCGCCGAGAGATGTTCGATGAAATCGGCCCAGACCGGGCGAATCGTCCCGTCGACACCGATCAGTTCGTCCGGCGCGCCGGGCACGGGCCGATAGGCGGCGAGCAGGCGCGACCGCGACAGCTCCAGTGCTGCTCCGCCCTTCTTCGTCATCGATCAGATACCCGGGGACCGCCGGAGGTCGAGAGTCATCGGAAATTCGCGGTGCGGCAATTCCGGCTGCGGCACGTAGACGCCCGGAGTATGACCGCGGGGCTCGAAGCGGGCAAGCCGGCGCGCCTCGGCCTCGTAGCTGTTGACCGGGAATGTGTCGTAGTTGCGCCCGCCCGGATGGGCGACGTGATAGACGCAGCCACCGAGCGCCCTGCCCGTCCAGGTGTCGAAGATGTCGAAGGTGAGCGGCGCGTCGATCGGCAGCACCGGATGGAGCGCCATCGCCGGCTGCCAGGCCTTGTAGCGCACCGCGCCGACCGCGACGCCGCCGGTCCCTGTCTGCTGCAGCGGCACGCGCCGCCCGTTGCAGGCAACGACGTAGCGCTCCGGGTCGGTGGTCGTCATCTTGACCTGCAGCCGCTCGACCGAGCTGTCGGTGTAGCGCACCGTGCCGCCGATCGCGCCGGTCTCGCCGAGCACGTGCCAAGGCTCCAGCGCCTGGCGGATTTCCAGGTGCACGCCGTCGTATTCGACCTCGCCGCAGAACGGGAAGCGGAACTCGGCCTGCGCCTCGTACCATTCGGGCCGCATCTCGAAGCCGTGCTCGCCGAGATCGCGCAGCACGTCGAGGAAATCCTCCCAGACGAAATGCGGCAGCATGAAGCGGTCCTGCAGCACCGTGCCCCAGCGGATCAGATGGCCGCCGACCGGCGCATGCCAGAGCCGCGCGATCAGCGCCCGGATCAGCACCTGCTGGGCAAGGCTCATGCGCGCATCGGGCGGCATCTCGAAGCCGCGGAATTCGACGAGGCCGAGCCGGCCGGTCGGCCCGTCCGGCGAATAGAGCTTGTCGATGCAGATTTCCGAGCGATGGGTGTTGCCGGTGACGTCGACGAGGAGGTTGCGCAGCAGCCGGTCGACGAGCCAGGGCAGCGGCGCCTCGCCGCGGCCCGGATGCGGGATCTGGGCGAGCGCGATCTCGAGCTCGTAGAGGGCGTCGTGGCGTGCCTCGTCGATGCGCGGCGCCTGGCTGGTCGGGCCGATGAAGAGGCCGGAAAAGAGATAGGAAAGGCTCGGATGGCGCTGCCAGTGCAGGATGATCGAGCGCAGCAGATCGGGGCGCCTGAGGAACGGGCTGTCCATCGGCGTCGCCCCGCCGACGACGACGTGATTGCCGCCGCCGGTGCCGGTGTGCCGGCCGTCGATCATGAACTTGTCGGCGCCGAGGCGCGACTGGCGCGCCTCCTCGTAGAGCGCCGTGGTGGTCGCCACCGCGTCTTCCCAGCTCGTCGCCGGGTGGATGTTGACCTCGATGACGCCGGGATCGGGCGCGACGCGGATGACGTTCATGCGCGGGTCGACCGGTGGCGCATAGCCCTCGATATGGACGGCAAGGCCGCATGCCTTCGCCGCCCGCTCGGCCGCCGCGACGAGTTCGAGGTAGTCCTCGATGCGCTCGACCGGCGGCATGAACACGCAGAGCCGGCCGTCGCGCGGTTCGATCGACATCGCCGTGCGGACCGCCCCGCCGAAGTCGCCCGTCTCCTGCTCGACGCGCGCCTGCGTCTCGCCCGTCGCCGTGAAATGGGCCATCGGCTGCGCCCGGTGCGCGCCGTCGCCCATGTCGAAATCGGGCAAGGGGCCGCGCTCCTCGGTCGGATCGGCGACATTCACATAAGGATAGCTCGCCGGCGGAATGTGCGGCAGCGAGCCGAGCGGCAGGCGGAAGCCGACCGGGCTGTCGCCGGGGATGAGATAAAGGTTGCCGCGCCGGAGCTTCCACGTCTCGGAGCGCCAGCGCGGACCGCTGCTTCGCGCCTGCCAGCGCTGGATCGGCAACACGTAGCCGGCCGGCTCGGTGAGGCCGCGCGCGAACACCCGGGCGATGCGGGCCCGTTCTTCCGGGTCCTCGAGCCTGGAGTTGGCGGGCGTCACGTTCTCCGGCAGCGCGCCTTCCTTCAGCACCCATTCGGCCGGGTCCTCGAAGGCCGGGACCACATGGGCCGGCGCGACGTCGAGTTCGGCGGCGATCGCCTTCAGGAGCGTTTCGGCCTCCTTCGCCCCGGCGCCGGTATCGGCCCCCTCCTCGGCGACGAGTGCCGCGTCCGACCAGATCGGCTTGCCGTCGCGCCGCCAGTAGAGCGAGAAGGTCCAGCGCGGCAGCGATTCGCCCAGATACCACTTGCCCTGGCCGTAATGCAGGAAGCCGCCCGGCGCGAAGCGATCGCGCAGGCGCCGGATCAGCCGGTCGGCGAGCGCCCGCTTCATCGGCCCGACGGCGGCCGTGTTCCATTCGGCCGATTCGAAATCGTCGATCGAGACGAAGGTCGGTTCGCCGCCCATGGTGAGGCGCACGTCGCCGGCCGCGAGCGAGGCGTCGACCTTCCTGCCGAGATCGTCGAGCGCCGCCCAGGCCTCGTCGGAAAACGGCTTGGTGATCCGCGGATGCTCGGCGACCCGCATCACTTGCATGTCGAACGCGAAATCGACCTCGGCGAAGCTCGCCATGCCGGAGATCGGCGCGGCGTTGCGATAATGCGGCGTCGCGGCGAGCGGAATGTGGCTCTCGCCGGCAAGCAGCCCCGACGTCGGATCGAGGCCGATCCAGCCGGCGCCCGGGATATAGACCTCGGCCCAGGCATGCAGGTCGGTGAAGTCGTGGTCGGTGCCCGGAGGGCCGTCGAGCGCGACGAGATCGGGCTTCAGCTGGATGAGGTAGCCGGAGACGAAGCGCGCCGCGAGGCCGAGATGGCGCAGCGCCTGGACGAGCAGCCAGGAGGAATCCCGGCACGAACCAGTGCATTTCTCGAAGGTTTCCTCGGGCGTCTGCACCCCCGGCTCCATGCGGATGATGTAGCCGACCGCCGCCGAGACCCGCCGGTTGATCTCGACCACCATGTCGACCGTGCGCTGGCGCGACTTGTCGAGGGTGTCGAGAAAGGCCTGCAAGCGCGGCCCGGCCGGCTCGGCCTCGAGATAGATCGAAAGGTCCGGCCGGATCTCCTCGGCATAGTCGAACGGCCAGTGCTCGGCCGTGTCCTCGACGAAGAAATCGAACGGATTGTAGACCGTCATGTCGGCGACGAGATCGACCTCGATCTTCAGCTCGCGCACCGGCTCGGGAAAGACGAAGCGCGCCAGCCAGTTGCCGTAGGGGTCCTGCTGGTGATTGACGAAATGGTCGCCGGGCGAGACCCGCAAGGAATGGGAAATGACCCGGGTGCGGCTGTGCGGGGCCGGCCGAAGGCGGATGATCTGCGGCCCGAGCACGACCGGCCGGTCGTACTTGTAGTGCGTGAGATGGTGGATGGCGGCCTTGATCGACATGAAACACCCGGCGCTGGCAAGACTCCGTGGCAAGGGGCGAGAACCCCCTGCTCTACCCTTGGCGGCAGCCCGGCAACGGCGACGGACGGCGCATGACGACGCGCCGACCGGCACCCGGCCGAACCCTCCGCATCAGCGAGCGTTTCACATTTCACCGCACCGCACTATGCGATTTTCCGGGCAGAGGGTGGGTGTTTTGGAGGCAGCGAAGGGGCTCATGCGGTTTCTAGGCGTATCAATCTCGTTGTTCGCGACGTGAAGCTGGCATTCTCGCTTTCGCAGTGCGCCAAGGCTTGTCGGAGCGGTCGCCTCGCCGAACCGGATTGCCGTTCTTGTCCCACGTCTGCACTGTTTCTCGAACGATGTTGCGATAGCGCAGGCTTTCGTCCCATTCCCACTCGAAACCCGCCGTGTCGCCAGCATAGATCCATTTCCGCGCTCCCCTCGCCAAGAAAGAATACCGTACACCGGCGACGGTGATCACATGCTGATGCCATGCATTAGTATTTCCACCTCTGCTGGGTGGTCTGTACTCGTCTTCTAGGTAGCATCGATACTCTTCAATCGCCGTTCGCTCGACCAGCATAAGGGCTCACCCTTTCTCAATGCAGTGCCTCCGGAATTGTCATCCCGAACCCGAAGGGTTCGCAAGCGCGAACGCGCGCCGGCCGGTCAGGCCGCCCTCGCGGAGGCGATGAGCAAGGCGAATTCGCCGTTAGCGGTAAGGAATTGGCGCACCCGACAGGATTCGAACCTGTGACCTCTGCCTTCGGAGCAATTTGGCCTGCCTATCCGAAAAACGCGATAGGGCACGCTAGACTACGATAAGCGACTGATAGCACTAGACTTTATTGATTTTGGTGCCGACGTTCTTATCCAAAAGTTCGCTCCGATATTCGCCTGGCTGCTTCCGTGGTGCTTCCGTGGAAACAGCCCCTCATCAGCAGAGGGACGACATTTCATGGCAAAGCTCACCAAGCGCTCCGTAGACGCCGCCGAGGTCCGCGAGAAGGACTATTTCATCTGGGACGACGAGCTGCCTGGCTTCGGCCTTCGCGTCTTCGCCTCAGGCAAGCGCAGCTACCTCATCCAGTATCGTGCCGCCGGACGGACGCGGCGCTTCACCATCGGACTGCATGGTATCTGGACGGCGGAGACGGCCCGGCAGGAGGCGAAGGTCCAGCTCGGCCGCGTCGCCAAGGGTGACAACCCTTCCGAGGAACGCCAGCTCGACCACCAAGCCATTACCGTCAAGGAGCTGTGCGCTCGGTATGTCGCCGATCTGAACGCAGGCCTCATCCTGGGTAAGGGCGGCCGCCCCAAGAAGCCGACGACCATCGTCACAGATACCGGCCGCATCGAACGTCACATCAACCCACTGATTGGCTCTCGGCGGGTGAAGGATCTCGTCAAGTCCGATATCAACAAGGTCCTCAAAGACATCATGGCGGGCAAGACGCGGGTCTCCGTCAAGACGAAGAAGCTGCGCGGCAAGGCCATTGTCCGTGGCGGCGCGGGAACAGCGACCCGGACGGTCGGTCTGCTCGGCGGAATCCTCACCTATGCCGTCGAGGCCGGCATCATCGACCGCAACCCCGCGCACGGCCTGAAGAAGCCGAAGGACAACGTTCGTACACGTCGTCTCACCGAGGCTGAATATCACATCCTCGGCGGCATTCTCCGGGAGGCTGCCGGGACCGAGAAATATGCGATGACGGTGGACATCATCCGCCTGATCGCCATGACCGGCTGCCGCCGCACCGAAATGATCCGCCTGATGCGGACCGAGGTAGACGCCCCCGGCAGTTGCCTGCGCCTGGTTGACAGCAAGGAAGGCGCTTCCATCCGTCCCATCGGGCTTGCCGTTGTGGAGAGTCTCGAGAAACGCTGCGAGGGCCTGACCGGCACCTACGTTTTCCCCGGCCAGGACGTCGACAACGCTTTTGGCAGCTTCCCGAACCATTGGGAGCAGATCTTCCGGAACACGCCGCTGGCCGACGTGACCCCCCACGTGCTGCGTCACAGCTTCGCCAGCATCGCCAACGATCTCGGCTTCACCGAGGTTACGATCGCGGCGCTGGTCGGCCACTCCAAGGGTTCGGTGACGAGCAAATACATCCATACGCTCGATACGGCGCTCATCATGGCGGCGGATACGATCTCGGGCTACATCCAGGGCCTTCTCGACGGCATCGCCTTCAAGCAGACGGCCTACGCCCTCGACCGGGATTCTCGAAAGGCGGCCCTGGCGCGCTTCCTTCAGTCCGCGGCGGCTGGCCACGAGGAAGAGTTGCCCCTTGCCGCATGATCGCCCGCGCGGAACCGGATCAATGCTCCTGCGGCTTCGCCAACTCTGTGATGATCGGACAATCGGGCCGTTCATCACCATGGCAGCGATCGGCAAGGTGGATCAGCGCATCGTGCATTGCTGTCAGCGCAACGGCCTTGCGCTGCAGTTCCTGCGCACGTGCGAGCGCGACCCGCTTCACCTCCGCGCTGCTGCGGCAGGTGTCGGTCCACAGCCCCAGCAAGGTTCGGATTTCCTCGATCGGAAAGCCCAGGTCACGCGCGTTGGCGATAAAGCGCAGGCGATGCAGGTCGTCCGGACCATAGTCGCGATATCCCGCGCCTCGACGTGGCGGCGCCGGAATAAGATCGATCTTTTCATAGTGCCGGATCATCCGCTCCGAAACGCCGCTCTTTCTCGACGCCTCGCCTATGTTCACAGCGGCCTCCTGTTGAGGCGAAGCGCGTTGGTGACGACGCTGACCGATGACAGCGCCATCGCCGCCGCGGCGATGATCGGAGAAAGCAGGATACCGAATAAAGGATAGAGCGCGCCCGCCGCGATCGGCACGCCCGCCGCGTTGTAGATGAAGGCGAAGACCAGGTTCTGGCGAATGTTGGACATCGTCGCCTGGCTCAGCCGACGGGCGCGCACGATGCCGGTCAGATCCCCCTTGAGCAGCGTCACGCCCGCGCTCTCGATGGCGACGTCCGTGCCCGATCCCATGGCGATGCCGACGTCGGCGGCCGCCAGGGCCGGCGCGTCGTTGACGCCATCGCCCGCCATGGCGACCACGCGCCCCTCGCGCTTGAGGCGGGCCACGACCGCGCTCTTTTGATCCGGCAGGACCTCGGCTTCGACCTCCTCGATCCCGAGCTGCCGCGCCACGGCTTCGGCGGTCGTCCGGTTGTCACCGGTGAGCATGACCACGCGGATCCCCTCGGCCTTTAGAGCCGCGAGCGCCTCCGGTGTGGTCGGCTTGACGGGATCGGCAATCGCGAAGATGCCGCCCGCCTTCCCGTCGACGCCAATAAAGATCGCGGTGGCGCCGTCGCCACGCAGCGCGTCCGCTTCATCGGCAAGGATCTCGGTCTCGATGCCGTTGTCGCTCAGGAAGCGGGCATTGCCGAGGACGATGCGGTGGCCCTCGACCGCGCCGAGCGCGCCGCGCCCGGTCGGGGAATCGAAGTCGCTCACATCGCTCAGCGCCATGTCGCGGTCCTTCGCGGCCTCGACGATTGCGAGGGCCAACGGATGCTCGGACGCCCGTTCGACCGAGGCGGCGAGGCGGAGCAGCTCGCCTTCTTCGAACCCATCGGCCGGCACGATCCGGGTGACGGCAGGGCGACCTTCGGTCAGCGTACCGGTCTTGTCGACGACGAGCGTGTCGACCTTCTCCATATGCTCCAGCGCTTCGGCGTTCTTGATCAGGACGCCCAGGCCGGCTCCTCGGCCGACGCCGACCATGATCGACATCGGCGTCGCCAGCCCAAGCGCGCACGGACAGGCGATGATCAGTACTGCGACGGCCGCCACCAGGCCGTAGGCGAAGCGAGGCTCCGGTCCCCAAATGCTCCAGCCGACAAAGGCAAGGACCGCGATGCCGACGACCAGTGGCACGAACCAACCCGATACCTGATCCGCCATGCGCTGAATCGGCGCGCGTGAGCGCTGCGCCTCGGCGACCATCTGCACGATCCGCGCGAGCATGGTGTCGCGTCCGACCTTGTCGGCGACGATGATGAGCGCGCCGGTCTGGTTCAGCGTACCGCCGATGACCCTGTCGTCCGCGGTCTTGGTGACAGGCATGGATTCCCCAGTGACCATGGACTCGTCGAGCGACGAGCGGCCTTCCTCGACCACGCCGTCGACCGGCACCTTCTCGCCGGGCCGCACGCGCAGCCGGTCGCCCACGGCGATGAGATCGAGCCTGAGTTCCTCCTCGCGGCCATCGGCGGTGATGCGCCGCGCGGTCTTGGGCGCGAGGTTGAGCAGCGCCTTTATCGCGCCCGACGTGCGTTCGCGGGCACGCAGCTCCAGCACCTGTCCCAGCAGCACCAGCACCGTAATGACCGCAGCCGCCTCGAAATAGACCGCGACCATCCCTTCGTCGTTGCGGAAGGCTGGAGGAAAGATCTGCGGCGCGAGGGTGGCGACGACGCTGTAGGCCCAGGCGACGCCGGTGCCCATCGCGATCAAGGTGAACATGTTGAGGTTATGGGTGCGAACCGACGCCCACCCACGCTCGAAGAACGGCCAGCCCGCCCACACCACCACGGGCGTCGCGAGGGCCAGTTGCACCCAGACAGACACGTGCATGGGCACCAGGTGGTGGATCGCCGGAACGAGGTGTGCGCCCATTTCGAGGATGAAGACCGGAAACGCCAGCGCCAGGCCGATCCAGAAGCGACGGGTCATGTCCGCCAGTTCGGGGCTGGGGCCGGCATCGGCCGTGATCATCGCCGGTTCGAGCGCCATGCCGCAGATCGGGCACGCTCCCGGATGATCCTGCCGGATTTCCGGATGCATCGGACATGTCCAGGTCGTGCCTTCGGTGGCGACAGCGGGCGGCGGAGGCGACCCTAGATAGCGGCCAGGATCAGCGATGAACTTCGAGCGGCAACCGCCGCTGCAAAAATGATAGGTCTTCCCGTCATGCTCGACATGGTGCGCCGTCTGGGTGGGATCGACGGACATGCCGCAGACCGGATCCACTGCCTGGGTTGCGCCATGACCGCCGCAGCAGTCTGAGCCATGCTCCGCCATGTGTGAGCTCATCATTCACTCCTTGTCCTCCGTCATGACATAAGGTCTGACATCATGTCAGGGTCAAGGTGTAGCTGTCCCTGCAGAGCCCGTGGCTTGGTCAGGTCGGGTTTGGACCCTTACCGAGGTCAGCCGGCCGTCGCGGTGGCGACAGGTCGTGCGTTCGCCTGTGGCGGCGGCGCACGCCTCTCATCACCGGCTCATGCAGAAAGCCTCTCAACTACGCGTCAGCGGGTGGCCATCGCAGTTTGCCGCGACCGACGCGCAACGCTTCCACCAGCCTGGTATTGCCCGCCAGCCGCCCCGAGAAGAGGCTGGGCTTCGGGTCCACCGCCGGCTTCTTGAACGGCGCGACCCGCCGGTAATCGGGGGTTTCGAGCCAGGTCCTTCCGTCGCCCTCATCCGTGACGATGCGATAAAGGCCAGCCGCCGGAGGCGCCGCGATGTCGAGGAGACGCTTGTAGCGCTCGACCGACCATTTCTGGATTCCACCGCTGAGCGCTTCGGTGCGGAAGCGCGCCCAAAGCGCAGCGGTGTCGGCGGTGGGCCAATCGCCGGCATCGGTATAGGCCGTGACCTCGTCGGATTCGAGCCAGACGCGCATCTCCGCCGGCGTAACGAAGACCGGGGCGGCGTCCTGAACGGCCGTAATCGCTGCGCGTCGTGACGGTAGCCCCGCCCGGATCAGCATCGCCATCATGAACTGGGGGACGCCGGTCTCAACCGCCGACGCTGCACCACCCGCAACCGTGTCCGGCGACCAGCCGAGCGCCATACGACGCGTCCGGATCGCTTCCAACGCCCAGACCAAGCGATAGGTGAATGCCTCTTCGACCGCCCGCATGTTCTGGGGCCCGATCGCCGCGACCTCGGCGCCCGAGATCCAGGCCTGGAGGATCGCCTTCCAGTTCGCCGGAAGCGCGTTCTTCTTGTCGGGAATGAAGGGCCGCATGAACAGCAACCGCTCGCCCAGGCCGCCCAGGGCGTCGGCGAGTTCGTCGACATCGCCGCTCAGCGCCGCCTCATCGGCCCGGTCGAGCATCTTGGCGAGATCTTCGGCCATGGTGTCGATGGTGAGGCCGGCTTCAAGCCCGACGCCCATCGCGAAATGTCCGCGCCGCGCCTGCGGCGTGGTGGACCTCCAGATCAGATCGGCGCGCGCCTCGAGGACCTTCTTGTGCAGCGGCGCCACGTCCTCGTCTTCGTGGGCGATCTGCCTGGCCCAGAGCGATCCCTTGAGTGCTTCGTCTAGCAATTTTGGAAGGTCGGCCCGATCTGCGTCCAGCGCTTCGATCAGGCCGAACACCGTAGCGTCGAGCCGCTCCACCAGCTGCGACAGCGGCTCCTCGTCGATGGTCTCTTCTTCATCGTCCTCGTCGCTATCGTCCTCCTCATCCGCGTCGGATTCGGCGTCGTACTCGCCAACGGCCGCCAGCCGTTCGGCGACTTCGGCCTCTTCAGCCGGCGATCTCCACGCCTCGCGAGCATTCGCCAGATACTCCCACGCATCGTCGCGATCGAGCACGCCCTCGCGCGACAGGCGCTCGAGGATCTCGGCGACGATCTGGATCAGGCCGCTCTTGAGCGTGCGGGCCTTGGCGGAAGCGACCAGCTTCTTCCATTCCTTCTTTCGCCAATCGGTCTTGTCGAACATGACATGGACGATCAGGCCTTCGACGTCGACGAATGCGCGCCCGGCGCGGCCAGCGACATTGGCGAACTCCTCACCCTTGATCTTCTCGCCGGCGCGATAGAGCGCCGGAACGAGAAGAACCGCGGCGTTGAGGTTGAGCCCCTGGGACAGGGTCGGGGACGCGACGATGACCTTGAGCACGCCCTCGGACAGGAGGACTTCAAGCTCGCGCAGGAACGGGCTGGGCAGCCGGCCGTGATGGATGGCGACCCCGGCTTTCAGGCTGGCGACGGCGGGATGGTCCTCGCCGAGCCATTCCTTGCCGACCTCCAAGGCACGCGCGATCGGCCCCTCATCGTCCAGCAGGGAGTCGAGGTAGCCGCGCTTGCACAGGTCCACCACCTGCTTGCCGTAGCTTTCGACCCAGTTGGCCTGGGTCGAGAAGATCAGCGTGCGCTTGCCCTGGCCGGCGAACTCCCAGGCCGCGAAGAGAGCGAGATGCGAGTTCTTGCGCGGATAGGGGTTCTTCTCCCGGCCTCGCGCGGGCTTTTCCTCGACGAACTTGTCGAGGAATGGACCCCCGTCATCCAGGTCGAGCCGAAGCAGTGCGTCCTTGCCGCGCCAGGTCAGTGCGCCGAAGCGCTGGCGCGTGGGACGCCAGTCAGAGCGCACAGGTTCGCCGGGTACATCGGAGCGTATCCAAGCGGTGAGATCGTCGAGTTCGTCGCCGCTCGGCAGGATCGCGGAGAGACAGACGATCCGGCGCTCCGCCGCGTCGGCGCGTCGCAGCAGGCGTTGCACGAGCGTCTCGTAGCGGATCTCGCGTTCGCTCGGCCCGATCATGTGACCTTCATCGAGAACGATGAGACCCACGTCGTCGATCAGCGAGGGGTCACTTCGCAGGGCGAAGTCGAGCTTCTCGGGCGTGGCGATGATGATCTCGCGGGTGCGCAATGCATCCTCGTCGCCCGCCGACAGACCGCTGGCGCCGTAAAGGGATGAGACGCTGAATCCGAGAGGCGCAAAGGTCCTGCGGAAGGAGCGTTCGGTCTGGGCCGACAAGGCGCGCAGCGGCGTGACGATCAGCACCCGGCGCGCCGACGCCAGCGTCATCAAGGCGGCGATTTCCGCAACCCGCGTCTTGCCGGCGCTCGTGGGTAGGGCGACGACCAGATCGTCGGTGACATCGGTCGACCGCCGCGCCGCCTCGCGCTGGGAGGGCCACAGCTCGACTTCGGAGGTTTTGCGCGCGTAGAGCGACCCGATGAACAGCCGCCTGAGATCGGGATAGATCTCTTCCGTTCCCGCCGGCGGCTCGGTCGGCAGGTTCTGGTGAAGCGCGTGCTGCCACAGGTCGTCGATCAGGTGGCGGCAGAGATTGGAGATCCACCACAAGGGAACGTTCTCGGCGTTGTCCGCCAGACTCACCGCGGTGGCAAGCAGCTCGCGCGCCGCGTCGATCGGCTCAGCTTCACCGGTCTCCAGCGCGAAGTCGAAGAAAGCCAAGGCCCGGCAGATCGTCGTGTTGAGGATCGTCGACACCACGTCATCGATATCAGGTTCATCGCCGACCAGCGCTTCGCCCATCCGCGCATCGCCGTGAGCCTCGTCGCCAAGCCAGCCGCGAACGAAGCCGCGCAATTGATCGAGATCACGCAGGATGAGATGGCGGATCGCAATCTCGCCGGGCGCGGCGTTGAGGTCCTCGGCCAGTTCGTTGAAAAGCGAGTAAGCGACGGCCGAGTAGCCCGCGAGATGATAGGCTGCGGCCGCTATGGTACGGCGAAACCCGCGATCCGGAGCCTCCGGATCACCGTTGCGCACCAGAGCTTCAAAGGCGCTGGCGGCCCGCTCGAACGCCTTGTTGGTCAGGTCCGACGCGCCGGTCTGAGCACGTAGCGCCATGGCGCCGCGGAGCAGCGCGAAGCCATGTTCGGCCAGGTCGGTCTCGATG
>JAKPQE010000127.1 GCA_029572955.1 Pseudomonadota bacterium
TTCTCCCGCCTCGCCAACGCGCTCAAGCTCACCGGCAATCTCGGCGCCGTCGAGCCCACCGGTCCGGTCGTCGTGCTGGTGATGGACAAGGCCGAGACCGCTCGCTACCAGGCCATCACCTCGGCGCTGCGCAAGGCCGGCATCCGCGCCGAAATGTTCATGGGCAACACCAAGAATTTCGGCAAGCAGGTCGCCTACGCCGACAAGCGCAACGCCCCCGCCGTCATCATCGAGGGCAGCCAGGAGCGCGAAGCCGGCATCGTCCAGATCAAGGACCTGATCGTCGGCAAGGAAGCCGCCGCGGCCATCACCGACAACGCCGAATATAAAGCCGCCCGCCCCGGCCAGTTCGAGTGCAAGGGCGACGTCGCTTCGATCGTCGCCGCCATCAGCGAACTCCCCGCCGTCGCGGCTTACCTGAAGGGCAACCAGTGAAGTCGGCCTCCGAACGCTACGCGGCCCTGGTCCGGCTCGTCGAGTCGCGCACCGTCACGCGTTCGCAGCCGCCGCTGCTGCTGCCCGCCGGCCCGTACTTCGACCTTGCCGGCGAGGAGTTCGGCCGCAATCTGCTGCTGACCACCACGAACAACGGCGTCGAATACTGCCTCCGCCCCGATTTCACCCTGCCCATCGCGCAGGACTATATCGAGGAAGGCATGATCGGCACGCCGTCGGCCTTCACATATCTCGGCCCGATCTTCCGGCAGGAGCGCTCGACCCCGGTCGAGTTCGAGCAGGCCGGCCTGGAGCTCCTCGGCCACGAGGATCCCGATCAGGCCCTCGATCAGGTGCTCACCTTCGCCCGCTGGGCGCTCGCCATCTACGACATCACCGCGCCGAATGTCCGCCTCGGCGGCGTCGGCCTGTTCGAGTCCTTCCTCGAGGCCGCCAATGTGCCGGCCGCCTGGCGCAGCCGCATCCGCCACCGCTTCGGCCACCCCGAGGCGCTGGAGCGCCTCATGGAGCGCCTCGCCAAGCCCGAGGAGCGCACCAGCGCGCCCACGCCGGACAGCCGCGACACCGTCATCGAGATCGTCACCGACGCCATGCTTTCGGGCGGCCTCAGCCTCATCGGCAGCCGCACGCCCGAGGAGATCGCCGACCGCTACCTCGAAAAGCAGGCCCTCGATGCCGCTCCGGTGCCGGCCGAAACGGTGGCTCTGCTCCAGAACAACCTCGCCATCTCCGAGATCGGAAGAGCGTCGTGTAGGGAAAGAG
>JAKPQE010000139.1 GCA_029572955.1 Pseudomonadota bacterium
TTTGTTTTGCCAGTGATCGGTCGAGGCGCCATCTTCAGGGCGTCGGACGGGACGAACCCGCCGGCCGGGACCAGAAAGAAAGGCTCCCGAACCCCACACCGACCCACGGAGACCAGACCCATGAAGACCATCACCGCCATCGCCGCCGCCGGCATCGTCGCCCTGACCTCGACCGTCGCCTTCTCCGCGACGACCGTCGTGCGCACCCCCGGCCCGACCGACACGGATACGATCATCTCCTTCTACGACGGCAAGGGCGGCAGCTCGGTGCACGTCAAGCAGATGAACGATGTCGGCAGCTACTCGGGTTACGACGGCGTGACCGCCGCCGACTACCTCAAGGGCGACGCCAAGTTCTGATCGCGTCTCGGCACCAGCCGAAACGCTCCGATCCCTTCCGTGGGCATTGCGGCGAGCCGGTTCGCCGGCCGCCCGTGCCCGCGGGATGGAAAGGCCAACGAAACCGGCCGGCGGTCGAAAGACCCTCCCCGCCCCCGAAAACCGACAAGCCGGAGACGCCCGATGAAAAGCCATCGCACCCTCGTTTCGGCGGCCCTTCTCCTCCTTGCCGCCGCAACACCCGCCGCTGCCGGCAACGATGCCGGCACGATCGACCTTTCCGCCCTCAAGGCACGGATCGCCGCGGTCACGGCCGGCGATGTCGCCGAGACCGGCACCACCCTGCCGAAGGCCGAGCCGGTCGCCACCGCGGCGCCCGCCGTGACCCGCGCGGTCCCGCACCAGTGCTGATGCCGTAACGGCAACCCGTTGTTCCATCTCGACAAGTCGGCGGACGGCGGCTAACTATCCGCCATGACGACATTCCGCCACTTCGAGGACTTCCACGCCGGCGAGGTGATCGACCTCGGCAGGAAGACCGTCAGCCGCGCCGAGATCATCGAATTCGCCTCCGAATTCGATGCCCAGCCGTTTCATCTCGACGAGGAAGCGGCCAGGAAGACGCTCCTTGGCGGCCTTGCCGCTTCGGGCTGGCACTCCTGCGCCATCTTCATGCGCCTGCTCGTCGACAATCTCCTTGCCCACAGCAGCTCGGAAGGCGCACCCGGCGTCGAGAAGCTGAAATGGCTGCGCCCGGTGCGTCCCGACGACACCTTGTCGCTCTCGGCCACCGTCACCGAGGTCAAGCCCTCGAGCTCGCGCCCGACCCGTGGCTCGGTGCACTTCGCCTTCACCCTGACGAACCAGCACGGCGAGCCGGTGATGACGCTCGGCAACTGGATCATGTTCGGCCGCAAGGGAGCAGCCGCATGACCCATTTCGAGGATTTCAAGGTCGGCGACGTCACCGAACTCGGCAGCTACACCTTCAGCGCCGAGGAGATCGTCCGTTTCGCCTCGGCCTACGACCCGCAGCCCTTCCACCTCTCCGACGAGGGCGCGCGGGCAAGCCATTTCGGCCGCCTCTGCGCCTCCGGCTGGCACACCGCCGCCATCTGGATGAAGCTGATGGTCGCCTTCCAGAAGCGCCATGCCGCAAGGCTCATCGCCGAGGGGCTGCCGCTCGGCCGGCTCGGCCCCTCCCCCGGTTTCGACGACATGCGCTGGCTGAAGCCGGTCTATGCCGGCGACACGATCAGCTACAGCGCCCGCGTCACCGGCCTTGCCGAAAGCCGCTCGCGGCCCGAATGGGGCCTGATGACGATGATCAACGAGGGCGTCAACCAGGACGGCGACGTCGTCTTCTCCTTCGTCGGCCACGTCTTCGTCGAGCGCCGGCCGGCCTGAACCAATCCGCCCCGGCGCCCCCGAACCCGCAGGGTTCGCAAGGCCGAATGGCCGCCGGCCGGTCAGGCCGCCCCGTCGGAGCCGGTGAGCCGAGCGAACTCGGCGTGAGACAAAGAAACAACCCCGCCCCGGCGCCCCCGAACCCGCAGGGTTCGCAAGGCCGAACGGCCGCCGGCCGGTCAGGCCGCCCCGTCGGAGCCGGTGAGCTGAGCGAGGCTGCCGCGTGAGACAAAGAAACACCACCGGTAAAGCCGGTACCATCTTCGCCTTTCGAGCAGTTTGCCGTTACGGTTGGCCATGCTAAGGACGGTCACGGAAACGTCTTGGGAACCTCCTGGGGGCTGAAAGATGAAGGAAATCCTTGCGGAACTCGACAAGCGCCGGCAGACGGCCCGCATGGGCGGTGGCCAGAAGCGCATCGACGCCCAGCATGGCCGCGGCAAGCTGACGGCGCGCGAGCGCATCGAGCTCCTGCTCGACGAGCACTCCTTCGAGGAGTTCGACATGTTCGTCGAACACCGCTGCACCGATTTCGGCATGGAGAACTCCAAGATCGCCGGCGACGGCGTCGTCACCGGCTGGGGCACGGTGAACGGCCGCACGGTCTACGTCTTTGCCAAGGATTTCACGGTCTTCGGCGGCTCGCTCAGCGAGACGCACGCCCAGAAGATCACCAAGATCCAGGACATGGCGCTCCGCAACCGCGCGCCGGTGATCGGCATCTTCGATGCCGGCGGCGCCCGCATCCAGGAAGGCGTCGCGGCCCTCGGCGGCTATGGCGAGGTGTTCCAGCGCAACGTGCTGGCCTCCGGCGTCATCCCGCAGATCTCGGTCATCATGGGCCCCTGCGCCGGCGGCGACGTCTATTCGCCGGCCATGACCGACTTCATCTTCATGGTCCGCGACACGAGCTACATGTTCGTCACCGGCCCGGACGTCGTGAAGACCGTCACCAACGAGACCGTCACCCAGGAACAGCTCGGCGGCGCCTCGATCCACACGGCGAAGTCCTCGATCGCCGACGGCGCCTATGGCGACGACGTCGAGGCCCTGCTGCAGATGCGCCGGCTCATCGACTTCCTGCCGGCCAACAACGAGGCCGGCGTGCCGGAATACGAGGTCTACGACGACCCCGAGCGCGAGGACTTCTCGCTCGACACGCTGATCCCGGACAATCCGAACAAGCCCTACGACATCAAGGAGCTGATCCTGAAGGTCGTCGACGAGGGCGATTTCTTCGAGATCCAGGAGAATTTCGCCAGGAACATCGTCACCGGCTTCGGCCGCATGGAAGGCCGCACGATCGGTTTCGTCGCCAACCAGCCGATGGTGCTCGCCGGCGTGCTCGACAGCGACGCCTCGCGCAAGGCCGCCCGCTTCGTGCGCTTCTGCGACTGTTTCTCGATCCCGATCGTGACCTTCGTCGACGTGCCCGGCTTCCTGCCCGGCACCGCCCAGGAATATGGCGGCCTCATCAAGCACGGCGCCAAGCTGCTCTTCGCCTATTCCGAATGCACCGTGCCGAAGGTGACGGTGATCACCCGCAAGGCCTATGGCGGCGCCTACGACGTCATGGCCTCCAAGCACCTGCGCGGCGACCTCAACTACGCCTGGCCGACCGCCGAGATCGCGGTAATGGGCTCGAAGGGCGCGGCCGAGATCCTTTATCGCGCCGAGCTCGGCGATGCCGAGAAGATCCAGAAGCGCATCAAGGACTACGAGGACCGCTTCGCCAATCCGTTCGTCGCTGCCGAGCGCGGCTATATCGACGAGGTGATCATGCCGCACGGCACCCGTCGCCGCCTCAGCCGGGCCCTCAAGATGCTGCGCCACAAGCACATCGAGAACCCCTGGAAGAAGCACGACAACATTCCGCTCTGACGGGCTTCGGCCGGCCATTGCCGCGACTTTCACGACGCCCCGTGCCGAGCCCCGGCGCGGGGCGCTCGTTTGCCGCCGGCGCCGCGCACGGCAGTGTATTTCCATTAAGCCTGACAAATGTTCATGCTGCAGCGCAGTGCATTTCGCGCGCCGTAGCGCGTGCAGTTTCGAATTTTTCTGATATGCTAATAAACTATCCAGGTCTGGCCAAAGATGTTCGGGGGGAATATCTTGGGCGCAAGGCGTCACGAAAAAAGGCGCCGTAACAAGAAGATATTCGGGGGAAACGGATGAGCGACACCGCCAGTGGCAAGGTAGTGCCCGTATCTCTGGGAGCGGGCGGCGCGCATGCGGGCCGCGGCGTTCCCGGCGATACCGTGTCGATGCCGGTCGACTCCCTCGATCGCTTCGCCAATTCCTTCGAGCGCGCCGCCCGGCGCTGGGAGTTCATCGCCTATCCGGCGCTGTTCGTCCTCGTCGTGCTGCTCGCCTACGGCTTCTTCCTGATCTACAGCCTGACCAACGACATCAAACTGATCGCCGAGAAGTTCGACCCCGAGATGGGCATCCACATGAACGAGATGGCGACCAGCGTCAAATCGCTCAACGAGTCGATCCTCGACATGAACGCCCAGATCAGGACCATGGCCGGCGACATCTCGCAGATGTCGAAGCACACGAATGCCATGCGGACCAACACCACCGACATGGCCGCAAAGATGGTTCACCTGGAACAGATGGACGCGATCAACAACGAGATGGTCGCGATGAATCAGAAGATGGGCTACATGACCCAGGACATGGGCCGCCTGCGCTACGACATGTCGGTGATGAACAATTCCGTGTCGCGGCCGATGTCGTTCATGAACTCCTTCATGCCCTGGTGACCTTCCCGCCGCCGGCCGGGACCGGCGGCACGGCGTACACCCTCGGTCGGAATGGCATTTCCCGCTCGTCATGCTAAGAATCGGATTCGTCGAACATCGGGGTGCGACGATCGACGAACGCGGGCGACATCATGGATATCGAAAAGCACATCCCGCCAACGCCGCCCATCGGCGAGTTGGTGGCCAGTCTCGTTGCGCAAGGGCGGATCACGGTCGATGACGCGCTGACGCTGCGCCGCGCGGTGTTCCGCGACGGCGGCATCGCCGAGGCCGAGGCCGAGCGCCTCTTCGCCCTCGACGAGGCGATCTCCGACAAGGCGCCGGAATGGACCGCCCTCTTCCTCGAGGCGCTGACCGACTATCTGGTGCGCCAGGCCGAGCCGCGCGGCTACGTCAGCGACGCCAACGCCGCCTGGCTCGTCGCCATGATCTCGCGTGACGGGCTCGTCAAGTCGGCGAGCGAGCTGGAGCTGCTGCTCCACGTCATCGAAACCGCCTCGCGCAGCCCCGAGAGCCTCGAGCTCTTCGCCCTCGCCCAGGTCAAGGCCGCCGTCCTCCTCGGCAACGGCCCCCTCGCCGACGGCGGCACGCTGACGCCCGGCGTCATCGGCCCCGACGAGGTCGCCCTCGTCCGCCGCGTCCTCTACGCCCATGGCGGCACCGAAGGGATCGGCATCAGCCGCGCCGAGGCCGACATGCTGTTCGACCTCAACGACGCCAGCAGCGAGGCCGAAAACTGCAACGAGTGGTCGGACCTCTTCGTCAAGGCGATCTCCAACCACCTGATGACCGCCGCCGGCCTGCGCATGCCGAGCCGTGAGGACATCCTCGCCCGCGACGGCTGGCTCGACGACGAGCAGCATCTCGACATGTTCACGATGTTCGACAGCGATCTCGTCCGCGACGCCCTCGTCGACAGCCTGCGCCGGCTGAAGTCGACCGTCTGCTGCAACAACAAGCCGGAGGGCGCCGACGACGACGCCGACGCCATGGTCGCGGCCCCGATCGACGACGACGAGGCCCGCTGGCTGATCGGCCGCATCCGCCACGACGGCGCGATGCACGACAACGAACTCGCCCTGCTGCTCTTCCTCAAGGAAGAGAACCCGGACATCAACCCGCTGTTCGAGCCGCTGTTCGAGGAAATCGACTGACCGCGGCGATGGCGGCGCCTGGCGCCCCTGCCCCGCTCCGCGCGAGACAGCGGCGAGGCCGTAGCGCCGAGCCCCGAACCCGGAGGGGTCGCGGAGCGCGATCGGAACGCGGGTGTTCCCGCGTTCCGCAGAAAAAGCCGCGCCGGCCGGTCAGGCCGCCCCGTCGGAGCCGATGAGCGAAGCGAATTCGGCGCGAGACAGACGACTCACCCTCAGTCGCCCTCGAACTCGACCAGCGTGTGAACGTCGACGCCCTTCCGGCGCAGCCGATCGGCGCCGCCGAGATCCGGCAGGTCGATGACGAAGGCCGCCGCGACGATCTCGCCGCCGGACCGGCGAATGAGGTCGATCGCCGCCTCGGCCGTGCCGCCGGTCGCGATGAGATCGTCGATGAGCAGCACGCGGTCGCCCTCGACCAGCGCATCGGCATGCATCTCGATCGTGTCGACGCCGTATTCGAGGCTGTATTCCTGACCGATCACCTTGTGCGGCAGCTTGCCCTTCTTGCGGATCGGCACGAAGCCGCGGCCGAGCTCGTGGGCGACGGCGCCGCCGAGGATGAAGCCGCGCGCCTCGATGCCGACGACGAGGTCGATCGGCGCACGCCGCGCAAGGAACGGCCAGATCAGCTCGTCGACCGCCGCCCGGAGGCCGACCGGATCGGCGATCAGCGTCGTCAGGTCACGAAACATCACGCCGGGCTTGGGATAGTCCGGAATGGTGCGGATCAGCTTCTTGAGATCGGCTCCGTTGCGCGCGCCTGATGCCATGATCACTCGGTCCCCCGTTTCAGATCAGTCCGTGGTCGCCGGCCACCGGCGGGCCGGCAGCGACCGGTCGCGGCGTTCCCGACGCCGGTCCCGATCCTATAATCTGCGACGATCCCGGCAACAGGAGGCTCCGCCATGCCCGAGCGCACCGTCGTCACCGACATCGACATTCCCTTCGCCCGCCTCGTCGTCATCTTCGTCAAGCTCGGCCTTGCGGCCATTCCCGCCGCGATGATCGTCGGCGCCGTGTTCGCCCTCGTCATGGCGCTCCTCGGTGCCTTCTTCGGCGGCACCTTCTTCGTCAGCCGCTGGGGCCACGTCTGAGCGCCGGCGCCTACCAGTAGTCGGCCATGATCTCCTGCGCCCAGCCCGGCTCGCGGATCGTCCCGCGCGGCGCAAAGCCGCTCATATAGGGTTTCAGGTCGACCACCGGCGAGCCGTCGATCGCATCGAGCCAGCGCACCCGCACGACGAGGCCCTCGACGGCGACGATCTCGCAGACCGAGACGCCGAGCCGGTTCGGCCGGCCCTTGCCGCGCTGGGCGAAGATGCCGACCTTCGGCCAGTCCTTGCGGCCGCGCGGGTGGCGCGCCGTGCTGGTGATCTCGTCGGCACCGACCTTGTGGAAGCTGTAGACGACGACGAGGTGGCTGAACGCCGCGAGCCCGGCCAGCGCCTCCGGTGCGAACCGCGTCGCATCGAGCCGGATTTCCGCCTCGACGCCGGCCCAGTGGTCGTCGATCGGCTCGGCCCGCCCGCCGACCACTTCGCCGATGGGCTCGATCCCGATCATCTCAGTGGGTCTTCAGCACCCGCCCGGCAACCGCGTCGAGCTTGGCCATGAGCTCGGGATCGCGCTTGTCGACGGCGGTGATGAGGGCGAAATCGAGCGCCGTGTCCGAGCCGATCGGACAGTCCTCGTGCTCGGCCGGGAAATCGCGGGCGAGGCGCCCGACGAGCGCCGCCGCATGCGCGGTGTTCTCGCGCAGGACCGCGAGGATCGACTGGATGTCGACCTCGCCGTGCTCGGGATGCCAGGAATCGTAGTCCGTCACCATCGCCACGGTGGCGTAGGAGATCTCGGCCTCGCGGGCGAGCTTGGCCTCCGGCACGTTGGTCATGCCGATGACGTCGCAGTTCCAGGCCCGGTAGAGATGGCTCTCGGCGAGCGTCGAGAACTGCGGGCCTTCCATGGCGAGATAGGTGCCGCCGCGGCTGTAGCGGATCCGCTCGTCGCGCGCCGCCTGCTCGATGCGGTCGACGAGCCGCGGGCTCACCGGATAGGCCATCGAGACGTGGGCGACGCAGCCCTTGCCGAAGAAACTCGTCGGGCGCGCGACCGTGCGGTCGATGAACTGGTCGACGAGCACGAAGGTGCCCGGCGACAGCTCCTCCTTGAGCGAGCCGCAGGCCGACACCGAGACGAGGTCGGTGACCCCGACCCGCTTCAGCGCGTCGATATTGGCGCGGTAGTTGATGTCGCTCGGCGAGTGGACGTGGCCGCGCCCGTGTCGCGGCAGGAACACCACCTTGAGATCGCCGACGCGGCCGATCCTGAGCGCGTCCGACGGCTTGCCCCAGGGGCTCGCCACCTCGACCCAGTCCGCATCCTCGAGCCCGGGCAGGTCATAGAGACCCGACCCGCCGATGATGCCGAGCACCGCCTTCGCCATGAGCTGTCGCCTCCCCTGAAATGAAAAAGGGCTCCCGAGGAGCCCTTTTCCGATTTGCCCGACCTTGCGTCAATGGTCGACGGACGACCACACCCGACGCTTGGCCAGATAGACCAGCGCGCCGAGGACGATGAGGTAGAGGATCACGGCGGTGCCGGTCCGCTTGCGCGTGTTGAGAGACGGCTCGGCCGCCCACATCATGAACGCCGCGACGTCCCGCGAGTAGTTGTCGAGGGTCGGCTCGGTGCCGTCGGCATATTCGATCATGCCGTCGTCGATCGGCTTGACCATGGCGATCGCCGGGCCGCCGACGAAGACCTCGTTGTAGAACAGGCCGTCGGGGATCTCGATGCCGTGCGGCGGCTCGTCATGATAGCCGTGCAGCAGGGCGTAGATGTAGTCCGGGCCGTTCTCCTGGTAGGTCGTGAAGATGTCGAACACGAACCAGGGGAAGCCGCGCTCCGGCGCCCGGGCCTTGGCCAGCAGCGAGAAGTCCGGCGGAACCGCGCCGTTGTTGGCGACCTTGGCCGACTCGTCGTTCGGGAACGGGCTCGGCCAGCGGTCCGACAGCTTGGCCGGACGGTCGAACATCTCGCCGTCGGCGTTCGGACCGTCGACCACCGAATACTCGGCGGCGATGGCCTTGGCCTCGTCCTCGGTGAATTCCGGCCCGCCCGGCTGGGCGAGATTGCGGAACGCCACGTACTTCATGCCGTGGCAGGCCGCGCAGATCTCCTTGAAGACCTGGAAGCCGCGCCGCAGCTGCGCCTTGTCGTACTGGCCGAACGGCCCGGCGAAGCTCCACGACTGCTTGGCCGGCGAATGACCGCCACCGGACGCGAGCGCGACGTTGCTCGTGCCGAGCACCAGGGTGATGCCGGCGATCGCCAGGGCACCGCCGAGGACAGAGAGAATGCGATTTTTCATTGCCTTAACTCCCGTCTCGCCCGATCAGCCACGCGTTTCCGGTGCGCTGGCGGCAGCGCTTGCGGCGCCCGCCCCGCCCTTGTGCTTGGCCAGCACCGCTTCCGAAATGGAGGCCGGCAGCGGCTTCGGCTTCTCGATGAGACCGAGCAGCGGCAGGATCACCAGGAAGTGGGCGAAGTAATAGACCGTGCAGATCCGCGCCAGGATGACGTAGATGCCTTCCGCCGGCTTGGCACCGAGCCAGCCGAGCAGCACCGACACGACCACCAGCACCCAGAAGAACTGCTTGTAGAGCGGGCGATAGCGGGTCGAACGGACCTTCGAGGTGTCGAGCCAGGGCAGGAAGAACAGCACCAGGATCGCTGCGAACATCGCGATGACGCCGCCGAGCTTGTCGGGGATGGCGCGCAGGATCGCGTAGAACGGCAGGTAGTACCACTCCGGCACGATGTGGGCCGGCGTCTTCAGCGGATCGGCCAGCGTGTAGTTGTCCGGATGGCCGAGATAGTTCGGCAGGTAGAACACGAACCAGGCGTAGAAGATCATGAACACGATGATGCCGAAACCGTCCTTCAGCGTGGCGAAGGGGGTGAACGGAACCGTGTCCTTGGCCGACTTCGGCTCGACGCCGGCCGGGTTGTTCTGGCCGACCACGTGCAGCGCCCAGACATGCAGGCCGACCACGGCGGCGAGCACGAACGGCAGCAGGTAGTGCAGCGAGAAGAAGCGGTTGAGCGTCGGGTTGTCGACCGAGAAGCCGCCCCACAGCCAGGTCACGATGGTCTCGCCGACCAGCGGGATGGCCGAGAACAGGTTGGTGATGACGGTCGCGCCCCAGAAGCTCATCTGGCCCCAGGGCAGCACGTAGCCCATGAAGCCGGTCGCCATCATGACGAGGTAGATCACCACGCCGAGGATCCACAGGATCTCGCGCGGGGACTTGTAGGACCCGTAGTAGAGACCGCGGAAGATGTGGATGTAGACCGCGATGAAGAACATCGAGGCGCCGTTGGAATGGAGGTAGCGCAGCAGCCAGCCCCAGTTCACGTCGCGCATGATGTGCTCGATCGAGCCAAAGGCGATCTGGGTGCTCGGCGCATAATGCATGACCAGCACGATGCCGGTCACGATCTGCACCACCAGCATCACCGACAGGATGCCGCCGAAGGTCCACCAGTAATTGAGGTTCTTCGGGGTCGGGAACGCGATGAACTGGCCGTGCATCAGGCTGAAGACCGGCAGGCGCTCCTCAATCCACTTCACGACCCGGTTCTTCGGCTGAAAGGTCGAATGTCCACTCATCAGGTTTTCCTCGCCTAGGAGTTCGCCTAAGGGCGATTGCGCATCAGCCGATCTTGATCGTCGTGTCGGAGACGAACTGGTACGGCGGAATGTAGAGGTTCTCCGGCGCCGGACCCTTGCGGATGCGGCCGGCGGTGTCGTAGTGCGAGCCGTGGCACGGGCAGAACCAGCCGTGATAGTCGCCGGACTGGCCGAGCGGCACGCAGCCGAGATGGGTGCAAACGCCGATCATCACCAGGAACGCCTCGTTGCCGGACGCCGAACGGTTCTCGTTGCTGGCGTCGGCATCGGCGCCGATGTTCGGGTTGCGCGCGCTGGTGTCCTTCAGGTCGCTCATCGGAACGGCCTTGGCCTCTTCGATCTCGGCCGCGGTGCGGTTCCGGATGAAGATCGGCTTGCCGCGCCACTTGGCGGTGATGCTCTGGCCTTCGGCAATGGCGCTGACATCCACTTCGATCGACGCCAGGGCGAGCGCCGAGGCGTCCGGGTTCATCTGATCGATGAACGGCCAGGCGGCGGCGGCCACGCCGACGGCGGCGACGGCACCGGTGGCGATGAACAGGAAGTCGCGACGGGTCGGCTCTGCCGTTTCGATTGTCGACATGTTTCGATCACATCCTCTTGCAACGACGCGGACCGGTCATCCGCGGTCACGCTCTCCGCGATGCCGCTGGAAGGCTTGGCGAAGAGCCATGGAATACGACACTTGAGGGGGATCGTCGCGCGGGGTATCGCCCCTGCCCCGCTTTGATCTTCGACTATTCCCCCCTGTGGGGTGCGTTTCTGTCACCCTTCGCCAGCCTTGTCCAGCCTCGTGTAGGATAACAGGGGCAGATTGTCGCAATACATGCTAATATGTCAGTATATTGCACGACTAACCTCCCTCGCGCACCGATTTCGCGGGTCGCGTGCATTGTACTGAACTCTCCACGATGCGAATCGCGCTTTATCAGCCGGATATCCCCCAGAACGCGGCGACCATCATCCGCACTGCGGCCTGCCTCGGCCTCGTCGTCGACATCATCGAGCCGGCCGGCTTCCTCGTCTCGGACCGCGCCTTTCGCCGCGCCGGCATGGACTACCTCGAGCAGGCGAGCGTCGTGACCCATGCCTCCTTCGCCGCTTTCGAGCGCTGGCGGGCCGGCGCCGGCGCGCCGCGCCTCGTGCTGCTTTCCACCCGGGCGGCGACCCCCTACCTCGATTTCGCCTTCCGCCCCGACGATATCCTGATGCTCGGCCGGGAAAGCGCCGGCGTGCCGGACGAGGTCCATGCCCTCGCCGACGCGCGGCTGGTCATCCCGATGCTGGAAGGACGGCGTTCGCTGAATGTCGCGATGGCGACCGCCATGGTGGTCGGCGAGGCGCTGCGCCAGACCGCCGGTCCCGGCCCCTGAGGCGACTCAGCCGAGCCGCCGGCCGCGCACCATGTCGCGCAGACGCCCGATCGCCGGCTCGCTGAGCGCCGCGATCGCCGCCGGGACCGCGATGCCCCCGACCATGGCCGCCGCGAAGCCGGCCAGATTCGGCAAGGGGACGAAGGCGAGCAGCAGCGTCACCACGAGCATGTGGTTGATGTAGAGCGGATAGGTGAGCTCCCCGAGCCGCCGGTCGAGGCGTCCGAGCGCGCTCGCCCCGTCGAACGGCACCGTCGCGAGAAAGCCGAAGGTGGCGAGCAGCGACAGGAACAGGCCGATCTGCTGCGGCGTCTGGCGAACGAGGTCGGTGCCGGCGATCGGCGCCGGCATCGCCGCCAGCTGCCAGAGCGCGGCGGCCAGCGCCACCGCCATGAAGGCGAGCGTCACCTGAAGCTGTCGTCCGCTCCCCTCGCCGCTGCGCGGCAGCTGCTGCGCGGCAACGCCGAGGACGAAGAACGGCGCATTGGAAAAGACGCCGCCCGAACCGGCCGTCATGAGCCACAGCGCCATGGCACCGCCGCCGAGGACGGCGAGCACCCGGCCGATCGGCAGGCGGGCATAGGTCGCGACCGCGAGCGCGCCGAAGAACAGGAGGTAGAACAGCAGCTCCACCCGCACCGCCCAGATGATGCCGATGACGATCGGCTGGGCCGGATCGATCAGCGCCCGCCCGAACGGCACGAGGGCGAGGATGTTGGCGAGATAGAAGCCCGGCGAGGTCAGGTGATCGAGAAAAAGCGGTGCCGCGTCGACCACCGGCATCGCCCGGCCGCTTGCCAGGATTGCCGCCGAGACCGCCACCATGATGGCGAGGCCGACGAGATAGGTCGGCACGATGCGCAGCAGACGATTGGCGAGGAAGGCGACGGGCCTGCCCGAATAGATGTGCTCGCCGGCCTCGGCGATGATGTAGCCGGAGAGCACGAAGAACATGAAGACCGCGATCGAACCCGGCTCCAGCGGACCGACCGCCTGGCGCAGCACCGGCGGGGCGACCTGCGCGGCCGCGTGCTGCAGCAGCACGAGCAAGGCCAGCACCAGGCGGAAGACGCCGAATGGCGCCGGCCGCAAGGCCCGCGCCACCTGCCCGGATCCGGTCCCGGCCGCAGTCTCCAGAACGAGGTAGCTCAACGCTGCGATCCCGCCTTCGTGAAGTCGGTCGCAGACTACCACGCCGGCGCCCGCACGGCGTCGGCAAACCGGGTTTAACCTTAAGAAGGAAAAGGCGTTTTCGATGCCCGCCGCGATCGGATCGGCGACCCGGCGGGCATCGGACGCGTCAGCTTGCCGCGCGCCGGTTGGGCAACATGCGCACCAGCGTCTGGTCGTGGTCGAACCAGTGGTGCTTGAGGGCGGCGGCGACATGCACGGCGACGAGCCCGAGGAGCCCCCAGGCGAGGACCTCGTGCACTTCTCCCAGCACCTCCTTCAGCTCCTCGTTCGGGGCAACGAGCGAGGGAAGCGAGAAGAGGCCGAGGTCGACGGTGTGGCCGCCGGCCGAGACCATCGCCCAGCCGACCAGCGGAATGGCGAGGAGCAGGAGATAGGCGCCGACATGGACGACGCCGGCGGCGAGGCGCTCCAGCGGCGTGCCGGCGACCGGCGCGGGCGAGCCGGAGATGCCGCGGCGCACGAGGCGCAGCGCCGCCACGAGGAACACGGCGACGCCGATCGCCTCGTGCGTGTTGATGACGAGGCCCTTCAGGGGCCCCCGCGGCAGCTCTTCCAAGACGAGGCCGAGCGGGAAGACGACGAAGATGAGGATGGCCCCGAGCCAGTGCATCAGCTTGGCCGAGGAGGTGTACTCTTGCGGGGAGGTGCGCATGATCTATGTTCCTTCACCTGATGCGCCGCGGCCCTCGCATCCATATGGCCGCGGCTGTCGAATTGCACCTTGCGCCCGTCCGCCTGACGGGACGCTGTCACCCTTCCGACCGATCGAGGAGCGCTGCCGATGTCTGCCGAGCTCGACACGCAAAAGGAGCGCGCCTCACGCTGGTTCGGCGAGTTGCGCGACGCGATCTGCGCCGCCTTCGAGGCGATCGAGGATCGCGCCCCGGCGCTCTACGACGGCCCGGCCGGCCGTTTCGAGAGGAAGCCCTGGCAGCGCACCGACCACAGCGGCGCGCCCGGCGGCGGCGGCGTCATGTCGATGATGCGCGGCCGGGTATTCGAGAAGGTCGGTGTCCACACCTCGGCCGTCTTCGGCGAGTTCGCCCCCGAGTTTCGCGCCCAGATCCCGGGCGCCGCCGACGATCCGCGCTTCTGGGCCTCGGGCATCTCGCTCATCGCCCACCCGCTGAACCCGAACGTGCCGACCGTCCACATGAACACCCGCATGGTGGTGACCACCCGCCAGTGGTTCGGCGGCGGCGCCGACCTGACGCCGGTGCTCGACCGGCGCCGGACTGAGGACGATCCCGACACCCTCGCCTTCCACGGTCACATGCAGCGCGCCTGCGCGGCCCATCCGGCCGTCGCCGACTATCCGCGCTTCAAGGACTGGTGCGACGAATACTTCTTCCTCAAACATCGCAACGAGCCGCGCGGCATCGGCGGCATCTTCTACGACTACGTCAATACCGGTGACTTCGAGGCCGATTTCGCCTTCACCCGCGACGTCGGCCGGGCGTTCCTCGCCGCCTATTCGGAAGTCGTCGAGGGCAATGTCGCGACGCCCTGGAACGCGGCCGACCGCGAGGAACAGCTGGTGCGTCGTGGCCGCTATGTCGAGTTCAACCTGCTCTACGATCGCGGCACGATCTTCGGCCTGAAGACCGGCGGCAACGTCGAGTCGATCCTCTCCTCGATGCCGCCGCTGGTACGCTGGCCCTGAGCGTCTTCGCCGGGCCCGCGAACGCTTCGTTAACCATGCCGGTTTCCCCGGAATTAAGCAAAATGCGCCTATCCTGCGATCACTACTCGGGGAGGCGACATGAAATCCAAGTCCAGAGACCGCGACCAGTATGTGGTTGCAGCCCTCTTCGCGCTCGGTGTCCTGGCGACCGGCGCCACGTACATGTCTTCCGACGTCATCGCCACGCGCTTCGTGCGGGCGGCAACCGTCGATACCGGCCTGCGCTGGTCGACCATCGTCGCCGATGCCACCGCGACCGCCGGCAAGCTCGACGGTGAGGTGCTCTCCTGGCGGCTCTCCTCGGAACTGCGCGACGCCAGCGGTTTCGCGCCGATCTCCTCGGTTTCGGTCTATGACGCAGCCGGCAACGAGATCGCCGCCACCAATCCCGACACCGGTTTCGGCATGCGCGCCGGCCTCGCCCTCGACACCACCGACAGCGCCTCGCTGCGCGAAGCCCTCGCCGGCCGCCTCAACGTTCTGGAGCGCGAAAGCCACGGCAGCGCCGGCCAGCGCCGCTTCGCCGACATCTACGCGCCCGTCGCCCTCGGTGCCGCCGGAACCGGCGTCGTCAAGGTGACGATCGACAAGACCGAGCCGGTCGCCGTCTTTTCCAGCGCCTTCGAGATGGTGACGAGCCTCACCGCCTTCACCCTCTGGATCGCCTTCATCATCCCTACCTTCATCGCCTGGCGCCGCATCGAGGATCGCCGCCAGGCGCAGAACCGCATCGAGTACCTCGCCCACCACGACGCCCTCACCGACCTGCCGAACCGCGTCCAGTTCAACGCCAAGCTCGCCGAGGCGCTGGCCCGCGGCGAACGCCACGGCAAGAAGGTCGCCGTGCTCTGCCTCGACCTCGACCGCTTCAAGGACGTCAACGACACGCTCGGCCATCCGATCGGCGATGCGCTGCTGAAGCGCACGGCGGACCGGCTGCGCACCTCGATCAGCAAGATCGACACGATCGGCCGCCTCGGCGGCGACGAGTTCGCGGTCGTTGCCGAAGGCATCGAGGCGATCGAGGACGCGATCCCGCTCGCCGAGCGCCTGTGCGACATCATGGCCGAGGCGATCCAGGTCAACGGCCACGACATCGCCAGTTCGACCTCGATCGGCATCGCCATCGCCCCCGACGACGGCCTGACCGCCGACGACCTCCTGAAGAACGCCGACCTCGCCCTCTATCGGGCCAAGACCGACGGCCGCAACACCTTCCGCTTCTTCGAGGAGGAGATGGACATCGCGCTGCAGCGCCGCCGCCTGCTCGAGCACGACATGCGCCAGGCGCTGCGGCTCGGCCAGTTCGACCTGCACTATCAGCCGCAATACGACCTCAACACCAACGAACTGGTCGGCTACGAGGCGCTGCTGCGCTGGCAGCACCCCGAAGAAGGCACCATGCAGCCGCACCAGTTCATTCCGGTCGCCGAGGAGTCCGGCCTCATCGTCCAGATCGGCCATTGGGTCCTCAATCGCGCCTGCACCGACGCCGCCGGCTGGCCGAGCTACGTCAAGATGGCCGTCAACCTGTCGCCGGCCCAGTTCCGCAATCACGAGATCGTCGAGACGGTGCGCGCCGCCCTCGCCGCCTCCGGCCTCGCCCCCGGTCGCCTCGAACTCGAGATCACCGAGGGCATGCTGCTGCAGAACACCGAGACGACCCTGTCGATCCTCAACGAGCTGCGCGCCATCGGCGTCTCGATCGCCATGGACGATTTCGGCACCGGCTATTCGAGCCTCAGCTACCTGTCGCGCTTCCCGTTCGACAAGATCAAGATCGACCGCTCGTTCATCGACAACCTGCACCGTGACAGCAATGCCACGGCGCTCGTCAACACCATCATCGGCCTCGGCCGCTCGCTCAACATGACCATCACCGCCGAGGGCGTCGAGACCTCCGAGCAGGCCTCGTTCCTCAGGTCCTGCGGCTGCAACGAGGTCCAGGGCTATCTCTACGGCATGCCCGATGCCGAGGGCGGCAGCGCCGGCATGGCGACGCTGGAGCACCCCTCCGAGGTCTTCGCCGCCGCCGAGGCACGCGCCGACGAATTGCCCGGCCACTTCGCCGAGCGCCTGCTCGACGAAGCGGGCGGCACCGCTCTCGACGGACTGCAGGACGAGCCCGCCGGCGCCACTGCGCCGGTCCACATCGCATCCGAACTCGATTTCGGCGAGACCGCGGACGAGCCCGCCCCGGCCGCCGGCACCGTCCAGCCGCTGACCGTCAGCATCGAGCCCCCCGCCCCCGGCGAGGACATCGACGGCGAACCGCTGCCCGAGGAATTCGAGCCCGAGAAATGGTCGACGCGGCTGCGCGAAATGGCCCACAAGGCCCGCACCGACGCCGCCGGTGCCGAGTTCGATCTCGGCCCTGCCTCGGAGGAGGAAACCTCCGAGATCGGCGCCGACGGCAGCAAGCTCGTGCGCGTCGCCTGACCGAAAAGACCATTGACAATTCGCAACCGCCGCCCCGGTCTTCCGGGGCGGTTTTTCTTTTGTATATCAATTAGTTGATTGAAAGTCCTGCTGTGCGACAATCGGCACTCCTGCCGCGCGCCGCGAACGCCTTACATCGGCCGGGTCGAAGATTTTCTCCCGAAAGACCAGACCCCGACAAGGCAAGGACCCGACCCATGAAGCAGATGCTCCTGCAGGAGAAGTACCCGGTTTTCGCCCTCGAGCTGAAGAAGTCCGAGACCGACATGAAGACCGTCGACGACATCGTCGAGGCCCTCAAGGCCCGGATCGCCGAGGACGAACGCATCGCCTACATCGCCACCTTCGACCACATGGACCACACCATGGGCCTCGGCGGCGAGATCAACCCGGCCATCAAGGACGCCCGCAACCTCGTCTTCTGCTTCGGCTTCGCCCTGCCGAGCCCGATGGTCCTCGCGGTGCGCCCGCGCTCGATCGGCATCGCCGACATGGGCGAGCACTTCCTCATCTCCTTCCTCGAGCCGCCGATGGAAGTCGCGACGAAGTCGATGGAAGCCTGGTGCAAGGGCCTCGCCCGCGCCTGACGGAAAAGAACGGGCCCAGGGATCCGCGCGCCGTATTCGCCCCCGTTGCGCAAAGGTCCGTTCAGCCCGGCGGGGTCGCGCCCTGGCGCGACCCCGCTTTCTCCGCCGCGACCATGTCGACGCGCCGCGCTTTCAGCGCCGCCGCGTCGGGCGCGAACCGTTCGGCGATCCACCATGTCTCGAGCGCCGCGATGAGGCGGCCGACGCCCCTGCCCGGTCTCACTCCCCTCGCCCCCTTGCGAAGGGGGAGAGGGATCGACGCCGTTTCAGGATCATCCCCGCCCGGAATGCGGTTCCGCAGTATCGCCCTTTCCCGTGGAACGGGCCTCGCCATCCCGCCCCAACCCGCTGAGAGCAACGGGCGGACGGTCCGGGAACTGCACGATGAGGTCGAGCTTGCCGCCCATCGCCTCGACATAGCTGCGCAAGGTCGAGAGCAGTACGTCGGTGCGTTTCTCCAGTCGTGAGACATTGTCCTGCGTGATCCCGAGAATCTCCGCGAGGCGGGCCTGCGTCAGATCCCGGGCCTTGCGCAAATCCTGCAAGGTTTCGACCTCGGCGATCAATTCGGCAGCGCGCGCCTCGGCACGCCGGCGCTCTTCCGGCGTCATGCTCTTCTCGAAAACCTCTTTTGCCGCAATCGCCATCATCCGTCTCCTTCGAGGTCCCGCAGGTGTTCGTCGAAACGCCGGTCCGCTTTCTCGATCAGCGCACGATAGAAGCGCTTCTCGCTGCTGCCACTCTTGTCACCGGCAACGAGCAATAGGGCCGCTCGCCTCGGATCGAAGGCATAGGCGACCCGCCAGACGCCGTCATCGGCTTTGAACCGCAACTCCTTCATGTTGGCATGCCTCGACCCTTGCAGCGTGTCCGCATGCGGTCGGCCCAATTGCGGCCCGAACCGTCCGAGCAACTGCACCATTGCCGCAATCTCGATTTTCACGTTCGGCGAAAAATCCGCGAACTCCACGGCAAAGGCATCATGAAAACCGACATCCCAATCCATCGGCAGAATATGCTCTAAAACACATATGTTGTCTAATGCATTTTTTGAACGCGCGTGTCTCTCATTTCGCCGCCGCTTTCTCCGCCGCGACCATCTCGGCGAGCCGCGCCTTCAGCGCCGCCGCGTCGGGGCGGAAATTCTCGGCGATCCACCATGCCTCGAGCGCCGCGATGAGGCGGCCGACGCCCCTGCCCGGCTTCATGCCGAGGTCGAGCGCATCTGCCCCCTTGATCGCAAAGACCGGCACGGCCTCGCGCCGCGCCATGTCGAGCAGCGCCCGCCAGCCGGCATCCTGCGGCCCGTCGCCGGAAAAGGCCCAGGCCGCGAGCACGGCGTCGCCGACCCGCTCCCGTCCCGCCCGGTAGAGCAGTGCCCGAACCCCTTCCGCAGGCATGTCGCGCCGGACGGCGCGGGCGAGCCGCACCGCCGAGACCATTTCCTCGCGATCGGCGTTCTTCAGGCGCAGCCGGTCGGCGATGCGCTCGCCGTCCTCCTCGACGAAGCAGCCGGCGACCGCCAGAGCCCGCCCCGGCGAGGCCGGCACGCCGTTCGCGTCGGCGATCGCCCGCAACCGCGCGAACGCGCCGATCCGCACCACGCCGGCAAAGACGATCTCGAGAATGCCCGCCTCCGCCATCACCTCGATCGTCTCCGGCGCCCGCCGGGCGGTGACGAGGCGCCGCGTCTCGACGCCGATGCGCTCGGCCGAGAGCACGCGAAGCCCGGCCCGGAGCCGGATCGCGGCAAGCAGCCCCGGCCGGTCGGGATCGCCCTCGCCATAGGCGGCATGGAAGCGGAAGAACCTGAGGATCCTGAGGTAATCCTCGCTGATCCGCGTCGCCGCGTCGCCGATGAAGCGCACCCGCCGGGCGAGGATGTCGGCATAGCCGCCGACCGGATCGAAGACGTGGCCGGTGCGGTCGAGATAGAGCGCGTTCATGGCGAAGTCGCGCCGGTGCGCATCGGCGACCCAGTCGCGCCCGAAGACGACCGTCGCGTGGCGGCCGTGGGTCTCGACGTCCTGGCGCAGGGTCGTCACCTCGAAGGCGTGGCGGCCCGAGACCACCGTCACCGTGCCGTGCTCGATGCCGGTCGGCACCGCCTTGAGGCCGGCCGCGACCGCCCGCCGCGTCACGACGTCCGGCGTTGCCGTCGTCGCGATGTCGATATCGCCGATCGGCACGCCCATCAGCGCGTTGCGCACCGCCCCGCCGACGATCCGCACCTCCTCGCCGTCGCCATCGAGCGCGGCGAGCACGGCGACGAGATCGGGATCCCTGAACCAGGGTTCCCCGGCGAGCGACGGCGGACTGTCGGCGCGATGGGGCATCTTGCGGCCGCCTATTCGAAATGACCGGGCACGAACTTGCCGTCCTCGTAGGCCGAGGGCACGTAGGTACGGTCCGTGTCGCCCGTGCCGAACGAGGCAAGGGCGACGAGACCGGCCGCGACCAGGCCGGCACCGGCGAGCGCGAGCACAGTCAGCGGCGCCCGCCGCCAGCTCGCCGCCGCATCGACCGGCTCGCCCCGGGCAACCAGCACCAGCGCATAGACCATGAACGGCACGGCGAAGAGCAGCACATGAACGAGCACGACACGGATCATCGCCGATAGACCTCTTCGAAGAGATTCCTGAGGATGCCCGCCGTCACGCCCCAGATGTAGCGCTCGCCGAAAGGCATGGCGTAGAAGGTCCGCCAGGCACCGCGCCACATCCGGCTGTGGCGCTGGTGGTTGGCGGGATTCATCAGGAAGCCGAGCGGCACCTCGAAGGCCTCCTTGACCTCGTAGTCGTTGAGCACCAGCTCGAACTCCGGCTCGATCATCGCCACGACCGGGACGATTCGATAGCCCGTTCCCGAATAATAGGGATGAAGATGGCCGACCGGCGCGATCGCGCTCGCCTTGAGGCCGATTTCCTCGTCGGCCTCGCGCAGCGCCGCCGCCAGCGGCGAGGCGTCCTCGGCGTCGATCCGCCCGCCCGGAAAGGCGATCTGTCCGGCATGGGTCGAGAGATGGTCGGTGCGCTGCGTCAGAAGCACCGTCGCCTCGCCCGCCCGGCGCACCACCGGGATCAGCACCGCCGCATCGCGCGCCGCCGCCCGCTCGGGGCTCGGCATGCCCGGATCGACCCGATGGTCGCCGCCGGCCGTGCGGTCGTCGTCGCGCGCCTCCGTGGCGAGCCGCGCCCGCGCCCGTTCGAGGAACCCTTCCGGCGAAAAGGCGTCCGGCGCCGCAGCGGTCACGACAGCCGCTCCAGCTCCGCCTGCGAGGCGATCGGGAAAAACGCGCCCTTGCTCCATACGCCGAACTCACCCTCGTGCATCTCCCCGCGCGCGACCAGGTCGTGCACGAGACTGCGGGTCACCAGGGCCTCGAGACCGGCCCGCACCTCTATGTAGGGCTTCAGCCCGCCGGTGTCCGCCTCGATCGCGAATCGCAGCGGATGATCGGGCCCGGCCTCGACGAGATCGCCGACATTGGTGCGGAAGGTGAGATGCGCGGCCGCGGCCGCGCCCGCCGCGTGCATCTCGACGGCGAGAAACGGCGCGTCGTCGACGGTGATTTCGACCTTCTCGACCGGCGTCACGAGATAGTGGCGATCGCCCTCGCGCTTCAGCACCGTGGAGAAGAGCCGCACCAGCGGCGCCCGCCCGATCGGCGAGCCGAGATAGTACCATTGCCCGTCGGCCGCGATGCGCATGTCGATCGCCCCGCAATCGGGCGGATTCCAGCGCTCGACCGGCGGCAGGGCGCGCTGCGGCCCGGCCCGGGATACGAGCGCGGCGAGCCCGGCGGGCAGGTTCTTCGGGGCCGGTCCGGTGCCTTCGTCGCTCATGCCGCAGCCTTGTTTTCGCCGCTCTTCGGCGCTCCGATCCATCGCCGCGCCATCCGGGCCCTCGAAGGGCTCGTCTTGACCCGGCCCCCGTGCCAAACTCGCCCCGGTCGCATCGGACGCCCGTCCGTCGCGCAGTCGCCATTCGCGTTGCAGACCGTCGTCGCGCCGGCGGCGTCGCCCCGACTATAGGAAGCCCGATGAACGTCATCAACGACACCGCCATCGTCGCCGAGGCCGAGACCGCCGTCGCCGACATCACCGCCGCGCGCGAGGCGATCGGCCGGGTGATCTACGGCCAGGAAAACGTCGTCGCGCTCACCCTCGTCACGCTGCTCTCCGGCGGCCACGGGCTCCTCGTCGGCGTGCCCGGTCTTGCCAAGACCAAGCTCGTCGAGACGCTCGGCACGGTACTCGGCCTCGACGCCCGGCGCATCCAGTTCACGCCCGACCTGATGCCCTCCGACATTCTCGGCTCCGAGGTGCTCGACCGCGGCGCCGAGGGCGAACGCGTCTTCCGCTTCCTCAAGGGCCCGGTCTTCGCCCAGCTCCTGATGGCCGACGAGATCAACCGGGCGAGCCCGCGCACCCAGTCGGCGCTGCTGCAGGCGATGCAGGAATATCATGTGACGATTGCCGGCGAGCGCTACGACCTGCCGAAGCCCTTCCATGTGCTGGCGACCCAGAACCCGCTCGAGCAGGAAGGCACCTACCCCCTGCCCGAAGCCCAGCTCGACCGCTTCCTGATGCAGATCGACGTCGGCTATCCCGACCGCGAGGCCGAGCGGCGGATGATGCTGGAGACGACCGGCGCCGCCGCCACCGAGGCCGCGGCGGTGATGAGCGCCGAGACCCTGACCGGCATCCAGCGCCTCGTGCGCCGCATGCCGATCGGCGAGAGCGTCGCCGACGCGATCCTCGAGCTCGTCCGCTCGGCCCGCCCGGACGGCGGCATCGCCGCCTCGCGCCACATCGCCTGGGGCGCCGGCCCGCGCGCCAGCCAGGCGCTGATGCTGACCGCCCGCGCCCGCGCGCTCGTCGAGGGTCGCCTCGCCCCATCCGTCGACGACGTGATCGCCCTTGCCGGACCTGTCCTGCAGCACCGCATGGCGCTCACCTTCGCCGCCCGCGCCGACGGCGAGACCGTCACCAGCGTCATCGCCGAACTCGCCGCAAGGCTCGGCTGAGGCCATGGCCGCCCCGGGCGCCGACACCAGCAAGGCCGGTCCGCCCGACTGGCAGGGAACCGTGCATCGCGCCCGGGCCCTCGCCAGCGCCTTGCCCGATCTCCTCGTCGAAGCGCACCACGCCGCCGCCTCGATCGTCGCCGGCTGGCATGGCCGCCGACGCCCCGGCCCCGGCGAGACCTTCTGGCAGTTCCGCCCGTTCCACGACGGCGAGCCGGCGAGCCGCATCGACTGGCGCCGTTCGGCCCGCGACGAGCACCTCTACGTGCGCGAGAAGGAATGGGAAGCGGCCCACACCGTGTGGATCGCCCCCGACATCTCGGCCTCGATGGATTTCGCCTCGCGCCTTGCCCGCGCGACGAAGCGCGACCGCGCCGTCGTCCTCGGCCTCGCCCTTGCCGAACTCCTTGCCCGGGCCGGCGAGCGCGTCGCCATTCCCGGCCTCACCCGGCCGCTCGCCAGCCGCAATGTCGTCGAGCGCCTCGCCGCCGCCCTCGCGCATGCGCCCGACGCCGCCCCGAACCGCCGCATCGAGGGCCTGCGCCGCTTCGACGACGTCGTCGTCATCTCCGACTTCCTCGATCCGCTGCCGCAGACGACCGAATACCTGATGTCGCTCGCCAATGCCGGCGCCAACATCCATCTCCTCGCCGTGCTCGATCCGGCCGAGGAGACCTTCCCCTATGGCGGGCGCACCGAGTTCCGCGACCCCGAGACCGGCACGCGCATCGTCGCCGGCCGTGCCGAGGGCTGGCGCGACGACTACCGGCGCCTGCTCGGTGCCCATTTCGACGCCCTGCGCCGCCTCGCCGAAGGCCTCGGCGGCACCCTGCTCGTCCACCACACCGACCGTCCGGCGGGCGAGCCGCTGTTCGTGCTGCACGCCCGCTTCGCCGAGCGCCGCGAGGCCGGTGTCCGCCTCGCCCATGCCGGAGCCGCGTCATGACGCTCCTCGGCTCGATCGGCTTTTCGGCGCCGCTCGCCCTTCTCGGCCTCCTCGCCCTGCCGGCGATCTGGTGGCTGCTGCGGGCAACGCCGCCGCGCCCGCGCGAGGAGGTGTTTCCGCCGACCCGGCTGCTCCTCGACATCGCCCGCCACGAGGAGACCCCGGCGCGCAGCCCGTGGTGGCTGACGGCCCTGCGCCTCCTGCTCGTCACCCTCGTCGTCCTCGCCCTCGCCGGCCCGGTGCTGCGGCCGCAGGCCGAGAGCGTCGCCGGCGACGCCCCCCTCGTCCTCGTCCTCGACAATGGCTGGACGAGCGCCACCGACTGGCCGGAGCGCATGGCGACCGCCGGGCGCCTGATCGATGCCGCCGAGCGCGCCGCCCGCCCGATCGTCGTCGTCGCGACCGCCGGTCCGACCCTCGCCGTGCCGCCGGCCGGAGACGCTGCCGCGGCGCGCGAGCGGCTGGCGGCGCTTGCCCCCGCACCCTATACGCCCGACCGGGCCACGATCGGCGATGCCCTCGCGCAGAGCCTCGGCGACGGCCCGGCGACCGTCGTCTGGCTCGCCGACGGCATCGAGAACGGCGGCGGACGGGCGTTCGCGGAACGCCTTACCGGCCTCGGCAAGGCGCCCCTCGTCTATGGCGCCGACGCCGCCCCGGCGCTCGGCCTCGTCCCTGGCGCCAACACCCCCGACGCCCTGACGCTGCGCGTCGAGCGCGTGGCGAGCGGGCCTGCCCTTCCGGGCGCGTTGCGGGCGCTCGATCTGAAGAACCGGCCGATCGCCGAGGAGGCCTTCACCCTCGCGCCCGGCGCGCCATTCGCCGAAATCGCCATCACCCTGCCGGTCGAACTGCGCAACGAGATCGCCCGCATCGAGATCGTCGGCGCGCGCAGCGCCGGCGCCGTCCAGCTGCTCGACGAGCGCTGGCGCCGCCGCACCGTCGGCCTCGTCTCCGGCGAGGCGAGCGATATCGCCCAGCCGCTGCTCTCGCCGCTGCACTATGTCGAGCGGGCCCTGTCGCCCTTCGCCGACCTGCGCCGTCCGCAAGCCGACACCACCGCCGAGGCGATCGCCGAACTCGTCGCCGCCAGGGTCGCGATGATCGTGCTGACCGATATCGGCACGCTGCCGCCGGAGGCCGCCGCCGCCCTTGCCGACTGGGTCGCGAAGGGCGGCACGCTGGTGCGCTTCGCCGGGCCGCGCCTTGCCGGCGGCGGCGACGATCTGGTGCCGGTCCGGCTGCGCGCCGTCGACCGCACCCTCGGCGGCAGCCTCACCTGGGAAACGCCGCAGGGTCTCGCCCCGTTCCCGGCCGCCTCGCCCTTCGCCGGCCTCGCCGTGCCGACCGACGTCACCGTCTCGCGCCAGCTCCTCGCCGAACCGACGGCGGGGCTCGCCGAGCGCACCTGGGCCGAGCTTGCCGACGGCACGCCGCTCGTCACCGCCGACAGGTCCGGCGCCGGCCGCCTCGTCCTGTTCCACGTCACCGCCGATACCGGCTGGTCGAACCTGCCGCTCTCCGGCGCCTTCGTCGAGATGATGCGGCGGATCACCGCCCTCTCCGTCGCCGGCGCCGACAGCGGGGAGACCGGCGCAGCAGCAGCAGCAGCCGGCGTCGCCCCCTTGCGCCTTCTCGACGGCTTCGGCGCCTTCGGCCCGCCGCCGGCGACGGCCGAGCCGCTGCCCGCCGATCGCGCCCCGGGAACCCCGCCCGACGCCCGCCACCCGCCGGGCTTCTACGGCACCGAGGACGCCCTGCGGGCGCTCAACGTGCTCGCCGAGGCGGACACGCTGAAGCCGCTCGATCTCTCCGGCCTTGCCGGCATCGAGACCCGGTCGATCAGCGCCGCCGCGCCGAGCGACCTGCGACCCGCGCTGCTCGTTGCCGCCTTCCTCCTCGCCCTCCTCGACCTCGTCGCGATCCTTGCGATCTCCGGCGCGCTGTCGCGGCTCGCCCGGCCCTTCGCCGCGGCGATCCTCGTTGCCGCGCTCGGGGCCGCGCTCGGGGCCGCGCTCGCGCCGCAGCCGGGCCGCGCCGCCGAACCGTCGTCACCCGAGGGGCAGTTCGCCGTCGAGGCGACGCGCGAGACCCGCCTTGCCTATGTCGTTACCGGCAATCCCGGCCTCGACGAGACGAGCCGCGCCGGCCTTGCCGGCCTGTCGCGGGCGCTCGCCGCGCGCACCTCGCTCGAGCCCGGCGAGCCGATGGGCGTCGATCCGGCCCGCGACGACCTCGCCTTCTTCCCCTTCGTCTACTGGCCGATCGACCCGGACGGCGCGATGCCGACGGCCGAGGCGATCTCGCGCATCGACGGCTACATGAAGCATGGCGGCACGGTGCTCTTCGACACCCGCGACGCCCTTGCGGTCCTGCCCGGCCGCAGCGCCGCCGAGAGCCCGGCGGCGGCGCGCCTCGCCGCAATGCTCGCCGGCCTCGACATTCCCCCGCTCGCCCCGGTGCCGGGCGACCACGTGCTGACCAAGACCTTCTATATCCTCGAGGATTTCCCCGGCCGCTATCGCGAGAGCCCGCTCTGGGTCGAGGCGCTGCCGGAGGCCGAAGCGACCGACACCCGCCCCGTGCGCAGCGGCGACGGGGTCGCCTCGATCCTCATCACCGGCAACGACATGGCCGCCGCCTGGGCCGAGGACGACGAGGGCCGGCCGCTCTATCCGACCGTGCCGGCCGACGAGACCCAGCGCGAATGGGCGATGCGCGCCGGCGTCAACATCGTCATGTACACGCTGACCGGCAACTACAAGGCCGACCAGGTGCACATCCCCGCCCTCCTCGAACGGCTCGGCCAGTAGGAGGCGGCGATGGACTGGTCGATCGCCTTCTCGCCCCTCGTCCCGCTCTGGCTGCTCGGCCTCGGCGCGGCGCTACTCGCCATCTCGGCCGTCGTCGTCTTCTGGCGCCGCATGCGCGGCGGTTCCCTGCGCATCGCCGCCGGCGCGCTCGTCCTCTTGGCGCTCGCCGACCCGGCGATCGTCAGCGAGGAGCGCCGCCCGCTCGCCGGTGTCGTCGCCGTCGTCGTCGACAGGAGCCCAAGCCAGTCCCTCGCCGAGCGCAGTGCGACGACCGACCGGGCACTCGCCGACCTCGAGGACCGCCTCGCCGGACTGCGCGGCTTCGAGGTCCGCATCGTCGAAGCGGCCCGCTCCGACGGTACGGTCGACGGCACCCACCTTTTCTCGGCGCTCTCCGAAGCCCTCTCCGACGTCTCGCCCGACCGTGTCGCCGGCGCCATCCTCGTCACCGACGGCGAGGTCCACGACGTGCCGAAGAGCGCCGCCGAACTCGGTTTCGCCGCCCCGGTCCACATCCTCCTCAGCGGCCGGCCGGACGAGCGCGACCGCCGTCTCGAGACCGTCGCCGCGCCGCGCTTCGGCCTCGTCGACAAGGAGCAGACGGTCACCGTGCGCCTTACCGATACCAGCGCGCCGGCGGGCAGCCCCGCGACGGTGACGCTGCGCCGCGACGGCGAGGTGATCGAGACCCGTCCCGCCCGCTCCGGCGAGACGATCTCGCTACCGGTCACCATCGTCCATGGCGGCGAGACCATCGTCGAGATCGAGGCGAGCCCGCTCGCGGGCGAGCTGACCGAGCTCAACAATCGCGTCGTCGCCCGCATCGAAGGTATCCGCGAGGCCCTTCGCGTGCTGCTCGTCTCCGGTGAGCCGCATCCCGGCGAACGCACCTGGCGCAACCTCCTGAAGTCCGACACCAGCGTCGATCTCGTCCACTTCACCATCCTGCGCCCGCCCGAGAAGCAGGACGGCACGCCGATCAACCAGCTCTCGCTGATCGCCTTCCCGACGCGCCAGCTGTTCGAGGAAAAGATCGACGACTTCGATCTCATCATCTTCGACCGCTACCGCCGACGCGGCGTGCTGCCGACGATCTATTTCGACAACATGGCCCGCTACGTGCGCGACGGCGGCGCGATCCTGATCGCCGCCGGGCCGGAATACGCGACGCCCGACAGCGTCTACGAGTCGCCGCTCTCCCCGGTCCTGCCCGGCGCACCGACCGGCGAGGTCGTCGAGGCACCGTTCCGCCCGCTCGTCTCCAAGGCCGGCGCGCGCCACCCCGTCACCCGCGACCTGCCCGGCGCCGGCACCGGCGGCCAGCCGGGCTGGGGCCCCTGGTACCGCCTCGTCGATGTCGCCCCGCTCGGCGGCGACACCGTGATGGAGGACGGCGACGGCCGGCCCCTCCTCCTTCTCGAACACGACGGCAAGGGCCGGGTCGCGCTGCTCGCCTCCGACCAGGTCTGGCTTTGGGCGCGCGGCCATGATGGCGGCGGACCGCATGTCGACCTCCTGCGCCGCCTCGCCCACTGGCTGATGAAGGAACCCGACCTCGAGGAAGAAGCGCTGCGGGCGAGCGTTTCGGCGCGCAGCCTCCTCGTCGAGCGCCAGACCATGGGCGAAGCGGTCGAGCCGGTGACGGTGACGACGCCTTCGGGCAAGACCGAGACCGTCGAGCTCGCCGCCGCCGCGCCGGGCGTCTGGCGCGCCCTCCTGCCGGCCGAGGAACTCGGCCTTTATCGCGTCGGCGACGGCACGCGCGTCGCCTTCGCCCTTGCCGGCACGCCCAATCCGAAGGAATTCGCCGAGGTCGTCAGCACGGCGGAACGCCTCGGCCCGATCGCCGGCGAGACCGGCGGCGGCGTCTTCCGCCTGACGGCCGCCGGCGGCGCGGATCGGCCGCTGCCCCGCATCGTGCCGATGCGCGAGGCGCGGCGCCTTGCCGGCGAGGACTGGATGGGCCTCAGGGAGGCCGGCGCCTCGGTGCTCGAAGGCATCGACCGCACGCCTCTCTTCCTCGGCCTTTTCGGCCTTGCCCTGCTCGTCGGCGCCTTCGCCGCCACCTGGTATCGCGAGGGGCGCTAGCTGCGGTTCATCCGGCCGCGCAGGACGATGGCGAGAAGCGCGAAGCCCGATGCCATGGCGCCGAGGAGCAGGAGGCCGGCGATCTCGCGCAGGCCGAAGGCGCCGATCACGAACAGCGGCACCGCGATCGGCAGACCGAGGCGCACGCCCCAGACGAGCAGCTTTTCGACCGCCGTCGTCGACGGCAGAACGAAGCTGACGGCAAGGAGCGTTGCCGCCGCGCCCTGCCATTTCATCGCCGAGACCGAGGCCTGCAATGCGACCCGCTCGAGCGTGACGGCGCCGGTGACGGCAACGATGTCGAGCGACTGTGCCATCACGGCGTTTTCCAGCCCATCGAGCAGCATCACGACGACGATGCCGATACCGCCCGCGAGCGCGGCGGCGCGATTGTTGTCGGCAAAGGCGAGCAAGGTAAAACCGACGGCCACCGTATAGGCGAGCATGAACAGGCCGTCGACGAAGAGGATGCGCCGGAGCACCGCGTCGCCCGCCGCCATCTTCGCGGCATAGCCGGCCGGATCGCCGATCGTCTCGAACAGCTCCTGGCCGACCGGCGGGCTCGCGGAAAAGGCCATCACCACGATGACCACCATGAGCGCGAGCGCGACGAGCGTCGCAACGAGCGAGATCTGCAGGTAGTCGCGCCTGCCCATCGCCATCCCCTGCCTGCCGGATCTGATCGAGCGCCAGGGCCCGCCCCGGCATCCCGACCCCGCGCAGCCGCGAATCTAGGGGATCGGCCGCCGACACACCAGCGCATGCGACGCCGATCGGACCTCGGGAAAGTTCAGATGCGGCGCGGCAGGACGGCGCCGGCGAGCCCCTCGGTGCCGCCCGGCTTCAGCGGCGAAACGAGGATCCGCATCGGGTCGACCGGCCCCGGCAGGGTGATCGAGCCGAGCGGCACCCGGTGAAATCCGAGCGGGCCGTAATAGGGCAGATCGCCGACGAGCAGCGCCGCGATCTCCGCCCGCGCCTCGGCCGCCGCCATGCCGGTCCGCACCAGCGCCTTGCCGACGCCCTTGCCGTTGTACTGCGGCAGCACGGCGAGCGGGCCGAGGAGCAGCCCCGGATGGTCGCCGATCCAGATCGGCGAGAACCGCACCGAACCGATCATCCGCCCGTCGATGAGGGCGACGAAGCCCAGTTCGTCGATGAACGGAATGCCCTCGCGCAGCCGGAAGGCGGTCCGTGCGAACCGGCCGGGGCCGAACGAGATTTCGTGCAGGTGCTCGATGTCGGCGGCGTCCTGCGGCCGCTCGTGCGCGATGTCGAAGGTGAGCGAGGTCATGTCGGGTACCCGGAATTCGGCGGAAGTCTCATCCGCCGCGCGCTGCCCGCCCGACCTCTGGTCTCGTTGGGTCCGGGCTCTTCTCAGGAGGCGCGCGCGAGGCGGCGACGGGCGCGTGACGCGAGGTCACGGTCGCAAATTCGTCGTCGCTGGTTGGCCGAAAACGGCATCTCGCCTCTTCCCCGGAAGTATGGAGTTGTCGCCGATAGCATGGAACCTTCGCCCGGTAAAGAGAGCCGCGATGCCGCAGCCCGGCGTCAGAACCCGGGCCTCGGCACCAGCCGCGCCGTGAAGCGGTTCCACAGGCGGCCGAGCCGGCGATAGGCGAAGATGTTGTGCTTGGCCATGTAGTAGAGGATGCGCGAGAGCGGCCAGACGCCGCGATAGACCCGCCACCAGAACAGGATGTATTCGAACTTGACCCGGTAGGACGGGAATTCCGGCGTGCGCATCACCGAGGAGCGGCGCTCGAAACGGCCCTTCGTCGTGCCCGACGGAATAAGCCCGCGCGACGCCGCCAGCGCATGCAGATCCGTCCCGATATAGGGATGGAAGATCGACAAAAAGACGTTGCGCGGCTGGATCTTCTTGACGAGGTCGACGGTCTCGCGGAAATGCTCCGGCGTCTCGCCGGGCAGGTTCATCAGCACATAGACGACGATGTCGATGCCGTGCGACTTGGCGATGGCGCAGAAGGCGGCGAATTCCTCGTTGCTGTAGTTCGGCCGGCGCAGCACGTCCTTGCGGATCTCCTCCGAGCCCGACTCCAGGCCGACATTCAGCCGCACGACATTGGCCTTGCCGCACAGCTCGAAGAACTCCTCCATCTTCTCCGTGTTCTTCATGAAGTTGGAGTGGAACGCCTGGTTCATGCTGAAGGCGATCGGCGTGGCGAGCCGGCCGTTGTAGTCGGCCAGCGCCTCGAACAGCGCGAACGTCTTCTTGAGGTTCGCGGTGATCGTCTCGACCTCGAGATAGATGTGCCGGGTGTTCGGATATTGCTGCCGGACATGGTCGATCTCGCCGATCATGTTCTCCGGCGAGCGGTAGCGCACGAACTTGCCCTCGGCGAGGCGGTTCATCGCGTGATTGGAGCAATAGGTGCATTTGTAGGGGCAGCCGCGCCCGACGAGGATCGACACCCCGTCCTCGCGATCGAGGATCCAGCGGTCCCACATCGAGCGGTCGATATAGGGAAGCGTGTCGAGGTCCTGCAGGAACGGCAGCGTCGGGTTCTTCTCGATGGTGCCGGTCGCCCGGTCCTTGATCCAGAGATTGGCGATCCCGCCGACCGCCGCGCCGCTCTCGATCGCCGCGGCGAGCTCGATGACCGCCCGGTCGCCCTCGTTGATGCAGATCGCGTCGATATGGGGCGAGGCGATGGCGCCTTCCGGCGCGAGCGAGGCGTGATGGCCGCCGAGCACGACGAAGATCGTCTCGTCGCACGCCTTGATGTGCCGCGCCACCTCCTCGATGAAGGCGAATTGCGAGGAGACCGCCGTCAGGCAGAAGAGCTTCGGCCGGCGGCGAGCGATGTAGTCGTCGAGCACCTGGCCGATGCGCGAATCCGGGCACAGCACGAACATCGCCGGATCATGTCCGCCGGCCTTGAGGACCGTTGCAATAGTCGCGATGCCGAATGGAATATGGGTCGGGCTTGGCAGCGGCCGGCCGATTGTGCCGTAGTCTTCGATCGAATAGACGCATCCGATTTCCATCGCCAAGCCTCTGTTCCGGTTCACAAAGGAAGAATGTCCACTGCCGAAGGCAGCGAATACTCGGAATGCCCGGCGAGCGAACCATAGGGTCCTGAGCCTGTCAAGAATCCGCTCCGTGAAGGCAATCGCCGCGCCCGGCCAAGGGTCCTGCGGCCGCGTTGTTCACGGTGCGCGAACGATGCGGCCACGCCTCGCCACTCGACATGAACGCCGCCGAGGCTACCTGATAGGCCGACACCAATCGCCATCGCCGACACGACCGACGAGGACCCGCCATGATCGAGCTTCGCCCCTTCTCCCGCCTCGGCCGGTTCGATTACGACTGGCTCACCGCCCGCTACCACTTCTCCTTCGCCGACTACCACGACCGCCACCGCATGCACTGGGGTGCCCTGCGGGTCTGGAACGACGACCGCATCGCGCCGGGCGGCGGCTTTGCCCGCCATGGCCATAGCGACATGGAAATCGTCACCTATATCCGCAAGGGCGCGATCACCCACCGCGACCACCTCGGCAACGAGGGCCGCACCGTCGCCGGCGACGTCCAGGTGATGTCGGCCGGGCGTGGCATCCTGCACGAGGAACACAATTTCGAGGCCGAGCCGACCGAGCTGTTCCAGATCTGGATCCTACCGGCCGAAAAGGGCGGTGCCCCCTACTGGGAAACGGCCGAGTTTCCGAAGGACGACCGCAAGGGCCGCCTCGTCCCCCTCGCCTCCGGCCGGCCCGGCGACGAAGGCGCGCTGCCGATCCGCCAGGACGCAGCCATTCTCGGCGCCCGCCTCGCGCCCGGCGACGAGGTCGTCCACAAGCTCGCGCCCGGCCGCTTCGCCTATCTCGTCGCCGCCGCCGGTACCGTGACCGTCAACGGCGTCGCGCTCGGCACCCGCGATGCCGCCGCGATCCACGAGGAGGACGAGATCACCATCGTCGTCCCGGCCGACGCGGCCGAGGATGCCGAGATCGTCCTTGCCGACGTGCCGCCGCTCATGCGCTGAACGATATCGGCGCTACCAGATCGGGTCCGGCGGCCGGCCGTCGAAAAGCTCGGCGAGACGCCGGTGCACCGCCGGCGAGGTCGCCGCGGGCAGCGCATCGAGGGCAAAGAAGCCGCGATCGACGATTTCGCGCCCGTCCGGCCCCGCCCCGGTCGCCCGCCAGGTGCGGCAGACATAGAGCGCGACATGGTCGCGCCGGTCGATGCGTGCGTTCTGGTAGATGCCGAAAAGCTCGGGCTCGCCGGTCAGTTCGACGCCACCCTCCTCGAAAACCTCGCGGGCCAGCGCCTCGGCCATCGTCTCGCCGCGCTCGACCCCGCCGCCCGGCAGGTGCCAGCCCGGCAGATAGGAGTGCTCGACAAGCAACACCCGGCCGGATTCGTCGAGCACCACGGCCCGCGTGCCGAGCGTCATGCCGCGTGTCACGCGCCAGACCGCGAACATCGCCTTGCGCACCGGTCGGGGAAAAGTCACGCGCCTGATCATAACAGACTGAAATCGCTCCATATTTGGCAACAGACCGGATTTCCGGAACCGCTCCCCGCCGACGAGGTAAACGCTCCGTTAATACCTCGGGGCCGAGGCATGCAGCCAACGCAGTGCTGCGTTGCAGCAGGACGGCTGGCTCATTCCCGGCCATCTGCCTATATCGACGGCAACATGCACAGTCCACCGGCAGATCGTTGCCGCGGACCGAACTATGAGTAAGAGGATATCATGCTCTCCTTCTTCCGGCGTCGCCGGGCTCGCCGCTTCGTTTGGAGCCCCTCGGTCGATTTCACCAATCGCCGTGTCGCCGCCGCGCTGATCACCTTCGGCAGCAACTGACCTCCGCGTCTTTCGCAATCGTCACATCCGCTATGGATTTCGTCGGCCGATTTGTCTAAGTCGGCCGTATGACGACGATTGCCCATCTGTCCGACCCCCATCTCGGCCCATTGCCGCGTCCGCAGGCCCGCGAGCTCGTCTCCAAGCGGGCCTTCGGCTATTTGAACTGGCGCGCCAACCGGCACGGCGCGATGCTGTCCAACGTCCTCGAGACGCTGATGGACGACATCGCCGAGACCGGGCCCGACCACATCGTCGTGACCGGCGACATCGTCAACCTGTCGCTCGATGCCGAGCTGCCGCAGGCACGTTCCTGGCTGACCGATCTCGGCGAGCCCGAGAATGTCTCGATCGTCCCCGGCAATCACGACGCCTACGTCCCCGGCGCGATCACCCGTGCCGGCCAGCACTGGGGCGACTACATGTGCGACGACGACGCCCCCTTCGGCGCCGGCGTGCCGCAGCCGCCCTCGACCGCCCTCACCTTTCCTTACGTCCGCCGTCGCGGCGAAGTGGCGATCGTCGGCACCTCGAGCGCCCGCGCCACCGCGCCGCTGATGGCGACAGGCTATTTCGACCAGACCCAGGCGCTGCACCTGCGTGAGACGCTGGCCCATCTCGGCCACGAAGGGCTGTTCCGCGTCGTCCTCATCCACCATCCGCCGGTCCGCGAGATCGGCGACTGGATGCGCCGCCTCGTCGGCGGCAGCCGCTTCCGCGCCGCGATCGCCGCCTCGGGCGCCGAGCTCGTCCTGCACGGCCACACCCACAAGGCGGTCATCGAGTATCTCGGCAGCCCGTCCGGCCCGGTGCCGGTGGTCGGCGTTCCCTGCGCCTCGCAGGCGCCCGGCAGCCGCTGGACCCCGGCCCGCTACAATCTCTTCGACATTTCCGGAAGGCCCGGCGCCTGGCGCTGCGAGATGATCGAGCGCGGTTTCCGCGACCGCGCCTCGGGCATCGTCGAGATCGCCCGGCGCATGCTGCACGGCGAGGCGGCGAAGGCCGCCTGAGCCGGACCCGGCCTCACCGGATCGGCAGCGATCCGAAATAGACCGCCGCGGCGAGCCCGCCGATCACGATGCCGGTGACGAAAGCGACGACGACGCGCGCCGTCGACGGACGCTTGCGCCGCGGCTCCACCGTCTCTGCCGCCACCGCCGCGGCCGGCGCCGGGCTTGCTGCTTCCGGCGCGGCCGGCACGAGGTCGTCGGCGGCGAGCGCCCGCTCGCGCGCGACGATCCGGCTCGCGACATAGTCGGTGATGCGCTCGGCGATCTCGCCGGCATCGGTGCTCTCGGCAAGGACCACCCGGCCGTAGCGCGTATCCTTCAGGAACCGGTAGGTGCGCTTGTCGCGCCCCATGACGACGAAGCCGGTCACGTCGACCCAGAGGCGCGGCGTCTGGCCCGGCAGGATTGCGAGTTCGAACTGCTCCTCGTCCGCCGGCAGCTCGGCGATCACGCCGGCAAGCTTCTGCAGCACCAGCTCGAGCCGGACCCGCTCCGCCTCGCGCAGCTCCACCACCACGTCGGCCCGCTCCGCCTCGGCGAGCTTGACCTTGCGGATCGCGTCGCGAAGGCGCGGCCCCTCGGCCTCGGCCTCCGCGATTTCCTGCTTCTCGACGGCTTCGCTCATGCTGAGCCCTTTCCCGACATCCTGTCCGCAGCAAGGATAGTCCGCCGCGCGCCGCTGCGCCACAAGGGCACGCGCTTGCCGTGCCACGGCTCCGACGGATAGAACTTTCAGCCGACAAGGGAGACAGCGAGATGACCGACCTGCCAGAGAGTGCCCGCCGCGTCGAGGAGGCCGCCCGCGCCGCCGGCCTCGAGATCGCGATCGTCGAGATGGCCGATTCCACCCGCACCGCCGAGGAGGCCGCCGGCGCCTGCGGCTGCTCGGTCGCCCAGATCGTCAAGTCGCTGGTCTTTCGCGGCGCGACCTCCGGCAAGCCGGTGCTGCTCCTCGTCTCCGGCGCCAACCGGGTCGACGAGAAGGGCGTCGCCGCCCATCTCGGCGAGAAGCTGAAGCGCCCGGACGCCGCCTATGTGCGCGAGGTCACCGGCTATGCCATCGGCGGCATCCCGCCGCTCGGCCACGCGACGCCCCTTGCGACCTACATCGACCGCGACCTGCTCCAATACGACATCGTCTGGGCCGCTGCCGGCACCCCGCGCTGCGTCTTTCCGACCGCGCCGCAGGCCCTCGCCGAGGCCGCCGGCGCCGAGGTCATCGCCGTCTGCTGATTGCCGGACCTGCCCGATTCACTTCTTTCGGTCCCGCCGGCAAACCCTTGTCGCGACTCGGCTTTCCGGCCGCACTTGAATCACTTTCCGAGCCACTTGAATCAGTCTCTCAGCCAGTTGAATCGGTCTCTCAACACCCGCCCGCAGAGCCACCTCGCCGCCGGCACGGCGGAAGACCGCCGAACGGGTTTTCTTTCGGGCGCTCTTTGATAGGGTGCAGCCGGACACGGCCGGAACCGGGCCACGCCGAACGGGGGCATCCATGAAAGTCGACGGCATTCCCTTCCGCACCATCTGGCTCGGCCGCGACGGCCATTCGGTCGAGGTCATCGACCAGACCCGCTTCCCGCATCGCTTCGAGATCCTGCGCCTCGAGACCGTCGGCGATGCCGCCTCGGCGATCCGCGACATGGTGGTGCGCGGCGCACCGCTGATCGGCGCCACCGCCGCCTATGGCGTCGCCCTCGCCATGCACGACGATGCCAGCGAGGACGCCCTCGACCGCGCGCTCGACGAACTCGCCGCAACCCGCCCGACCGCGATCAATCTGAGATGGGCGCTCGACCGCATGGCCGCGCTGCTGCGCCCGCTCGACCCGGCCGCCCGCGAGGCCGCCGCCTATGCCGAGGCCGCCGCGATCTGCGACGAGGACGTCGAGATCAACGCCGCGATCGGCCGCCACGGCCTCGCGATCATCGAGAAGATCGCCGCCGGCAAGCCGGCCGGCAAGCCGGTCCGCATCCTCACTCACTGCAATGCCGGCTGGCTCGCCACCGTCGACTGGGGCACCGCCACGGCGCCGATCTACATGGCCCACGATGCCGGCATTCCCGTCCATGTCTGGGTCGACGAAACCCGCCCGCGCAACCAGGGCGCCTCGCTGACCGCCTGGGAACTCGGCCATCACGGCGTGCCCCACACCGTCGTCGTCGACAATGTCGGCGGCCACCTGATGCAGCACGGCCTCGTCGACATGGTGATCGTCGGCACCGACCGCACTACCGCCCGCGGCGACGTCTGCAACAAGATCGGCACCTATCTGAAGGCCCTCGCCGCCGACGACAACGGCGTGCCCTTCTATGTCGCCCTGCCCTCGCCGACGATCGACTTCCGCGTCCACGACGGCGTCGCCGAAATCCCGATCGAGGAGCGTGGCGGCGCCGAGGTCTCCGAGATTTCCGGCCTCGGTCCCGACGGCGAGGTAACGACCGTCACGATCACGCCGCCCGGCAGCCCGGTCGCCAACTACGCCTTCGACGTCACGCCCGCCCGGCTCGTCACCGGCCTCGTCACCGAGCGCGGCATCGTCGCGGCGAACGAGGCGGCGATCGCCGCAGCCTTCCCCGAGCGCGCCGGCGGCCGCTGAACCGAAACGAAGGGAGCCGCAAGATGTCCGACGACGAAGCCCTGCGCCGGTCCGTGATCGCGGCGGCGATCTCGACCAACACCCTCGGCATCAACCATGGCACCGCCGGCAATGTCAGCCTGCGCCACGGCGACGGCTTCCTCGTCACGCCGTCCGGCATCGCCTATGACGAGATGACGCCCGATCAGGTCGTCGCCGTCGACCTCGACGGCAACTGGTCCGGCGACTGGCTGCCCTCGAGCGAATGGCGCATGCACCGGGACATCTACGCGAGCCGCCCCGAGGCGATGGCCGTCGTCCACGTCCACTCGACCCACGCGACCGCCCTTGCCTGCCTGCGCCGCGGCATCCCCGCCTTCCACTACATGGTGGCGGCGGCCGGCGGCGACCAAATCCTCTGCGCGCCCTACGCCACCTTCGGCACCGAGGAACTGTCGCAGGCGATGATCGCGGCGCTCGGGCCCCGCCGCGCCTGTCTCCTCGCCAATCACGGCCAGATCGTCTACGGCCCGACGCTGAAGAAGGCCGTCGCCCTCGCCGTCGAGGTGGAGGCCCTCGCCCAGCAGTATCTCATCACCCTGCAGGCCGGCACGCCCGCCGTCCTCGACAAGGTCGAGATGGCCCGGGTGATCGAGAAGTTCAAAAGCTACGGCAAGCAGAAGGGCGCCGGCTAGGACGCGCGCGGCTTCCCAGCCCTCACCACTCCCCTTCGGTCGGGATTTTCAGCGTGTGGCCGCAGTGCTTGCAGTGCACGGCGTCGGGTTCGTGCCGGTTGAGGCCGCATTCCGGGCAGGCATAGCGCACCTTCTGCGGCCGGAAGATCGTCTGCACGAGGCGCAGGAAAAGCGCGACCCCGAACACCATGATGACGACGGCGACGACCCGGCCGAGCGTGTCCTGCATGGTGATGTCGCCGAAGCCGGTCGTCGTCAGCGTCGTCACCGTGAAGTAGAGCGCGTCCATGTAGTTGTTGATCGCCGGGTTGCGGTGCCCCTCGAGGACGTAGACGACCGCCGTGATCAGGAACACGAAGACGCCGAGATTGACGCTCGACTGGATCACCTCCTCGTGCTGGCGGAAGAACGGGAACTCGCCGCGAAGCTCGTGCAGCACGTGATAGGAGCGCAGCAGCCGCAAGACCCGGATGATCCGGAGGAAGGCGAGGTTTTCGAGGAACAGCGGCGCGACCAGCGAGCCGATGACGACGAGGTCGGCGAGCGATCCGAAGGTGACGAGGTAGCGCAGCGGCCGGTTGGCGACGATCATCCGGGCGAGGAAATCGAGCACCAGCACGCCGAGGATGACGAAGTTGACGACCGCATAGGGCCGGTCGTGCTCGATCATCGTGGCGACGATGAAGAACAGCACCGTCGTCACGTCGAAGGTGAGCAGCGCCCAGCGGAACCAGCGCGCCCGCTCGCTGTGGCCGAAATAGAGATGGCGCAGGACGGTCTGCAGCCTCTCGAACCTGCCCGGTGAATCGTTGTCGCCCATTGCCTCACGCCCCTTGCGGCCGCTGCGAGGATACGGCCTCGCGCGGCACTGGCAAGACCCGCCTGCGAACCGGACCATCACACCGCCGATTGGCCCGCTTTTTCCACCGCCCGCAGAGGATGCGCCGCGCTGCAGCACTACTTTTGAATAATTCTGCTTTTCATTTTTCCCAAATCGAGCATATCCTTTGGTGCGCTAACTTGTCGCACATAAGACAGACGCGAGAGAGGAAATGCCGATGGTCGATACCAATGATGCCGGCGCCCTGTCCGGCCCCGTCCCGGATGCCGCTCCCCGCCGGTCCGACCCCAGGATCCGCAAGATCATCCTCGCCGATGTCGGCGATGCGTTTGCCGGCGGCCTGCGCGACTTCCAGTCGGCGCCGGTTTTCGGGCTGTTTTTCGGGGGCGTCTACGCGATCGGCGGCATGGCGATCGTGCTCTCCGCCTTCTATCTCGGGCTCGGCTATCTCGCCTATCCGCTCGCCGCCGGCTTCGCCCTCGTCGGGCCCTTCGCCGCGGCCGGCATCTACGAGGTCAGCCGCCGTCTCGAGAGCGGCGACGAACTGAGCTGGCGCAGCATCCTCAGCGTCGTCTACGCGCAGCGCAAGACCGATCTCGGCTGGATGGCCTTCGTCACCGTCTTCATGCTGGTGGTGTGGATGTATCAGGTGCGCCTGCTGCTGGCGCTCTTCCTCGGCTTCCAGTCCTTCACCAACATGAACGAGTTCCTCGAGGTGCTGGTCTCGACGCCCGAGGGCCTGATGTTCCTCGTCGTCGGCAACGTCATCGGCCTGATGGTCTCGCTGGTGCTCTATTCGCTCACCGTCATCTCGTTCCCGCTGCTGCTCGATCGCGACGTCGATTTCATCACCGCGATGATCACCAGCGTGCGGGCGGTGATGAGCAACCCCTACCCGATGCTGAGCTGGGCCGCGATCGTCTTCATCTGGCTGATCATCGCCTCCCTGCCCTTCTTCCTCGGCCACTTCATGGCCCTGCCGGTACTCGGCCACGCGACCTGGCACCTTTACAAGAAGGTCGTCGAACCGGCCGAAGGGTGAGCGTGCCCGGGCGGGCTGATCACCTCTGCCGGAACGCGAGACGGCGCGTGAGGAGCTTCGCGCGCCGTCATCGTTTCCGCCGCCGGCCTTGCGTTCAGTCGAAGGCTTCGCCGGGATAGACGCCCCAGAGCTTGCCCTGTTCGATCCAGCCGCTGAAGGCGTCGCCGGTCAAGAGGCACCAGCTGCCGGTGCATTCGGCGACGTCGGCGAGCACCCCCGGCTCGAGCAGCGCCGCGACCTCGGAGGCCGGATTGGCCTCTCGCGTCAGCGTCAGCGGCAGGCCCTTCTCCCACGGCGCGATCAGCACCGTGCGCCGGCCGGAGAGCAGGCTGTGGAACACCCAGCCTTCGGCCCCCTCCGAATCGCGGATCTTGCGCCAGTTGTCGAATTCCTGGACGATTTCGACCGGCAGCGCGCCGCGCGTGAACACCCAGGCGACCTCGTAGTCGCGGCCCGGACCGACGCGGACATTGACCCGGTTCGATTTCAGCGAGACGAATCGCGGCAGCGGCAGGCCGCTCTGGCCGATCTTCGGCACCTCGGGCCCCTTGCCGACGACCGGCGGCACCGCCCCCGGCGCCGGCGCCAGGGCCTTTTCCGCCGCGGCCTCGCCGGTGCCCACCTCGCCGGCCTTCGGCGCCAGCATCTTGGCCGCTTCCGCCGCGCCCGTGCCGGGCGCCCCGGTTGCCGGATTGAGGATCTCGGCGGCCTCCTCGGCACCGGTCTTCGGCCCGCCGGCCGCACCCTCGCCGGCGAGCGGCGCCGGCTTGCCGGTGACCACGCCGCCCGGCGCGGCGCCGTTCTCGGCAACGCCGTTCGCGACACCCGTGACGAGACCGAAAATCAGGGAAACCGGCACGAGGACGCCGGTGCGCAGGAAGGAAGCTAATGCCACGATCGGTTACATCTCCCGCGCCGGACCATCTCCGGCAGTGCCGAACCGGCGTCATGTTTAGAGCATCGCGAAGGCAAATTGAACCGTCGAGAGGGAGCGGATTTATGGCAGGACCCAGCAATTCGATCGCCGGCTGCGACACCTCGCCGGCCGACCCGGCCGGACCGGCCGGCCGCCCGGCGGCGCGCCGTCGTCGCCCGTCCGCAGGCGACCGTCTACCCGACATCTGTCTGCCTTTGTCTTTCCCGGCCCATCTGCTAGAGAAGGACACAAGCCAAGTCCCGCGCGGCGGCAACAGGGGCTCGCAAAGGGCCGCCCCGCAGGGCCAAGGACCAGTCAACACATCCCGCGAGGCGTAGCATATGTCCAAGAAAAAGCCGCTGGTCGTCGTGACGCGCAAGCTCCCCGACTCGGTCGAGACGCGGATGCGCGAGCTGTTCGAGACGCGGCTCAATCTTGACGATCGTCCGATGACCCAGGCCGAGCTGGTCGATGCGGTGCGCGTCGCCGACGTCCTGGTCCCGACCGTCACCGACCGCATCGACGCCGGCGTGTTGTCGCAGGCCGGCGACAACCTGCGCCTCGTCGCCAATTTCGGCAACGGCGTCGACAATATCGACGTGGGCACCGCCAACAATCGCGGCATCACCGTCACCAACACGCCGGGCGTGCTGACCGAGGACACGGCCGACATGACCATGGCGCTGATCCTCGCCGTGCCGCGGCGCCTGACCGAGGGCGCCCGGGTGCTCGAGAGCGGCGATGCCTGGGAAGGCTGGTCGCCGACCTGGATGCTCGGCCACCGCATCTGGGGCAAGCGCCTCGGCATCATCGGCATGGGCCGCATCGGCCAGGCGGTGGCGCGTCGCGCCAAGGCCTTCGGCCTGCAGATCCACTACCACAACCGCCGGCGCCTCGCCGCCTCGATCGAGGAAGCGCTCGATGCGACCTATTGGGACAGCCTCGACCAGATGCTGGCCCGCATGGACATCGTCTCGATCAACTGCCCGCATACGCCGGGCACCTATCACCTGCTCTCGGCCCGCCGGCTGAAGCTGATGCGGCCCGACGCCTACATCGTCAACACCGCGCGCGGCGAGGTGATCGACGAGAACGCTCTCATCCGCATGCTCGAGCACAACGACCTCGCCGGTGCCGGCCTCGACGTGTTCGAGCACGAGCCCGCCGTCAATCCGAAGCTCATCAAGCTCGCCCGCGAGGGCCGGATCGTGCTCCTGCCGCACATGGGCTCGGCGACCCTCGAGGGCCGTATCGACATGGGCGAGAAGGTCATCATCAACATCAAGACCTTCATGGACGGCCATCGTCCGCCGGACCGCGTCCTGCCGACGATGCTCTGACCGGCCCTTGGCCTCGGACGAAAAGACGCCGCCGCGAACCCTCGCGGCGGCGTTTTTTTGCGCGGGCCCCGCGCTCGAGCAAAATCCGAAAGAGTTGATCGACTTTTTCGACCGGATTTTGCTCCAGCTATTTGAATCTGGAGCGATTTCTCGTCAACCGAACGACTCGGTCCGGTCGGAAATCGTTCTAGTGACGGTGCCCGGCCGACGCCCCGCACGCCCCCTCGCCCGCCGTCTCGCCCCGGCCGGAGGCACGCAGTTCGGCCAGAGCCTGACGCAGGATCTGGCCGGCGGAGCGCAGGAACAGCGCCGACATCGCCCCGGCGACGACGAGGTCGGGGAGCGCCGACCCGGTCAGCGCGACCGCGACGGCCGCACCGATCACCGCGACATTGCCGATCGCATCGTTGCGCGAGCACAGCCAGACCGACCGCACATTGGCGTCGCCGTCCTTGAAGCGCACCAGCAGTGCCACGCTGGCAAGGTTCGCCGCGAGCGCGAGGATACCGACCGCCCCCATCACCGGGGCCTCGGGCGTTTGCGCCGAAAAGAACGCGATTGCCGTCGCACCGAACACCCAGAGCCCCATGGCGAGGAGACTGAGCCCCTTCACCAGGGCCGCGCCCGAGCGGAACGTCCGGCTGCGGCCGATGACCGCCAGGCTGAGGCCGTAAGTCGCCGTGTCACCGAGGAAATCGAGCGCGTCGGCCTGCAGCGACCGGGAGCCGGAAAGGCCGCCGAAGACGATCTCGACGACGAACATCGCCGCGTTGATGGCGATGACGACCCAGAGCACTGCCCGATACTGCCGGCTCATGCCGTCGAAGACGGGATTGCCGGCACAGCCGCAGCCCGCAGCAGCCGCACCACAGACGGGGTCCTGCCCCGGCGCGGTCACGACCCGATCTCCCGCTGCCGCGCGCCATTCGCGCCCGGCCCGACCGAATGTTCGCCCGGGCGCGGGATGTCGGGGACGATGCCGCGACGCAGCCGCGCGACCCGCGCGTTCATCCAGTGCCGGACGAGATGGCGGTATAGGAACGCCTTCGGCGGCGGCAGGTCCTGCCCGTGCTTCTCATAGAGCAGGTCGGGCGCGGCGAAGGTGCCGAGATCGCCGGTGATGGCCGCCTTCTGGATGAAGGTGTCGCTGCCCTGCCAGGCGACCGGCGGCGCCTGCAGGCAGGCGGTCGCGACACCGAAGCCGCAAAGGTCCGGGCGCGACCGGAACTGCGCCTGCAGGACGGCGAGCATCGGCGCATCGACGATCACCCCCTCGAGCGCCACCCACCGCTCGCCGTGCCACACCTCGACCCATGTGTGCAGGATCCGCGCCGGTGCGATCCGGTAGACGATCTCGGGGACGATCCCCCGCTGCAGCGATTTGTCGACCGTGAAGGCGCGCAGGCGACAGGCGACGCCGACGGCCCTCAGCAACGCCATCAGCAGCGTCGCCTTGGTGTTGCACTGGCCGTATCCGTCGCGCAGCACCCGCGACGCCGCAAGATCGTCGCGCGCGTTGTAGCCGAAGGCGATCTCGTTTCGCACGAAGTCGTAGACCGCGCCGATCCGCTCGTGGTCGGAAAGCCGGCGCCAGCCGCGTGCCTCCACCAGTCGTTCGAGATGCGGATTGCCGAAGTCGAGCAGCCGCGTCGCGGCAAGGAATTCATCGTTCATGGTCGGATCCTTGTCATTTGCCCGACCAGAACATAATCTCCCTAGTAGCTATAGGTTCAAGGGTGAAAATCGTGATCTCCATCGGCGATCTCGCGCGGCGCACCGGCGTCAAGGTGCCGACCATCCGCTACTACGAGCAGATGGGCCTCGTCACCCCGCCGGACCGCACCGACGGCAACCAGCGGCGCTACGGGCGGGCCGATATCGAGCGCCTGTCCTTCATTCGCCATGCCCGCGACCTCGGCTTCTCGCTCGACGCGGTGCGCGACCTCCTGCGGCTGGCCGAGCACCCGGAGCGATCCTGCGCCGATGCCGACGAGATCGCGGCGCGCCACCTCGCGACGATCACGGCGAAGATCGCCAAGCTGACCCGCCTCGAGGCCGAGCTGCGCCGCTTCGCCGCCTGCAAGGCCGACACGATCTCCGACTGCGCCGTCATCGAGAGCCTCGCCGACCACGCGCTCTGCCACGGCGAGCATTGAGGGACCGGCCAGGACCGAACCCGGGCGACGGTGACCGGCCTTCGGTCGGATCACCGGGCGGCCGTTTTCGCCGCCGTCGGCATTGGCCGGTATGCGAAACGCCGCGCACCGGCGATGCAGAGCACGACCCCCGCCGTCGTCCCGAGCATCGCCGGACTGACCCGCTCGCCCAGCAGCGCGGCCGAGAGGCCGAGCCCGAACAGCGGCTGCAGCAGCTGCAGCTGGCCGACCGTCGCGACGCCGCCCGCCGCAAGGCCGCGATACCAGAAGATGAAGCCGATCAGCATGCTGAACAGCGCGACATAGCCGAGCCCCGCCCAGGCCGCCGGAGCAACCGCCGCCGGCGCCGGCGGCATCGATGCCAGGGCGAGCGGCGCCATCACCGGCAGCGACAGGACGAGCGCCCAGGAGATGACCTGCCAGCCGCCGAGTTTCCGCGAAAGCTGCGCCCCCTCCGCATAGCCGAGGGCGCAGACGAGCACCGCGACGAGAAGCAGGAGATCGCCGACGGGATCGGTCGCGACGCCGTCGGCCATCGCGAACCCCGCCACCAGCGCGCTGCCGAGACAGGCGAACAGCCAGAACCCCGGCCGCGGCCGCTCGCCGCCGCGCAACACGCCGAAGGCCGCCGTCGCCAGCGGCAGCAGGCCGATAAAGACGACCGAATGCGCCGCGGTCACGCGCGTCAGCGCGAGCGCCGTGAAGAGCGGAAAGCCGACGACCACGCCGAGCGCGATGACGACGAGCTGCGCGAGATCCCGGCGCCCCGGTCGCGCGGCCCGAAAGACGATCAGGATCGCCGCCGCGAGGCCGCCGGCGATCGCCGCCCGCGCCGTCGTCAGGAACACCGGATCGAGGCCAAAGACGGCGATGCGGGTCGCCGGCAGCGAGCCGCTGAAGATGACGATGCCGATGAAGCCGTCGATCCAGCCCCTCGCAGTGCGGTCCATGGGTTATCTCCCTTTGCCGCCATATCGACGACAAAGCGCTCGCCAGGCCATGGACAGTCCTGTACGGTTCGATAGAACTGTCATGGGCTGGAGACCAGTACGGATGACACGGGCAGGTGCCGGGGCGAGCCTGACGGAGACCGTCATGAACACGGTCCGCCAGCAGATCGCGGCCCGCAGTCTCGTGCCGGGCGCAAGGCTCCCCTCGATCCGCGCCTTTGCAAGGACGATGGGCGTTTCCACCTTCACCGTCGCCGAGGCCTACGACCGGCTCGCCGCCGAGGGGGCGATCCGCGCCCGGCCGGGCTCCGGCTTCTATGTCGCCGCGCCGCTCGCGCCCCTCGCCCTTGCCGAAATCGGCCCCCGCCTCGACCGGGAGATCGATCCGCTCTGGATCGCGCGCCAGTCGCTCGAGGCCGGGGAAAACCTGCTGATGCCCGGCTGCGGCTGGCTGCCCGCCGACTGGCTGCCGCAGGACGCCATCCGCCGCGGGCTCAGGGCGCTGGCGCGCGGCAGCGATGCGGCGCTTGCCGAATACGGCACCCCCCTCGGCCTGCCCGGCCTCAGGGAACTCGTCGCCCGCCGCCTCGCCCGCTACGGCGTCGCCGCGCCGCCGGGCCAGATCCTGCTCGTCGATTCAGGCAGCCACGCCATCGACCTGCTCTGCCGCTTCCTCATCGAGCCCGGCGACACGGTCCTCCTCGACGACCCCTGCCATTTCAACTTCCACGCCCTGCTGCGGGCCCACCGCGCCAAGGTCGTCGGCATTCCCTTCACCCCGGCCGGGCCGGACCTCGACAGCTTCGCCGAGGCCCTGTCGAACCATCGCCCGCGCCTCTACATCACCAACTCCGCCGTCCACAATCCGACCGGGGCCTGCCTTTCGGCGCCGACCGCCCACCGGCTGCTGCAGCTCTGCCACGGCCGCGACCTGACGATCATCGAGGACGACATCTTCGCCGATTTCGAGGACGAGCCGACGCCGCGGCTCGCCGCTCTCGACGGCCTCGACCGCGTGGTGCAGATCGGCAGCTTCTCGAAGACGCTCTCGGCCGCCGCCCGCTGCGGCTACATCGCCGCCCGGCCCGACTGGATCGACGGCCTCACCGACCTGAAGATCGCAACGAGCCTCGGCAGCGGCCATCTCGCCGCCGGACTGACGCTGACGTTGCTGACCGGAAGCGCCTATCGCCGCCATGTCGAGGCGCTGCGCCTGCGCCTTGCCCGCGCCCGCGGCGAGACCATGACCCGCCTGCGCCAGATCGGCCTCGAGCCATGGATCGAACCGCGAGCCGGCATGTTTCTGTGGTGTCGTCTGCCGCAGGGCCTCGATGCGGCCGATATCGCCCGCCGGGCCCTCGCATCGGGCGTGATCCTCGCCCCCGGCAACGCGTTCAGCCAGGCCCAGACAGCGGCCGGCTTCCTGCGTTTCAACGTCGCCCAGTCGGGCGACCCGAAGGTCTTCGCCGTGCTCGCGGAAGCGATGGCCGACGCCGCCGGCCCTATTCCTCGTCGAGCACCAGCTCCTGCACCTCGACATCGACCATGATGTCGGCGGCGATGCGCTCGAGCGCGTCGCGCAGGTCGTCGATGTCGGTCTCGTCGGCGAGGATCACGTCGGCCTCGGCAACGAACATCGGCGCGCCCGACATCGAGCCGGCAAAGACCGTGGTGTTCAGCCGATCGACGCTGACGCCGTGGCGCGCGAGCACCGAGGAGACGTCGCGCACGATGCCCGGATGGTCCTGGCCGATGGTGCTGACGCGGAAGCGCCGGCCGGTCGGCTCGTCGTTGCGCGGGCCGATGCGCCAGCTCACCGAAATGTCCTTCTCGGTGAGGGTGCCGAGCGCGGCTTCCATGCCCTCGACCGAGGTGTCCGGCACCTCGATGCGCACGATGCCGGCAAACTCGCCGCCGAGGCGCGCCATCGCGCTGTCGATCCAGTTGCCGGAATTCTTGGCGATGGTCTCGGAGAGCGTTTCGACGAGACCCGGCCGGTCGCGCGCAATCACCGTCAGGACGAGTTCGACGGACATCTCCACCCCTTTCCGTTTCTTGGCGACACTGGCGGGCGATCGCCCGAGTGTGCGGTGTTTCGCACTGCGCCGCCTCTGGCGGAAAAATGCCGCCGACGCCAATGCAAGGTTCTGCTGCGGGTCAACCTAGCCGGGACCGCTGGCGAGGTCGAGAGGGCCGCAACAGAAAACCGGGCAGGCACGCCGGCGCCCGCCCGGTCTTCGAATTTCCGAAAGGAACGGCCCGCCCGGACCTCAGTTGCCGAGCGCGATCGAGAGATTGAGCATGGTCCGGAACGACCAGGCATCGTTCGTCGTCGCCGGCAGCGCCACGGCATCGGGCAGCATCGGCGAGGCTGCAAGAGCAGATGGCAGCCCCGATGCCCACGGCGATAAGCGTCGTTCGAATGCGCTGCGACACGCTCCCCGCTTGCGCTTCCTGGCAAGGCCGGGAGACAGGTTGGCCGACGTCGCTTGCTTGCCGCCGATAATTCCGGATGGGAACGCGATCGAACACCCGATTTCTCGACAATGGGCGGCCATTCGGCGACAACTTGCGTCGGCAGTCTTGCCTGCACCCCATCTCTTCATCGGCCCCGCACCCGGAACCACCATGCTCGAAACCGGCTATCACGATGTGCCCGCAGGCAAAATCGCCTCGGTCGTCACCTATCTCGAAATGACCGCAGCGCCGCTGCCGGGCCCGGCCGAGGCGCGGCCCGTGCTCGAACTCGCCGCCGTGCCGGCGCCGGACATCGACTGGTATCGCGGCCTTTATCGCGCGATCGGAACCGACTGGCTGTGGTTTTCGCGCGTCGTCATGCCCGCCGCGGACCTTGCCGCGATCCTCGCCGATCCCGCCGTCGAGGTTTTCGTTGCCCGCGACGGCGGACGTGACATCGGCCTCGTCGAGCTCGACCGGCGCATCGCCGGCGAGGTCGAACTCGCCTTCTTCGGCCTCGTTCCCGATGCCGTCGGCACCGGTGTCGGCCGCTGGATGATGTCGCGTGCGCTGGAGCTTGCCTGGAAGGCGGCGCCGGCCCGCGTCTGGGTGCACACCTGCACCCTCGACCACCCGGCCGCCCTCGCCTTCTACATCCGCTCCGGCTTCGTGCCTTACCGATATGCCGTCGAGATCGCCGACGACCCGCGCCTCGGCGGCGCGCTGCCGGCCGACGCCGCCCGTCACGTGCCGATCATCGGCTGACGCGAAGGCGAGACCGCCCGCTTGTCGTGCGGACACGAGAAAACGCGCGGCGGCCGGACCGACGCGCGTTTTTTGAAGGATGTGGGCTCTCGTTGCCCGGGCGCGGCCGAGGGGGCCGCGTGCCCGCATTCACTGCCTGTATTGCTGGATCCGCGTGGTGCGCAGACCGGCAAGACCGTGCTGGTCGATCGAGCTCTGCCAGGAAAGGAATTCCTCGACCGTCAGGGTATAGCGGTCGCACGCCTCTTCCAGAGACAACAGACCGCCACGCACCGCCGCGACGACTTCGGCCTTCCGACGAATGACCCACCGCTTAGTATTCTTCGGCGGTAGATCGGCAATTGTGAGGGGGCTCCCATCGGGGCCGATGACATACTTCACCCTCGGACGCAACTGATCGGTCATTTTACTCTCACACTCGAACTGACCTGTTCGAAGATGAGAGTAGATCAAGCGCTTTAAGATTTGCCTAAAGCGCTGGCAAGAAACGTTTAACGACCGCCGGGCGGCGGTCGTCACGTTTTCGTTGCGTCGTCGTCGTGAAAATCGGCCGGATCAGGAGCTGGCAATTGCCTTCACCGAAGAAATCGGAATGCGCGAGCCGCCGACCTCGAGCACCGGCTCGTCGCCGGAAAGATCGATGCCGGTGACCGTGCCCGTGACCGAGGTATTCACGTCGAGCACTTTTTTGTCGCTGGTGCGCGCGTCGATGGTGATCGTGTAGCGGCCGTCCGCCGCGACCGAGCCGGTCGAGGTCCGCCCGTTCCAGGTATAGGTGCCCGCGCCGTCGGCGAGATCGGCCGTATCGGTGTAGACGACCGTGCCGCTGGCGTTGCGGATGGTGATCGTCGCGCCGTCGGCGGCCTGCGGCGAGTTGTAGTTCCAGGTCGCCTTGCCGTCGGAAAGCTCCGTCGTCGCGCCCTCGGCCGTCACGTTGGTGCCGAGATAGCCGACGATCGAGCTCGAGGTCTGTTGCGAGATCAGGCTGATCAGGCTCTCGAGGTTGCTGTTCATGTTGATCTGCTGCTCGACCTGCGAGAACTGCACCAGCTCCTGGGTGAACTGGTTGGTATCCATCGGGTCGAGCGGGCTCTGTGCCTTGAGCTGCGTCGTCAACAGCGTCAGGAACGTCTCGAAATTGTTGGCGAGCGTCTGCCGGCTCTTCGAGGAATCGGAGGTCGAGGTCGCCGAACTGGCGGCACTGGCAACCGAAGCGACGGACATGGCGATCCTGCCTTTTCTGTCTCAATTCGCGGCGATCGAGGCGATCGCCGACATCAAACCATCACGTTGAGGCGCGCCGAGGCGTAGTAGGTCGACTGCGCCGCCGCGGCGATTTCCGCCTCGGCCGCCTCGCCACCCTCGGCGACGGTCGCGCCGCCGCCTTCCGCACCGTTCCGCGCCTCGCGGCCCGCGCCGTCGCCGCGGCCGGACATGCCGTCACCGCGCAGGCTGAAGGTCAGACCACCCTTGTCGCTGTCGAGGCCCGCCTGCTGCAGGGCCTTTTCGAGGCCGCGCGCATCGCGCTGCAGGAGGTCGAGGGTCTCGGCCCGTTCCACCGTCAGGTGGGTATGCACCTTGCCGTCGCCGTCGATATGCATGCGCACGTCGACCCGGCCGAGTTCCGGCGGATCGAGACGGATATCGAAGCTCGTCTTGCCGTTGGCAAAGCCCTTGGCGATCTCGACGGCGAGCGTCGGAACCGTCGCCGCGGAGGTTGCCGCCTGCTGCACATGGCCGGCGGCCGGCGTCAGCCGGATGTCGCCGAGCTGGCCGGCCGGCCGGGCGAGCATCAGCGCCGGTCCTGCCGGATCGATCGCATCGCCGGCCTTGGCCGCAGCCGGCGTCTCGCTGCCCGCATTGCGCATCGCCTCGACGAACACGGCGGCAAAGCCGCGCTGCGCCTGGGGCTGGGTGGTCGGCGTCTGCGGATTGGGCGTCGCCGGCGTCGCCTGGGCCTCCCCGGTCGCGGCCTTGGCCTCGCCGGTCTGGCCCTGGGCCTTGGCGCTCGCCTCGCCGGTCGCCTGGCGCAGCAGCGCCTCGAACGAGGTTGCCGGCGTCTCAGCGCCATCGCCATCGGCGATCGGGGCCGCATCGGCGGCAACGTTGCCGGCCGGCGTCGCCGCACGGACCGCCGCACCGAGCCGCGGATCGGGCACCGCGCGGGCGCCCTCGGCGTCGATCGCGACGTCGGCACCGTCGGCCGGCGCCGTCGCGCCGGCCCCATCGGGCCTTGCCGCCCCGGCCGAAGCGAGAATGGCAATGCCGCTTTCGGTCGCCGTGACGGCGGCGTTTTCGGCGCCCGCGAGCGCTTCGGCGCTCGGCGCATCGGTCGGCGCGCCGTCACCGGTGACGCCGTCGCTCGCCTCGGCGAGCGCCGCGATCGCTTCGGCGGCGGCAGGCGCCTCGACAGTCGGGATCGGCAGCGTCGGATCGGCGGCAGCCGCCGCCTCGCCCGCCGCGCCCGCACCCGCGGCAGCCGCTTCGGCCAGCGCGGCCTCGGCATCGATCGCCGGCACTTCGGCGTCGGCTGCATCGGCAATGATGGAAGGATCTGCCCCGGCCGAAACGGCGGCGGCGGCCTCGGCGATGGCGGCATCGCTGCCCGGCACCGGCGGCGGCGGCTGGTTCCGGCCGGCCTCGGCCGGAGCCCCGGCCTCGCTCGCCTCGCCGTCCGCCCGCTTGTTCCTTGCCCGGCTCTTCTCGCCGGCATCGGCACGGTTCGTCGCGCCGCGCGCCTCGCCCGCCGGCGCGTCCGCCCGTTCGGCGGGTTCGGAGCCGGCCCGATCGGCGCCGTCGTCGGCGCGCGCCACCGGTTCGTCGTCGGCCGTCACGTCGTCGCGGCGCGGCGCCCGCTCGATCGCGGCCATCGCATCGTCGTCGCGGGCAACCCGGCTCGTCCGGGCCGACCGTTCCGCCGCCACTTCACCGCGCGAAGACTCGCCGCGCGCGCTCTCGCCCATCGAGAGAACGTCGGCGAAGCTCTGCCCGATGCCGACGCGCTGGGCCGTCTGACGGCCCGCCGCGGCAAGCCCCGAGGCGAAGGATTGAACTGTCGAAACCGCACTTTCCGCCACTTCGGCTACTCCGGTCGTGAACCATGCACCATTGACCGCCAATGGAGAGAGCAAGCCTCGGGCCAGATCGGGCAATTTCGAAAAACATCGCCATTGCAAGCACTTGAGTGGAACACCGGTCACCCAGCCTGCGCCGCGTGACGGCTTCGACCCGGCAGAAATTGCAGCCCCGGCAGCCCTTGCCGGGGTGCCGCGATACCGCGCCAACCTTGAAGATGGCCGGGCAGGCATTATAGATAGTGCCTGGCGCAAAGAGCCGCCGCGCCGGCCGTGCCGGCCGCCGAGCCCGGTCACCTGGACCCGAACCGCATGCTGAACAGCCTCGACCTGCCCGGTCGTCCCGAGGAAACGCGCGTCGTCGTCGCCATGTCCGGTGGCGTCGATAGCTCGGTCGTGGCCGGCCTTCTCAAGCGGCAGGGCTATGACGTCGTCGGCATGACGCTGCAGCTCTACGATCACGGCGCGGCCGTGCATCGCAAGGGCTCGTGCTGCGCCGGCCAGGACATCCACGACGCCCGCCGCGTCGCCGAGCGCCTCGGCATTCCCCATTACGTGCTCGACTACGAGGACCGCTTCCGCGAGGCCGTCATCGATGCTTTCGCCGAGAGCTACATCTCGGGCGAGACGCCGGTGCCCTGCATCGCCTGCAACCAGACCGTCAAGTTCCACGACCTGCTGGAGACCGCCCGCGATCTCGGCGCCTCGGCGCTCGCCACCGGTCACTACGTGCAGAGCCGCCCCCTCTCCGACGGTCGCGGCCGCGCGCTCTATCGCCCGATCGATCCGGAGCGCGACCAGAGCTACTTCCTCTTTGCCACGACCCGCGCCCAGCTCGATTTCCTGCGCTTCCCGCTCGGCGGTCTGACCAAGCCCGAGACCCGCGAGATCGCCCGCGAGCTCGGCCTGCCGATCGCCGACAAGGCCGACAGCCAGGACATCTGCTTCGTGCCCTCGGGCCGCTACAGCGACGTCATCGAGCGGCTGAAGCCCGGTGCTGCCGAGCCCGGCCGCATCGTCCATGTCGACGGACGCGAGCTCGGCCGCCACGACGGCATCATCCACTACACCATCGGCCAGCGCCGCGGCCTCGGCATCGCCGTCGGCGAGCCGCTGTTCGTCGTGCGCCTCGACGCCGACCGGCGCGAGGTGGTGGTCGGCCCGCGCGAGGCGCTGATCACCCGCCGCCTCGTCCTGCGCGATGTCAACTGGATCGGTGACGGCACCCTCGCCGACATCGGCCCGGAGGGTATCGAGGTCTACGCCAAGGTGCGCTCGAGCCGCCCGCCGACCCCGGCGCTCGTCCAGGTCCGCGCCGGCGCCGTCTCGGTCGACCTCGTCGTCGGCGAGGAAGGGGTCGCGCCGGGACAGGCCTGCGTTTTCTACGAGAGCCGCGACGACATCGCCCGCGTCCTCGGCGGCGGCTGGATCGACCGCGCCGCCGGCCCGGTCGAGACCGTCGCGCGCAGCATGGCCGGAGCGCAGCCGGCCGCCACTTGAGCCCTGGACATATCGACGGCAATCGGGGGAGAGCCGCCATGACGAACGAGGCCGACAAGGCCGCGGCAAAGTCCGCTTCGACGAGCTTCGACGACCTTCATCCGGTCGACGAGGGCGCCATCCTCGACGCCTATCGCCGCTATGCGCCGCTCTACGACGTCGTCTTCGGCGGCATCACCATGCCCGGCCGCCTCGCCGCCGCCCGCCACGTCAATCACCTCGAGGGTCGGGTGCTCGAAGCCGGCGTCGGCACCGGCCTGTCGCTGTCGCTCTATGCCCAGCACCTCAAGGTCACCGGCATCGACCTTTCCCCGGAAATGCTCGAAAAGGCCCGCCAGAAGGTCGCCCGCCGCAAGCTCGCCCATGTCGAGGCGCTGCTCGAGATGGACGCCGGCAATCTCGACTTCCCCGACGGCCATTTCGACGGCCTTGTCGCCGCCTATGTGATGACCGTCGTGCCCGATCCGGCCCGGGTGCTCGCCGAGTTCGAGCGCGTCGTGCGCCCCGGCGGCATGATCGTCCTCGTCAATCACTTCTCCGAGGAAAAGGGCCCGCGCGCCCGCATCGAGCAGGCGATGGCGCCGCTCGCCGCCAAGCTCGGCTGGCGCCCGGAATTCCCGGTCGAGAGCGTGCTCGGCCGGCCGGACATGGAACTCGTCGAGGAAACCCGCCTGCCGCCCTTCGGCCTCTTCACGCTGTTGTCGTTCCGCCGCAAATGACGGCGGCCGGCGTGGTGGCGAATGCCCTGGCCGCACCGTCGCGGCCTGACATTCCGTCACCGGCGGCGCCCGAAATCTGCCTTTCCGTCAAAACGTCGGACCGAAACGTTGCAGCGCTTGACAGGGCCGGACCCCGGTCCTTATATGCCGCCTGTTCGCCGCACCGCTCGAACGAGCGGGGCGCCGCGGGGCGGAGTAGCTCAGTTGGTCAGAGCAGAGGAATCATAATCCTTGTGTCGGGGGTTCAAATCCCTCCTCCGCTACCAACCCCCGGAACACAGTCGCCACGGGCGAACGACGACGAGCCGGCCAGCGAGGCCGGCTTTTTTCGTTTCCGGGCTACCCCGCCGCCGGCCGGCTACAGAAAAACCCGCCGGCATTGAGCTTTTCCGACGAGCGACTTGATTCCCGACCCCGTTGCGGGCCATTACCCACAAAGAAGCGGTCGTTGTGTACGGCCGCCCCGGGCCTTGCCCGACCGCCGAGAATGACCGGAGCGCCGACGTGCCCAACGAAGCCCCCGCTGCGATCGAAACCGACGTCCTCGTCGTCGGCGCCGGCCCGGCCGGCCTCACCGCCTCCTATCTGTTGACGAAGGCCGGCGTCGCGACGACCGTCATCGAGGCCGATCCCGTCTATGTCGGCGGCATCAGCCGCACCGCGAGCTACAGGGGCTTCCTCTTCGACATCGGCGGCCACCGCTTCTTTTCCAAGTCGCGCGAGGTCGTCGACCTCTGGCACGAGCTCCTGCCCGACGACATCATCGAGCGCCGGCGCATGTCGCGCATCTATTACGGCGGCAAGTTCTACAGCTACCCGCTGAAGGCCTTCGAGGCGCTGACCAATCTCGGCATCGTCGAGAGCGGCCTCTGCGTCCTCTCCTACGGCTGGCGGCGGGTCTTTCCCTACCAGAACCCGTCCAACCTGCATCAGTGGGTCGCCAACAATTTCGGCGAGCGCCTGTTCCGCATCTTCTTCAAGACCTACACCGAGAAGGTTTGGGGCATGGCCTGCGACGACATCTCGGCCGACTGGGCGGCGCAGCGCATCAAGGGCCTCGATCTCGTCTCGGCGGTGATGAACGCGCTGAAGAAGGCGATCGCGCCGAAGCGGCCGAAATCGGCCGACGGCAAGGTCATCAAGACGCTGATCGACAGCTTCGAATATCCGCGCCGCGGCCCCGGCATGATGTGGGAAGCAGCCGCCACGAAGACCCGCGCCGCCGGCGGCATCATCGAGATGGACTGCCGCCTCTCCCGCCTCGCATTCGATGCCGGCACCGGCCGCTGGACGATCGAGGGCAAGGGCGGCGACGGCGCCGTGAAGCGCTGGAGCGCCCGCCACGTCATCTCCTCGGCACCCGTCACCGAGCTGATGGCGACCATCGATCCGCCGCCGGCGAGCCTTGCCGCCGCGACCGGCCTCGGCTATCGCGACTTCCTCACCGTCGCCCTCGTCATCGACCACCCGGACCTCTTCCCGGACAACTGGATCTACATCCACGAGCCGGACGTCACGGTCGGCCGCATCCAGAATTTCCGCTCCTGGTCGCCGGAAATGGTGCCGGACGAGAAGCTCGCCTGCATCGGCCTCGAATATTTCTGCTTCGAGGGCGACGATCTCTGGACGATGCCCGACGCCGACCTCATCGCGCTGGCCAAACGCGAGCTCGGCCAGATCGGCCTCGTCGGCGCCGACCACGTGCTCGACGGCACCGTGGTGCGCCAGAAGAAGGCCTATCCGGTCTACGACGCCGAATATGCCGAACGCATGGCCGCCATCCGCGCCGACCTTTCCGCCAACTGTCCGGGCCTGCATCTCGTCGGCCGCAACGGCATGCACAAGTACAACAACCAGGACCACTCGATGATGACCGCCATGCTGACGGCGCGGAACATCATCGCCGGCAAGGACCTCTACGACGTCTGGCACGTCAACGAGGACGCCGAGTATCACGAGGCCGGCACGCGCGGCGAAGAGGCCTGAGGCGATGCACATCGCCGTCCAGTTCCCGCGTTACGTGGCCGTCAGCGCCGCCGCCCTCGCCGTCGATTTCGGCGTCTTCCTCGGCCTCACGCGCCTCGGCACCGATCCGACCATTGCCGGCGCCCTCGGCTATGCCGCCGGCCTCGTGCTGCACTACGCCCTGTCGCGCCGCTTCGTCTTCGTCGGGCGCGGGGAAAAGAGCGAGCGGCGCCTGTTCACCGAATTCGCGCTGACCGGCTTCGTCGGCATCGCCCTCACCGCGGCGGTGATCACCGTCGCCCATGACGTCTTCGGCTTTGCGCCGGTCACCGCCAAGGTCGCCGCCGTCGTCGTCAGCTTCCTTGCGGTCTTCGTCATGCGCCGCTCGGTCGTCTTCGCCGAAGCCACGCGATGAGCGCCGCCATCGTCTGCCGCTCGCGCACCAGCGTCAGGGCGAGGACGAGGTAGAACAGCACCACGCCGCCATAGCCGAAGCGGAAGTCGGGCGCGACCATCAGCACGAGCAGCATCAACTGATAGATTAGGCCGATGGCGAGATAGGCGAGAACCGCCCTGTCCCAGCGCGTGGTGCGTCGCCGCCAGGCGAGCCAGAGGGTGAGCAGGGCCGCCCCGACCATCGGCAGCGAATGGCTCATCAGCCGCTTCGGCGCCGCCGCGACATAGGCGTTGACGACGTCGTTCCACGGCGGCCAGTAGAGCGAAATGTTGGGGTTCGGATCGATCCCCGGGTGGTATTGCCAGATGCCCTTCAGGAAGGTGCCGATGACGCCGGCGCGCGTCGCCAGATACTCCCGCGGATGGGCGATGATCGCCGCGATCCAGCGCCGCTGTAGATCGCTGACGTCGTCGCCCCGGACGCGGCCCAGCATCTCCTCCTTCGGCTCGCCCCAGATCATCGGCGCGACGGAATCGAACCAGAAGTGGCGCTTCAGCACCTCGAGATCCTGGGCCGGGAACGCCGCCGGCGGCAGGAGCAGCGTGTCGGTCTTGATCGAGATGCCGGCAAGATCGAAAAGGAAGATGACCGACTGCGGATAGAGCCTGTCCGCCCGGGCGACCTGATAGACGAAGAGGAAATTGAGCGCGACCACCGCCGCGGCGATTGCGGCAAAGCCTGCGCCGCGCCGCCAGCTTCCCGAAAAGATGTAGATTTCGGCGAGCGCGAAGACCGGAATGAGCAGCACGACCTCCGGCCGCATGACGACGCCGAGACCGGCGAGCGCCGCGCGGGCCCAGAGCAGGCCCGGCCGGCCGACCGCCGAGAGCACCAGCATGGCAAGGACGATCGCCGCGAACCAGGTGTCCTTGGAGACCGCCGCGACATAGCCGAGCACCGGCGGAAAGGCGGCGAGCGCGGCCGCCGCCGCGACCGCCGGCCAGCGGCCAAGGCCGGCCGAGGCGAAGAGGATCGCGAACGAGACGAGGATGACGGCGGCGGTCACGAGGGTCAGCGCGGCGACAGCGAGGCTGCCGGCGCCCGAAAGGTGCCAGAGCCAGGAGACGATCGTGACGTGCCAGTCGCTATAGCTGCCCCGCAGTGCCTGCTCGAACATGTTGATCGCATCGCCGTTCATGCGACCGGGCAGCGACGGCAGCGCCATCAGGACGCCGATCGCCGCCGCGGCCGCGATGCCACCCGCGCCGAGGGTGGAAGCGCGAGGGGCGCCGGTTTCGTTCGCGCTCGCCATGGCCGTCAAACCTTCAGCCGCCGGCGCACCGTCCGCACGGCCGCCTCGGCATTCAGCTGCAGCTTCTGGCCCGGCGTCAGCGTCGAAAGGAAGGCCGGCTTCCAGTAGACCGCGCGGAAGAACGGATGGAGGCGGCCGAAGGGTAGCCGGCCGATGCGCGGCACGATCGGCCGATAGGGTGCCTCGCCGAAACCGTCGGCATGTTCGACCGGCCCGAAATGGCGCACGTCCTCGGCCTGCGGCTGCAGCAGCAGCTTCTCGAAGCGCTCCGACAGCACCGGCCGGAGGCCGACGAGCGCGTCGACATCGGCGATGCCGGCGAGCGCCTCGGCCGCATCGCGCACCGCCTCGTGCAGGATCCGCGCGATCTCGTGACGACGCTCTTCCGCGCGCGTCATCGCGACGAGCACCGGCCGGAAGCCGTCGCCCTCACGGCGGATGTTGGATATCCCCGGCTGCGGCGCCGAGAACAGCAGCTCCACCACCTCGACGCTCTCGCGGATGGCCCGGGCGATGCCGCTCGGCTCGCCGGCGGCGAAAAGGAAGCCCGAGATGCGGTCGTGGAACGGATCGGCGACGCCGGCCCGATAGGGATAGGTGCCGAGATAGGCGCCGTGCACCGCCGGATCGACATCGGCGAAACGCCGGCCGAGATCGACGAGACCGCGTTGCAGGCTGCCGCGCCAGCCGAGATCGACGACCAGCGAACGCTCGTCGAAGACGCCCGAGCCGCCGAGATAGTCGAGGAGCACCGCGCGCTCGGCGGCGGCGGTGTCGCGCACGCGCGGCCAGAGCGCCCGGAAAAGGTCGCGCAAGGCATCCCATTCGTGGCCGCGCTCGATCGTCTGGTCGGCCGAGGACAGCCGCGCCTCGATCTCCCGGCGCACCGCGTCCTCGTCCGGGTCGATGCCGACACGCACGAGGAAGTCGCGCACCCGGATCCGCGTCAGGCTGCCGACGAGGAATTCCATCGAGTCCTTGTCGAGCTGGTCGATCGCCGCGAAGTTGAAGCAGCGGCGCGACGCCCAGAGATAGTTCGACGGCGGGGCGTCGGCCTCGGCAAAGAGCAGGTCGTAGGCCTGCCGGAAGACGAGGCCGTCGCGGGCGAGGAAATGCACGCGCTCGCTGCCCCGCCCGCGCGCCTCGGCGAGAATGAAGGCCGCCATGGCAAGGGCCGACGGCGCGACGAGGCCGTAGCCGAGCCGGCGCCAATAGGCGGTCTCCGGGTCGTCGTCGTGGCGTTCGGCCTGTGCGCCGAGGGCGGCGAAGGCCTCGGTGAGCCAGTCGCCCGGCCGGTAGGTCCAGCCCCGCGCCCGGCGCTCCTGCGGCGGCGTCAGCACGAAGCCGCCGACGCCCGCCCGCTCGGCGGCCCTGCCGTCGCTGCCGGGATTGTCGCCGATATGGACGATGGCATCGGTCGCGGCGAGGCCGAGCGCATGGCGCACATGGGCCCAGGCACTGCCGTCACCCTTCGGGGCGTCGGTCTCGGCCGAAATGAACACGCGCTCGAAGCCGGCAATGCCGCTCGCCGCGAGAATGGCCTCGATCGTCTCGCGCGGCAGGTACATGTCGGTGACGACGATCACCCGCTTGCCGGCCGCAACGAGCCGGTCGAAAGCGCCGACCACCATCGGGTCGGCCCGCGTCGCCGCCACCTCGAAACGGGTCTCGAGCGCGGCGAGGGCATCGAGCGCCGCCCGGTCGATGCCCGTCGCCCCGGCGAGCGCGTCGTAGATTTCGGCAAGCGTCACGTCGCGCCGCCCGGCCAGCGCCGCCGTCTCGCGCGCCGTCATTTCGGCCGCGACCCGGGCGCTCCCGAAATCGCCGGCCGCCGGCGCCCACGCCTCGGGCAGATGCGGCTGCATCGCCGAAAAGAGATCGATCGGCCGCGCCAGCGGCCGCGTCACCAGCGTGTCGAAAAGATCGAAGGAGACGACCGCCGCCGACTTCGCCGCCGCCTCGAAGCGGGCGATCGTCTCGGCGTCGCTCTGCCGGTAGCTCGATGTCCGTTCCGATGCCATGCCGCGCTCACCGCATTCCGAAGAAGCGCCTGATCCTGTTCGAGAGGCGGCGCCTGCGCCGGGCCGCGGCATCGGCCGCCGCCTTGTCCATCCGCTGCCCGACCTCGGCCGTCTGGTCCTTCACGGTCTGCAGGTCGCGCGCCAGATTGGCAAGGACGCCGAGGCCGACCGTGCCCTTTTCGAGATCGTCGCGCAGCAGCGCGTTGACCAGCAGGGTGTGCTGCGTCATGTGCCGGTCGAAGCCGGCGGTAATCGAATTGCCGAACTCGCTCGGCGCGCCCTCGGTGCGGATGTGGTAGTGCGCGAGGTGTTCCGGCACGACGGCGATGTCGTAGCGCTCGAGGAAGCGCAGGTTGAACTCCCAGTCGCCGAGAACCGGCATCGCCTCGTTGTAGTAGCCGATTTCCTCGAGCGCCGAACGCGCGTAGAGGAAGGAGATCGGCGGAAAGGTGTTGAGGTGCAGCATCCGCCAGAACGAGACGTCGCGCGCCCAGGAATTGAAGCTCGAACGCTCGACCTCGGTGACCGTCGTACCCTCGATCGCCTCGCGGACCATCTCCGACCAGGCAATGACACCGCGATAGGTCGGCGATGTCGGCGCCATCAGCGCCGCGACGGTCCGCGCCAGGAACTCCGGATGCCAGGCATCGTCGTCGTCGTGGATCACGCAGAAGCGCGAGTCGGTCGCCCTGAGGCCGATATTGGACGCCGCCTCCATGCCGACCGAGGCGCCGTTGTGGATGACCAGCAGCCGCTCGCCGTAACGCGGCAGGTATTCGGCGACGAGCGCCTCGACCGGCGCCGCCTCGCCGCCGTCGTTGACGATGACCTGAACCCAGTTTGGGTGGCTCTGGCAAAGGACGCTCTCGATCGCCCGCCGCAAGAGCAGCGGGCGGTTCTTGGTGCGCGTGACGATCGCCACGCCGTCCCCGCCCGGTGCGGTCAGTCTCGAAGGCGCCGCCTGGCTCATCGTCCGTCTCTCACCCTGTCGGCTCCCGGCCGCGCCCCGCAGGCGCCGGCCTCATCGCTGTCGTCGGCGTAGCACATTTCGGGCAAACCGCGCGATTCCATCGGCAAGGTCGCCGAGCGGCACGGCGAAGGGTATCCGGGCGCGCCGCTCCAGCCGCCGATAGCGCTGGCGCAGCTCCTCGAGTTCCTGCGCGGTGCGCCGGTGGAGATCGTCGCGGCTCTGCAGATAGCTCGCATGGCTGATCGCCGCGCCGAGCCCGAAAGGCGCGCGCTCGAAATAGGGCCGCATGCCCCGCGCCCGGTTGATCGCATGGTCCGTCGTCGCCGACAGCCCGGTGCCGCTGATCCGGTACCAGAACAGTCCGCGCGGCACCATTTCCACCTTCATGCCATGGAACATCGCCATGCCGAGGATTTCGATGTCCTCCCGCGTCACGCCGTAGTCGGTGGTGAAGCCGCCGACCGCGACGAAGGCCGAGCGCTTCCAGAAGGCGTTGGTGTCGCCGAAGGACGACCGATAGATGCCGGCGCCGAGCGCGGCGCCGAGCGGCACCCAGAGGCGTCGCGGCTTCGCGGGCGGCATGTCGCCGTCGAACATCGGCGAGATGCAGGTCGCGACGTCGCAGCCGGTATGGAGCGCGACGGCGAGGAAGGTTTCGATTTCTTCGGGGACGGCGAGGTTGTCGTCGTCCATGAACAGCAGATAGTCGCCCTTCGCGGCGGCCGCCGCGGCGTTGCGCGCCGCACTCACATAGGCGTTTTCCTGGCGCAGCAGCGTCCAGCCCCGCGCGGCGAATTCGGGCTCGAGACCCTCGAGCATCGCCAGCGCCTCCGGCGACCGGCTGCCGTCGTCGACCAGCACCACCTCGATGCGCCGATAGGTCTGCGCCCGGATCGAGGCGAGCCCCTCGGCGAGCCTTGCCGGCCGCTCGTAATGCGTGAGGCAGATCGTGACGAGCGGCCCGTCCGGCCCCGGCGGCGGCGCCCCGGCATCGTCTCCGGCGCCTGCCGCGATCGCCTCGGCGGCCCAGTCGAGCCAGCGATCGCGCACCGCGTCCTGCCCGACGGCGCGGCGGGCCGGCCGCTGCCCCTGCGCAAGGGCACGGGAAAGCTGGCCGGCAAAGCTCGCCGGCGTCGGCTCGAACAGGCATTCGGCGCGATCCTCAGGCGCGACGAGTTCGGGGATCGCGCCGGTGTTGTTGGCAAGGAACGGGACGCCGTGGTGCAGGCACTCGACGACGGTGAAGCCGAACGTCTCGCTCTCGGACGGCATCACCGCCAGCACGCCCGGCCGCGACAGCGCGGCGAGCGCCGCGTCGCGGTCGAGATCGGTGCGAATGTCGACCGGCACGCCCCAGTTCCGCGATCGCTCGGCGAGGAAGGCGAGCGGATCGAAACCGTCCTGAACCGGCGCCCGGCCGAAGAAACGGATCGCCGGGATGCCCCGGCGCACCTCCGGGTCCAGCCGATCGAGCGCGCCGCAGAAAAGGTGCAGCCCCTTGCGCCGCTCGAGCCGGCCGAAGAACACCACCTCCGCCACCGGCCGGCGCGCGGCGGTGTCGACGTCCCGCGGCGCCCCGTCGACATGGTTCTGGATGACTACCGTGTTCGCCGCCAGCTCCCAGCCGTGCCGCACCATCCAGTCGCGCACATAGGCGCTCGGGCAGACCAGCCAGTCGGCCCGGCGGGCGCATTCGCGCTCCATGAAGTCCATCTCGACGTCGTCGACGCTCGAGGCGAAGGCGCGATTTCCCTCGCGGACCCAGGCGCCCGGCCCCTGCGCATTCACCATCACCGGCAGGTGGCGATAGGCGATGCCCTGGCGCCGCGCCGCGACGACGAAGAAGGCGAGCCCGAGCCAGTCCGCAAAGACCGCGAGATCGAACTCGCCGGCCCGCGGCTCGAGCCAATGATGGACGAGCCAGGCGCGCGCCCGGGGCGCGGCCATTTCGAGACTGGGCAGATCCTCGAGCGAGGCTTCGTTGATCGCGACGAGCCGGATGCCGAGCCCGGCATAGTGATCGCGCCAACGGGCGTAGTCGTAGGCGTCCGGACAAAGGCTGTCGACGAAGGCGACGGTGACCTCCGCCCCGGCCCTTTGCCAGAGCAGCGCCAGCGCCGTGAACTGCGTGCCGATACCGCCATTGCGGATCGGCCCGAGGATTTCCGGCGTGACGAGCAACACGCGCTTGCCGGCAAGCCCCGCATGGGGTGTCGCCGGCGCGCCCGCCGCCCCGCTCATCGGCTCGCCCCGGGGCCTTGCGATGCGGTGCCGGCTGCCGCGCCGGCAACGGTCGCGACGCCCATCGCGACGATCCGCCCGCCGGCATGGAGCAGCACCCGGAACGAGTGTAGCTCGCCCTCGCTGCCGACCGGCCGGGCCTCGGCGACGAGTGGCAGGTCGGGAAAGACCGGCGCGGTGAAGGTCAGGTGGAGATCGACGATGGCATCGGTCCCGAACCACTGCCGGGCCGCCGGCTCGATGAGCGCCATCGCCATCAGCCCCGGCACCGGCGTGTCGGCGAGCCCGGCCGCGGCGGCCAGCGCGGCGTCGACATGGACCGGGTTTTCGTCGCCCGAGAGTTCGAGATAGGTGGCAAGCGCCGCGCGCGACACCGGCCCGAGCGGCACCGCCGGCAGGGACGTCGCCCCCGTCATCGGGCCGCGCCCCCGGCGAGCGGCTGGATCAGCACGGTCGAGCGCGCCTCGACGATCGTGTCGCCGGCCGCGTTGCGCGCGGTGATGTCGACGACGAGCGACGGCTTGCCGCGCATCTCGCTGCGCCGGGCGGCGACATGTACGCGATAGGCATCGCCCTGGACGAGCGGTTCGGCGAAGCGGAAGGTCTGGCCGACATGGATCGGCACCGCGCCGGCGCCGACCGCCGCCTCGAGCAGCGCCCGCGTCGCCGGCTCGAACAGCCAGAACGCCGGATAGACGAGCGGCACCGTATCGCGGGCAAGGCCGAGGATTTCGGCGAAGCGCCCGGCCCGTTCCGGCTCGACGACGGCCTCGAAATCGACCTCGCCGAGGATATCGCCTCCGGCCTCGACCATCGTCCCGCCCGCCCCGTCAGTTGCCTGCGCGCTTCAGGGCGATCACCGCATTGATGCCGCCGAAAGCGAAGGAGTTGCTGACCGCGGCGCGGATCTCGGCCGGCCGTCCGACATTGGGAATGACGTCGAGGGCGCATTTCGGATCGGCCTCGAGCCAGTTGATGGTCGGCGGCAGGCGGCCTTCGGCCATCGCCCGCACCGTCACGATCAGTTCGAGCGCGCCCGACGCACCGAGGCAATGGCCGTGGATCGGCTTGGTCGAGCTGACCGGAACGCTGCCGGCCCGCTCGCCGAAGACGATGCGCAGCGCCTCGGTCTCGGTGGTGTCGTTGAGCACCGTGCCGGTGCCGTGGGCGCTGACATAGTCGATGTCGGCGGCATCGAGACCGGCCTCCTCGAGCGCCAGCATCATCGCCCGCCCCGCGCTCGCCGCGTCGGGACGCAGGAGGTCGGCCGCGTCGCTCGTCGTGCCGTAGCCGGCGAATTCGGCGAGCGCCGTGCCGCCGCGCGCCGCCAGCGACGCCTCGCTTTCGAGCACCACGATGCCGGCGCCCTCGCCGATCAGCATGCCGTTGCGGCCCTTGGAGAACGGCCGGTTGACGTCGGGCGTCAGCACCCGCATCGATTCCCAGGCCCGCATCACCGCCGAGGTGACCATGGTCTCCGAGCCGCCGGTGATCGCCCGGTCGACGACGCCGCAGCGCACCAGCGAGGCGGCGATGCCCATCGCCTGATTGGCCGAGGCGCAGGCCGAGGAAACCGCAAAGCTCGGCCCGTTGGCGCCGATCCGCATTCCGATCTGGCAGGCGGCGGCATTGGCCATCACCTTCGGCACGGTCAGCGGATTGGTTCGCCGCTTGCTGAGGGCGAAGAAATCGTGGCAGCCCTCCTCGAAGGTGGTCGACCCGCCGATGCCGGTGCCGACGATCACCGCCGTGCGCGGCCCCGCGGTCGCGGCATGGTCGAGCCCGGCCTCGTCGAGGGCCTCGCGCGCCGCCACCACCGCGAATTGCGAGAAGCGGTCGAGGCGGTCGTAGTCTTCCTTGGCGAAGTGGGTCTCGGGATCGAAGCCGCGCAGCACCGCGGCGTGCTGGACCGCGCCGATCCCCCGCTCGAATTCGATCGGCATCGAGCCGGAGCGCCCCTCGCGCGCCGCGTCCCAGAGCGGCGCGACGCCGACGCCGTGGGCGCTGACGGCGCCCATTCCCGTCACGAATACACGGATCATTCGGTACCCTGCCCGGCCGCCTTCTTTTGCACGAGCGTGGTAATGACGCCGAGCAGGTCACCGACGGTGCGCACTTCCGACATGGTTTCGTCGATCGGCACGTAGATGCCGAACTCTTCCTCGATCCCGTTGAGGATCATCACGACCTCGACGGAATCGACGCCGAGGTCTTCCAGGGTTGCATCGGGCACGAGCTTTTCGCGATCGACCATTCCTTCGCGAACGACGATCGCGGCGATACGCTCTTCGAGCGCGGCGTCGGTCTCGGTGCCAGCATTGTCGTTCATTCTGCCTTGCCCCCACTCTCACACTCGTCGCGTCCGCCACGAGCTTCTTTTTCGAAGACGCCGTAGGTTTTGTCTACCTCTCCGCCGATTTTTTCGATCAGCGAGCGAACCTGAACGTTGTCTTCGAGAACCCAACCCATTTCTACTTCACGAACCTTCCAGGTCCGGCTGCGCCGCAGGAGCTCGTCGATGATGACGAGCGGCATCGCCGCCCCGAGTACGCTCGAACGCATCGCCCGCCGGACGCCGAACAGGATGACGCGGACCGAGGTCGCGTCCTTGCGCAGGGCCCAGACCGCGAATTTCAGCCAGTTGAACGGCAGCAGCGTGCCATTGAAGCCTTGGACGATTTCGGCAAGGTTCGGCAGCGTCATCGCAAAACCGATCGGCTTGCCGTCGCTCTCGAACACCACCGCCGAGTCCGGCCGCAGCACCATGATCAGCGAGCCGAGCATCTTGCCGATCTCGGCCACGGTGATCGGCACGAAGCCCCAATTGTCGGCCCAGGCATCGTTGAAGACGTCACTGAAGATGGCCGCCTCGCCCGCCAGATCGTGCAGCCGGAGACCCCGCATGCGATTCTTGCCCGTCACGAGCCGTTTGCGCAGGTTCGCCGCATGGGCGTTCTCGCCCTCGGCGTCGAGCGCAAGGCGATAGCTGTAGAGCCGTTTGACCAGACGGTAGCCGGCACGTTCCAGATGAGCGGCGAGATAGGTCGGCGACCAGCCCATCATGATCATCGGCGCACTTGTCTGACCTTCCAGCATGAGGCCGCTTTCGCCATTGATCGAGAGCATGAACGGCCCGCGAAAAACCGTCGCGCCCTCGCCCTTCAGCCAGTCTTCGGCCGCCGAAAGCAACGCCGCGACCGCCTCGCCGTCGTCGGCGGCGTCTAGGCAGCCGAAGAACCCCTCGCCCGACGGGGCGAGGTCGTCGATCTGCGCCGAGATCCGACCGACCGGCCGGCCGTCGCGGAAAGCGAGGAAATAGCGCGCCCGGCCGTGCTTGAAGAACGGCCCGCGCCGGCGATCGAGGACCTCGCGGAATTCCTTGTCGAGCCGCGGCCGGAACCCCTCCAGCCCCGCATAGAGCAGCCGCTGCAGCCGCACGAAAAGCGCGAAATCGCCGCGGCTCTCGACCGCCCGGATCTCGATCGTTCCCGGCCGGACCTCGTCCGTCCGCTCCGCCAGCGGATCTTTTTCACGGATGGGCTGCACCTCAGATACCGACCTTGATGTGTCGCGTCACGTAGTCGCCCGAGACGAGGTCCCGACCGATGACGTCGACGAAGTTGATTTTCGGAATGAAGGCGCGGTCGCCGAGTTCGGCATAGGCATAGACGATCTGGACGTCGCGCTCGCCGAGCCTGCCGACGATGCGCGGCCGCCCGTCCGCGTCGAGCTCCAGCATGCCGCGCGCATCGGCATAGGCCGCGAGCCGGGTCCGGAACCTCCGGCCGTCGGCGTCGTCGGCCCGGCAGCGCGCGCCGAACACGAAGAAGCGCTCGAAGAAGGTCAGTTCCTCGCGCTCGCCCTGGCGGTTGAACCGCCGCCAGAAGACGTCGATCGGATCGTTGCGGTCGATCGGCCCGTCCGCCCCGGGGCGCGCCGCATAGACGATGGTGTTCCGGTTCTGCGAATGCTGGATGTAGAAGAGCAGCTGCGCATCGCTCGGCACCGGCGTGTCGTCGCGGCGCACCGGCAACTCCGTCGACAGCGTGATCTCGGAATCGGTGATCCGGTAGTCCGGCAGGGTCTGCGCGCCGGCCCGCCCGCCGAGGAGCGGCAGGGCGAGCGCCGCCCCGACGAGACCGACGAGGTCCCGCCGCGACACGGCCTCTCCCCGACGCTCGCCTGCGCCTCGCGTTCTGCCGCGCTCGATACCGCCAGCCATCGTCCCCTCAGTTTCCGTCCGCGTGGTCCGCGCCTTTGCGGCTTTTGAACCAGCGCCGGGCGCGTCGCCGCGCCACCGCCTGCCTGCACCAGCCGACCCAGTCGGCGACGATGCGCTCCTTGCCATAAATGTCGAACGCCGTCTCCCGCGCCGCCATGACCATCGACCGGTATTCGTCGTAGCCGGCGCCGATTTCGGCGATCCGCGCCGGCCAGTCGCGCTCGCTCGCGACGAGGCAGGCCGTGCCGATGCCGAGAAGATCCGCCGCGCGGCGGTTTTCCTCGGTGTCGCTCGCCAGGAACGGCAGTCCGAGCCCGGCGCATTTCACCATGCGGTTGGCGTTCTTGGCCCGGGTCCATTCATTGATCTCGACCGGCAACAGGGCGAGATCGAAATCGGTCAGCATCCGGTCGATCCCTTTCGGATCGTATTCGAGGTCGCCGCCCCGGGTGATCCGCGTCACCTCGAGCCCGGACGCGACCCTGTCGAGCATCCACTCGTTCTCGGGCATGCCGAACCATACCAGCCGGCCGGCGAAGGCGCGATCCCCCCGCACCACGTCGCGGTCGAAGACATCGACCATGTTCTCCAGCACGAAGACGTCGTCGTTGTAACGATCGAGCTCGCCGGCGAGAAAATCCGAGCCGGCACAGACGCCGTCGACGGCGCGCGAGAACAGCGCGATGCCGAGCGCCGTGCGCCGCGACAGCAGCGCCTCGTTGTCGTCGAGGTCGTAGACGACCGCCTCGCCGGCGAGCCGGGCCCGCTTCCAGGTGCCCCAGGGTCGCACCTTCTGGCAGACATGGAGATCGACCTTGCCCGAGCGGTTGACCATGACCGGCCAGCCGACGAGATCGAGATAGTCGGCGACGAGGAAGGCCCGCAGCCGCGAACTCGGCAGAAGAAACGGGCCGCGCGTCAGGAAGCGGATGCGAAACGGTTCCACCGCCTCGAACACCTCGACGAGGCGGACGTCGGTGACGAGGAGGTTGCCGTCGCTCTCCGGCGCCGGCCCAACGACCGACAGCGTCAGATCGCCGGCAAAGCCCGCGCCGAGATGGCCCTCGACGCGGAACCGGTCCCAGTCGCGGCCGGCATCGCAGAGCGTGCAGCCGACGACCTTGTCGCCGACCGCGAGTTCCAGGCGGAAGACGGCGCGCGCGTCGAGCCCCCGCGCCGCGACGCGCAAGGCGAAACGTCCGTCCCGCTCCGCCGTCACTCGAACCGTCTGCGCCAGCACCCCGCCGCCGGGACGAAGCTCGACCGCATGACTGGAGAGCGGCAGCCCCGCCTTGTCGAATTCGCCGACCGCGATCCGGCGCGCGCCCTCGGGCAGGCGCCAGCCGGACGGCATGCCCGCCTCCACCCGGCAGAAGCCGGCATTGCGGGCCAGTTCGCGCGAGGAAAGAAGCGCCCCCACGGGCCGGCCTGCGGTCATGATGCGCGCCCGCTGCTCGGATCGGCGGCAATCCCCGGCAGGAAGAGGGCGAGAACGCCGCGCGCCCAGGGATAGGGCGGCGAGAGCTTCCAGGCGAGGTCCTGCACGAAGCGGCGCCCGCCGCCGAGCATCAGCGTCACCGCAAGGCCGATCTCGACGACGATCATCGCCAGGGCAACGAAGGCAAAGGCCGTGTCGACCTTGCCGATCGCCTCTGTGGCAAGGACGATCGCGAGGTGGAGGGAGATCACCGCGCCGACGAGGAATGCGGCGAAATAGCCGTGCCGGTCGGTCATCAGCCCGAACAGCGTGAGGAGTTCGAGCCCGAGCATCGTGTGGGCGAGCGCCAACAATGGCAGGGCGAAACGCTTCACCGCTTCCTTGGCCCATTCGCGGGAGGATTTCGAGCGCTCGAAGGCCTCGGCCCGTGCCCCCCAGAACTCCGCGGTCGTCATCTCGTCGAAGAAGTTGTAGCCGCGCGTCAGCGCTTCGCCCTCGGCGACCGGCCGCCATTTGAGCTGGGTGAAATGCACCCGGCGCAGGGTGTCCGCACCGCGCTTCGAAATCACCACCGAGCCGTCGACGAGGGCAACCCAGCGCTCGCCCTGGACGCCGCCGAAAATGGCGTGGTCGGCGGTATAGACCTTCTCCTGCAGGGGCTGCGGCTGGCCGTCCGTGTCGACCTGGCGGATGAACACCTTGGCGACCCGGTCGCCATCGACCTTGCGCTCGAAGAAGAACACCTGCCCATCGCGGCCGAACGGGTTGAACTTGCCGGCCTCGAGGAGATCGGGGTTCATGTCGCGGCGCAGGGCGAAGAGGACGTCGTGGACGAAGCGGGCGCTGTCCGGCGCATAGTGCAGCGACAGCGCGTAACCCGCCGCCACCGCGACGAGACCGACGACGAACGCCGGCAGCTTGACCGCGAAGGTCGACCGGCCGGCCATGTAGAGCGTGACGAGCACGCCCTCGGCGAGAAACTGCCCGTAGATCCAGATGATCGTGCCGGCGACGAGGATCGGGATCGTGTGGAACAGGATCATGCAGCCGATGCCGTAGAGCGCCGGCCAGAGCAGGGCGCTCGACACGCTGAAGATCGGCAGGTGGTTCATCAGCGAGACGAGGATGATCGGGCCGGACAGACCGACCGTCGACAGCACGGCCGCGAAGGCGAGACGTCGCGTCATGTATCGGTCGACGGTCTTCATCACATCCCCGGCCGGCGTCTTCTTCGTTCGCCTGCTACGCGCCCCTTCCCTCCGGACTACAGAAAAATCCGGAAAAACGAAAGCGCAACCGATCGTCACCGTGAACGCCGGCGCCCTGCCAACCTGTCATTCCGCCGGCCGATCGAGCATCGCCCGCGCAAAGCCCGCGACGTCACGTCCCATGCGCTCGATGCCGAACCGCGCCGCCATCGCAAGGCCGCCGGCGCGCAGCGTCTCGCGCAGCCCGTCGTCCGAAATCAGCCGTGCGAGCCCCGCCGCCAGCGCCTCGGCGTCGCCGTCGGCGACGACCAGCGCCGACTGCCCGTCGACCATGTGCTCGCGCCCGCCGCCACCGGTGAAACCGACCACCGCCGCGCCGCAGGCCATCGCCTCGAGCGGCGGCAGCGCGAAGCCTTCGGGAAAGCCGAGGGCGAGGAAGACGTCGGCCGAGCGGTAGGCCGCGACCATCGCGGCCTCGTCCATGCGGTTCTCCAGTTCGACGACCTCGATCGCCGCGCCGAGGTCCGCCGGCAGCAGCGCGATCGCCCGTCGCCCGTACTCCCAGGTCGCCTTGCGCTTGAGGTAGAGGATGCGGCCGGCGCGGCGCTGCCCGGGCGCCGGGCGGAATTTCGCGAGGTCGATGCCGTTGACCGCGACGTGGACCGGCAGGCGCGTGCGCGATGCCATGAACTCGCCGAGCCAATGGCTGCAGCAAAGAACGTCGGTGAAGCCGAACTCGGCATAGTCGCGGCCGTCGAGCGCCTTGTCGACGAGCCCGCCGTTCTGCACGAACGCGACCCGCCGCCGGCAGGCAAAGCCGGCACCCGCCGCCGGCACCCGCTCGGGGACGACGAGAATGTCCTGCGGCCGCGCCATGACACGCGCCTCGGCCGCCGTCAGGGCGCGGCAGCGATGCGCCATCCAGTCGACGGAAAAGTCGCCGAGATGCACGGGAAAGGCCTCGATGCCGGCCGCGGCGAGGAGATCGCAATGCTGGTATATGACCTTGACGCCACCGGTCGGCACCCGCTTGCGCCGCCGCAACAGGCGCCGGTGCAGGAAGGCGAGCGGCGTTTCGTCCGGCATCGGATGCCGGCTGTCGGCGGTCACGAGATAGAACAGGCGCGGCGGGCTCATCGCGCGTCCCTCGCCGCCTTGCGCGCCCGGTGGAACTGCCAGCAGGTCATCCAGTGCTGCAGCGGGAAGAAGGTGAGCAGTTCCGGGTTCGGAAACTCGCCGGCGCGGATCATCGACCGGGCATTGCCGATCGGCGAGAGCAGCAGCCGGCGCAGCCCGGTCCGCAGCGGCGCGCGCCGGACCGCCTCCCATTTCGCCGGCCAGACCGGATCGTCCCAGCGCCAGCAGGCGAGGTCGGTCGGCTTGCCGAGGAGCGCGCGGGCGATCTCGGCGTGCCAGCGCCGCGAGGTCGGCCGCTTCAGCGTGTACCAGATGCCGTAGGACGGCCGGTCCGGCTGGTGGTGAAGGACGACGTCGAGCGGCTCGAAACGGCCGTCGGCGATCGGCGCCTGGTCGGCCATGCCGAAATAGCGGACCCGCTGGCGATTGACGAGCACGACCCGATGCGGCCAGCGCCGGGTGCGCTCGCGCCGCCCGTCCCAGAGCGGAATGATCGCGGTATAGCCGGAGACCTCGGCCGGCGGCTCGTCCGCCGCGCGAAACGCGATCAGCCAGGCGCAGAGTTCCGGGCTCGGAAACTCGTCGGCATCCCAGCGCAGCACCCAGTCGTTACGCGCCTGCCCCCAGGCGAACGGCCAGTGCGGCTCCTGCTGGTAGGCCCGCGGCCGCTCGTAGAACCGGCCGCCATGGGCCTCGACGATCGCCCGCACATTGGTGTCGTCCGGCCCGTCGTGCACGACGACCAGCTCGTCGTAACAGCCCTCGGCATGATCGAGCTGGCGCGCGAGGAGATCGCCCTCGCGATAGATGCAGACGGCGAGCGTCACCTTCGGCATCGCTCAGCCCTCCCCCGCCGCCGCGCCGAAGAGCCCGCCGACCCGGCGGCGCAGCTTGCCGAGCATGACCTTCAAGGGATGCGGCCGATAGCGCAGATGGTCGACGAGCAGCGGCGCATCGCGCCACGGCGAGGTCCGCTCGACCGCCCGATAGGCCTCGGTCATCGGATGGCGCGAGGTGATGTGCCAGGGCTTTTCCCGCCCGGTGAAGTGGAGGATCGCCGGATCGGCGAGCGCGGCGCGGAATTCCGGCGCGATGCCCGGGAAATGCCGGACGAGGTTGTCGAGGCTGTCGGCCTTGTAGAAAAAGTTGGACTGGACGTTGTAACGCAGCGGCAGGAAGGTGACCGCACCCTCGCAGGCGACGTTGAGAAGATCCTGGTCGGCATAGGGCATCAGCCTGCCGTGACACCGCGCCACCTCGGCGAACCGCTCCTCGATCGACCGGGCGCGCATCTCGGCGAGATCGAGAACGAGAACGCCGGCGTTGAAATAGGGTGTCTCGGGTCGCAGGAGACCGTTCGGCTTGAGGCTCTCCGGCCCGTCGCTCGCCTGGTCGACGACCGCGCCGAGGAGATTGCCGCCGAGATCGGTCGCCCACAGATCGCCGAGATCGGCACGACAGATCGTGTCGGCGTCGAGATAGAGGATCCGGTCGAGACCGGCGAAGAGCCGGTGCGCCTTGAGGCGGAAATAGGTCTCGATCGAGAGATAGTTGATCATCGCCGGGTAGGCGGCGAACTCGTCCGGATCGACACGGTGGAAGCTGAGTTCGAATTCGCGCTCGGCCTTCAGCGCGCCGAGCCTTGCCTGGTTCGCCGCCGAGATGTCGTGGTGGAGAATGTGGACCCGAAGTGCCCGGTCGGGCGACTGGGTACGCAGCAGCGACAGCATCGCGACGCCGAGATGGCGCACGAACCCGTCATTGGCCGCGAACAGGAGGTCCATCGGCATCGGCCTCAGATCGGTGCACCGACGCCGAGCAGCCGGTCGACGTCACCGGCCGGGATCGATTTCAGGAGGTCCTCGAAATAGGCGATCGTCGGGGCAAGGCCCGCCTCGAGGCCGGTCTGCGGCTCCCAGCCGAGCGTCTCGCGCGCCCGGGTGATGTCCGGCTTGCGGCGATAGGGATCGTCGGCCGGGCGCGGCCTGAGCACGATCTTCGAGCGCGAGCCGGTCAGCGCGATGATCTTCTCGGCGAGTTCCCGGATGGTCATTTCGGCCGGATTGCCGAGATTGATCGGCCCGGTCACCTCGTCCGGCGTCGCCATCAGCCGCACCATCGCCTCGACGAGGTCGTCGACATAGCAGAACGAGCGGGTCTGGGCGCCGTCGCCATAGATCGTCAGGTCGCGCCCGAGCAGCGCCTGGATGATGAAGTTGGAGACCACCCGCCCGTCGTTCGGCTGCATGCGCGGCCCGTAGGTGTTGAAGATGCGGGCGACCTTGATGCCGAGGCCATGCTGGCGGCGATAGTCGAAGAACAGCGTCTCGGCGCAGCGCTTGCCCTCGTCGTAGCAGGAGCGCGGGCCGATCGGGTTGACGTTGCCCCAGTAGTCCTCGGTCTGCGGATGGGTCACCGGGTCGCCATAGACCTCCGAGGTCGAGGCCTGGAGGATCCGCGCGCGCAGCCGCTTGGCAAGGCCGAGCATGTTGATGGCGCCATGGACGCTGGTCTTCGTCGTCTGCACCGGATCGTGCTGGTAGTGCACGGGCGAGGCCGGACAGGCGAGATTGTAGATCTCGTCGACCTCGACATAGAGCGGGAAGGTGATGTCGTGGCGCATCAGCTCGAACTGCCGATTGTCGAGCAGGTGGCGGATGTTGCGCCGCGAGCCGGTGAAGAAATTGTCGGCGCAGATGACGTCGGCGCCGAGAGCGATGAGCCGGTCGGCGAGATGCGAGCCGAGAAAGCCCGCCCCGCCGGTGATCAGAATGCGCGATTCCAGATGCATCGCCTGCCCCTTCCCCCTTCGGCGCCCGCCGCGCCGCCGCCCATTATTCCCGCCGCCCCGCCGCCTCGGCAAGGATGCGCCCGCTCGCCGCGACCATCGCGGCAAGCGAGAAGTCCGTCTCGACCCGCGCCCGGCCGGCAGCCCCCATCGCCGCCGCCCGCTCCGGATCGCCGATGACGGCGATCAGCGCCTCGGCGAGCGCCACCGCGTCGCCCTGCGCCACCGTCAGCCCGGTAACGCCCGGTACGACGAGTTCGCCGGCACCGCCGGCCTCCGTCGTCACCACCGGCAGGCCCGCCGCCATCGCCTCGAGGATGACGTTCGGCGCCCCCTCGTCGACCGAGGAAAGGGCAAAGACCGTCGCCTCGGCGAGATGCGGGCGGATATCGCCCGGCGCCGGCAGAACCTCGACGCCGTCGCCGCCGGCAAGATCGACCGGCCCGTTGCCGACGATGCGAAGGCGCGCGTCCGGCCGGCGCTCGCGCACGATCCGGAAGGCCGCGAGCAGCGTCGGCAGGTCCTTGCGCCCGACCCGCCGGGCAACGCAGAGGACGAGCGGCGGCTGCGGCGCGGCCCCGGCGCGCGGCTGGAAATGCCCGATGTCGACGCCGTTCGCCACCACCTCGACCTTGTCGGCCGGAACCCCGAGCCGGTCGGTCAGCACGCCGCGCAGGCGCTCGGCATTGGCGACGATCTTTTTCGAGAACCGCGCCAGCAGCCATTCGTGCTGGGCCGGCATGTAGTTGCGATAGCCCGAGACGACCGGCACGCCGAGAAGGCCGGCAAAGGCCCGACCCCAAATGTTCGGCAGCACCGTCAGCGTGTAGATGACCTGCGGCCGGTCGACGAGGAGCCGCAGGGCGAGCCTTGCGATCGCCGTCGGTCCGACCTTCTTTGCCCGTGTCAGGTCGACGATCGGCACGCCGGCGGCCGCGACCGTCGGGCGGAAATCGTCGCCGCCGCGCAGCGTCCAGATCGCCGCCTCGAACCGCTCGCGGTCGAGATGGCGGGCAAGATAGCTCGCGTAGCGCTGCGTGCCGCCGAAATCGAGATCCTCGACGAGAAGGACGAGCCGGATCGGTTGCCGCGCCGCGGTCATTTCGGAGCCCCGATCCCCCGGTAGAGTTCGAGGACGCGGGCGTGGTTCTTTTCCGGGTCGAAGCGCTCGTGCACCCGCGCCCGGCCCGCCTCGGCGAGCCTGAGGGCGAAGTCGCGGTCGCCGGCGAGTTTCAGGATCGCCTCGGCGAGCGCCTCCGGGTCGCGCTCGGGGCAGAGCATTCCCGTCACCTCGTTCTCGACGAGTTCGGGAATGCCCGAGACCGCCGTCGAGACCACCGGCAGGCGGTGCAGCAGCGCCTCGATGATGACCGTCGGAATTCCGTCGCGATCGTTGGAGGCGGCAACGACGCAGGGCATCACCACCATGTCGGTCGCCATGAAATAGTCGCCGACCCGGTCGTAGGAGACATAGCCGGGAAAGCGCACCCGGTCGGCAACGCCGAGCTCTTTCGCAAGGCCCTCGAGTTCGCCGCGCAACGGTCCGTCGCCGGCAAAGGTCAGGCGGAAATCGACGCCCCGGTCGGCGATCAGCCGCACCGCGCGGACGAGCTGGTCGAAGCCCTTCTTGGCAACGAACCGGCCCATGGCGAGGATCCGCACCGGCTCCGTCATCGGCACCTCGGCGGCGCCCTCGGCGACGAGCGGCACGCCATTGTAGGTGAGGCGGAACTTCTCGGCCGGCTGGCCGGAAAGCGCCATCAGATGCTTGACGTTGGCGCCCGTCTCGCAGCGCACGAACTCGGCCTCGGCGATCTTGTCGAGGATCAGCGCATCCGGCGGATAGATGTCCCAGGCGCGGGCGGTGAAGGTGAAGGGCTTGGCCGTCAGCCGCGCCGCGACCCAGGCCGCCGTCGCCGGCCCGCTCGCCCACGGCGCATGGATGTGCTCGATGCCCTCTTCCTCGAAACGCCGGGCGAGATGAAACCCGGCAAGGAACGCCCAGAGGTTCTCGGCGGTCTTCTCCAGTCCCGACCAGCGCCGGAAAAATGCCGTCCGGAAGAGCTGCCCGACCGTCGCCGGCTTGCGCGCGAGCCAGTGGAAGATGCCGCCGACGACCTTGGCCGTGCCGGCAACGCCGAGCCGCTCGGTCACATCGGCGACCGAGGCCATCTCCGCCGAAAGGTCCTTCCGCCACGGGCCGTAGAGCGAGAACATCTTCAGCGGCAGGCCGAAGCGCTCGAGATTGCGCACCTCGCGGAAGATGAAGGTCTCGGTCGGCTTGGGAAACCAGAGCAGGATGTAGGCGGTACGCATCACGCTTCTTGTCGTTGTTCTCGCCGCCGGCCGGCCCGGCAGCCTCAGTTGCCCATCAGACCGCAGCAGCGGGTGCAGACCGGCATCAGTCCGTCCTTGGCGAGGCTACGGCGGAAATCGCGGTACTTGTCGTTGTTCCAGATGCCGGTGATCGTCTCCGACTTGACGTTGCCGACGACGTAGTCGTGGTAGTCGCGGCACGGCGACATGTCGCCATTGGCGTTGATCTCGACGGCCCGGTAGATCGAGCTGCAGCGATTGAAGCCGAAGGTCGCGGCATGGTCGGTGTAGTAGCGCTCGAGATCGGCCGGGCTCGTCAGGTGCGGCAGGATGAAGACCGCCGGCCCCTTCAGCGACAGCGCCCGCCGGGCGAGTTCGCCGAGCTGCTCGGAGAGCGCCTGATAGTCGCTCGGCCGCCAGCCGCCGATCCAGCCGAGATGGCGGTCCGGCGCGAAGCCGAAGCGGCGTCTGAAATCCTCGGTGTGCTTCGTCGCCGCGTCCTCGTCGATCCACCAGGACAGGTAGAAGATGAACATGTCGAGCTTGTCGGCGAAGGCGTCGTAGACGTCGACGAGATGGTCGGCATTGCGCTGGTTGATGGTGCACAGGCCGGCAAGGACCGGCAGGCGCGAGCCCTTCTTCTCCCGCTCCGCCTTCAGCGCCTCGAGCGCCCCGACCACCGTCTCGAAATTGTTGGTCGAGGGGCCGGCGCCCGGCCGGCAGGCGTTGTGGACCTCGGCATTGTGGCCGTCGATCGACATCTGGGCGAGATAGAGCGGCGCCTCGACGAGCGCCGCGGCATTCTCGGCGATGCGCGAACCGTTGGTGGCGATGCTCGTCGGCATGCCGTTCCTGGCCGCCTTGGCGATGAGGTCGATGGCGCCGCGATAGAGCATCGGCTCGCCGCCCCAGAGATAGAGGCCCGGCCGGTGCCCGTTGGCGACGAGGTCGTCGACGAGTTCGATGTAGCGCTCGACCGGAACCTCGCCCTTGACGAGGTCGCCGAGCGACTTGTCGAGCAGATAGCCGTTGTCGCCCCACTGGCCGCAGGTATGGCAGCGCAGGTTGCAGTGGTCGGTGATGCGGATGCTGACCTGGCGGATGCCGGCGCCGATGCCGTCGCGCGGGATCCGCTTGTCGAGCAGCAGGCGGCTGACCAGCAGCTTGCCGGTTTCCACCGCGAAGCGCGGCTGCTCGAAGATCGTCGGCGCCAGCTTGGCGATGCTGGCGGCCTGATACGCGATCATGGACATCGGTGTCGTCACCTCGACGCTGGCGCCTCGCGGGCAGGTTCGACGCCGCGCGCCTCGCCGGGCTCTCGCCCGCGCGGCGCGCCGTGCGGCTCCGTCCCGCATCCCATACCGGTATCTAGGGGAGTTCGGTGCCGGGAAAGGCTTGCGGATTATCGCAGGCGAGGTATCACCTCAAGGGACGGCTGCCAAGAAAAACCCGGCAACAATGGAGGTCGGCTGGAGCGATGACGGACGCGGTACTGGTGGTCGGCGGCGCCGGCTATATCGGCTCGCACACCTGCAAGGCCCTGAAAGAGGCCGGCTTTCTGCCGGTCGTCTACGACAACCTGTCGACCGGCCACGCCGATTTCGTGCGCTGGGGACCGCTCGTCGAGGGCGACATCCGCGATCGCGCCGCGCTCACCGCCGCCCTCGCGGAAAGCGGCGCGGGGGCCGTCCTCCATTTCGCCGCCTGCGCCGAAGTCGGCGAGTCCGTGATCGATCCGGAAAAGTATTACGACAACAACGTCGCCGGCACGCTGTCGCTGCTTGGCGCGATGCGCGCCGCCGGCGTCGGGCGGATCGTCTTTTCCGGCACCTGCTCGGTCTATGGCAATGTCGAGCGCGTGCCGATCGCCGAGACGGCGCCGATCGCCCCGATCAACCCCTACGCCCGCACCAAGCGGATGATCGAGCAGGCGCTCGCCGATTTCGGCGCCGCCTATGGCACCCGCTCGGTGACGCTGCGCTATTTCAATGCCGCCGGCGCCGACCCGGCGGGCGAGATCGGCGAGCGCCACGAGCCGGAGAGCCATCTCATTCCGCGCGCGATGCTCGCCCTTCTCGGCAAGATCGACGATTTCGCGGTCTTCGGCAGCGATTTCCCGACCCCCGACGGCACCGCGATCCGCGACTATGTGCACGTCACCGACCTCGCCGCCGCCCATGTCGCGGCGCTGCGCCTGCTCGTCGGCGGCCATGCCGGCGGCATCTTCAACCTCGGCTCGGGCACCGGCAGTTCGGTGCGCGCCGTGCTCGCCGCGATCGAGGCCGAGGCCGGGCGCGAGCTGCCGGCGATCACCGGGCCACGCCGCGCCGGCGATCCGGCCGCGCTCGTCGCCGATCCGGCGCTGGCAAGAAAAATCCTCGGCTTCGACCCGGTCCATTCCGGCATCGAGACCATCGTGCGCACCGCCTGGGCCTGGCACCGCAAGGAGACCGGCGCCTGAGCCTCATACCAAGGGCCTCGGTATCAGCCGCCCTTGACGATCATCTCGTCGAGGCGATCGGCGACGTTCATCTCCCGCCACGGCCGATAGCCGGCGAGCCGCTCGCGATAGACGTCGAGATTGGCCTCGAAGCGGTCGAGGGCCTCGGCCGCCCGGCCATTGACGCCGCGCGCCCCGAAGCCGCTCTGTTCCAGCTGCCAGGCGTTGAAATACTGCTCGTATTCGAAACCGAGCGGCAGCGCGAGCAGCGGCTTGCGGTAATGCAGCGCCTCGGAGATGAGATTGTGGCCGCCATGGCTGACCGCGTAGGCGGCGCTGGCGAGATCGGCGAGAAAGCCGTCGGTCGAATGGTGGCGGAAGACGAGATTGCCCTCCTCCCCTTCCCGGCCCTGGCCGTAGACGACGAAGCGGCGCTTGCGGCCGCCGAACGCCGCCCGGATTTCCTCGATGCGCGCGCCGTAGAGATAGACCACGGCGTGCTCGTCGTCGGCCGGGCGGTGGTTCTCGAGGTCGCGCCGGATGAC
>JAKPQE010000140.1 GCA_029572955.1 Pseudomonadota bacterium
CGAACCCCACACCGACCCACGGAGACCAGACCCATGAAGACCATCACCGCCATCGCCGCCGCCGGCATCGTCGCCCTGACCTCGACCGTCGCCTTCTCCGCGACGACCGTCGTGCGCACCCCCGGCCCGACCGACACGGACACGATCGTCTCCTTCTACGACGGCAAGGGCGGCAGCTCGGTGCACGTCAAGCAGATGGCCGGCAAGCAGATGAACGATGTCGGCAGCTACTCGGGTTACGACGGCGTGACCGCCGCCGACTACCTCAAGGGCGACGCCAAGTTCTGATCGCGTCTCGGCGCCAGCCGAAACGCTCCGATCCCTTCCGTGGGCATTGCGGCGAGCCGGTTCGCCGGCCGCCCGTGCCCGCGGGATGGGCCTCGGACCTCGCCGACCGCCAAAGCAGCCGCGACGTCCGACCCTCCAGCGCAACGATCCCCTCCCACATCCCAGTCAAACCGATCGGCCGCCGCGAGCCCCCCTCCGGCGGCCTCGTTGCGTTCGCCGCCCCGGTGCTTCGACGGGGAATGGCGCAGCCGTCCGGGTCAGGCCGGGACGCGGACGGTGGCCCGGAGGCCGCCCTTCGGGCTTTCCGAAAGTTCGATGTTGCCGCCATGGCCGCGGGCGATATCGCGGGCGATCGCCAGGCCGAGGCCGGTGCCGCCGGCGTCCTGATTGCGCGCCTCGTCGAGCCTCAGGAACGGCCGGAAGACGAGGTCGCGCTTGTCGGCGGGAATGCCCGGGCCGTCGTCGTCGATGACGATGGTCAGCCAGTCGGAGGCGTGGCGGGCTGAAATCTCGATGTTCCTGCCGTAACGCACCGCATTGGCGACGAGGTTGGCAAGGCAGCGCTTGAAGGCGGCGGGCCGGAGCGTCGCGGCGTCGGGCCCCTCGAACGCGACCGTCACGGTCTCGGCGCCCTGACGCTCGGCGTCGCTCTTCAGCTCGTCGAGGAGGGCGGAAAGGCTCAGTTCCTCGGGCTGCTCGCCGCCGTCGCCGCGGCTGAAGGCGAGATAGGCCTCGAGCATGCGGGTCATCTCGTCGACGTCGCGGGCAAGCTCGGAGACGTCGGCCTTGCCTTCGAGCAGCGCGAGTTCCAGGCGGAAGCGGGTGAGGATGGTCCTCAGGTCGTGCGAGACGCCGGCGAGCATCGTCGTGCGCTGCTCGATCTGGCGCTCGATGCGGGCGCGCATCTGGATGAAGGCCTGGGCGGCGCGGCGCACCTCGCGCGCACCGGACGGGCGGAAATCGCCGATCGGCCGGCCCTTGCCGAAGCCCTCGGCGGCCTCGGCGAGGCGCTGGATCGGGCGGACCTGGTTGCGCAGGAAGATCATCGCCACGCCGATGAGGACGAGCGAGGTGCCGACCATCCAGACGAGGAAGATGTGGGAATTCGAGGCGTAGGTCTGGCTGCGCCGGGCAAAGACGCGCAGCACCCGGCCGTCGAGCTGGATGCGGATTTCGACGAGATTGGAGCGGCCGACGGTGTCGACCCAGAACGGCTTGCCGATCTGGCGGGTGATTTCCTCCGAGAGGGTGCGGTCGAGCAGCGAGAAGAACGGCTTCGGGCCGGCCGGCGGCAGCGGGTCGGGCGGCAGGATCGAGACGGTGAGGCCGAGGCGATCGCGGGCGATGCGGGTGATCGTCGTGTAGTCCTCGTCCTGCGGGTACTGCTCGACGACGTCGATGACGGCGGCGATGTCCTGGGTGACGGCGGCCGAGAGGCGCCGCGTGACGGTCTGCCAGTGGCGCTCCATGAAGACGAAGGCGACGACCGACTGCAGGATGAACATCGGCGCGACGATGATGATGAGGGCGCGGCCGAAGAGGCCCTTCGGCAGGCGGCGCGACAAGCCCCTCGCGAAGCGCCGCCAGAGGCCGCGGATCGCGCCGAATGCCTTGCTGATTTCGGCGAGGGCCATCGCGGGCGGCCGTCAGTCGGTGGCGAGACGGTAGCCGATGCCGCGGACCGTCTGCAGATAGATGGGATTGGCCGAGTCGGGCTCGATCTTGCGGCGCAGCCGGTTGATCTGGACGTCGATCGTGCGCTCGCCGAGGCCGCCGTCCTCGCCGGCGAGGTCGGCGCGCGCGATGGTCTCGCCGGGCCTGGCCGCGAAGGCGGCGAGCAGCTCGCGCTCGCGATCGGTCAGCCGGATCTGCTCGCCGCCGCGGCTGAGTTCGCCCCTGGCGAGGTTGAAGGTGAACGGGCCGAAGCGCACGTCGGGGCTCGCCGCGGCTTCCGGCCGCGCGCCGCGGCGCAGGATGGCGTTGATGCGCAGGAGCAGCTCGCGCGGCTCGAAGGGCTTGGGCAGATAGTCGTCGGCGCCGGCCTCGAGGCCGAGGATGCGGCTCTCCGATTCACTGCGGGCGGTGAGGATGAGGATCGGGATGTCCGAGCCGGCGCGCAGGCTCTTCGTCAGCTCGATGCCGTTCTCGCCCGGCATCATCACGTCGATGACGAGGAGATCGAAGGCGAGGCCCTCGAGGGTGCGGCGTGCCTCGGCGGCGTCGGCCGCGGCGGTGACGCGGAAGCCGTTGTCGCCGAGATAGCGCGCGAGCAGGCTGCGCAGCCGCGCGTCGTCGTCGATGACGAGGAGGTGGGCCGCCTCGTCGGGGGGCGGTGCTCCGGCGCCCTGTCGCTCTGCGGCACCCGAGGGAGCGGTGGTCATCGTCGGTGTCCTTCGCAAGTGTCGGATCGGGCGCGTCTCAGACCGGGTCGGTCAGCTGGTGGGCGATCAGTCGCGCCGCCTGCGGCCTATCCTCGGCATTGATCATGTCGGAAAGAAAGCGGGCGACGATCGCCTCGCCCTCCGGGCCGAGATCGCGGATCGCCGCCTCGATGCGCCGGGTCTGCGGCTCGGTCAGGCGGGCGGCGAGCTCGCGGCCCTTGCGCGTTGCGAACAGCAGGCGCTGGCGGCGGTCGCGCGGGCCGGTGCGCTGCTCGATGAAGCCGGAATCGACGAGCTGCTTCAGGACGCGGCCGAGGCTCTGCTTGGTGATCTTGAGGATGTCGAGAAGGTCGGTGACGCGGATGCCGGGGTTGCGGTCGACGAAATGCAGCACCCGGTGATGGGCGCGGCCGAAGCCGTAAGTCTCCAGAACGGCGTCCGGATCGCCGACGAAGTCGCGATAGGCAAAGAACAAAAGCTCGATCAGCTCGACATGGGAACGCGGCCCCCCGGCGGCACCGTCGCTTCCCACGAGGCGATCGGGCGCCAGCGAGGCTTTGAAATTTACGTCAGTCATATTGACATATTTCTGTTCGATCGTTACTGATTACCCCGGCTCGGCGAAAGGATCGTTCGTGCACGCCCCTCGGGGCTTGCCGGACCGACCGCAAAAGCCGACCGATTGGGCACGGCGAACATACCGGCAGTTTCGCCGCGACGCAAAAGATACCAACAAGACATGGCCGCACCGAGCGGCGACAACTGGCGCCCGACGGGGGCGCGAACCACACAAGGAGAAGGAACATGGCGGGCCTGCCTTTCGACCAGCGGGAAGGTTACATCTGGTATGACGGCGCCTTCGTGCCGTGGGCGGATGCCAAGCTCCATGTACTTTCGCACGGCCTGCATTACGGCTCCTGCGTGTTCGAGGGCGAGCGGGCCTATGGCGGCGAGATCTTCAAGCTCGACGAGCATACCCGGCGCCTGCACGAGTCGGCGCGGCTGCTCGGCTTCGACATTCCCTATTCGGTCGAGACCATCAACGACGCGTGCAACGAGCTGCTGGTCAAGCAGGGCTATCGCGACGCCTATGTCCGCCCGGTCGCCTGGCGCGGCAGCGAGATGATGGGTGTTTCGGCGCAGCAGAACACGATCCATTGCGCGATCGCGATCTGGGAGTGGCCGAGCTATTTCGATCCGGCGGAGCGGCTGAAGGGCATTCGTCTCGACATGGCCGAATATCGCCGGCCGGACCCGAAGACGGCGCCGACCAAGTCGAAGGCGGCAGGTCTCTACATGATCTGCACGATCTCCAAGCACGCCGCCGAGCGCAAGGGCTATGCCGACGCGATGATGCTGGACTGGCGCGGCCAGGTGGCCGAATGCACCGGCGCCAACATCTTCTTCGTCAAGGACGGTGCGATCCATACGCCGAAGCCGGACTGCTTCCTCGACGGCATCACCCGTCGCACGGTGATCGACCTGGCCAAGCGGCGCGGCTTCGAACTCATCGAGCGGGCGATCATGCCGGAAGAGCTCGAGGGCTTCGAGCAGTGCTTCATCACCGGCACGGCGGCCGAGGTGACCCCGGTCTCCGAGATCGGCCCCTACAGGTTCGAGGTCGGCACCATCACCAAGACGCTGATGGACGACTACATGACCGAGGTGCAGCCGAAGGCCGCCGCCGCGGAGTGATCCGCAGCAGGGCAGACCGAACGAATGCCGCCGCGGGCCGAAAGGTGCGCGGCGGTTTTCGTTTGCGGGGTCAGGGCAGGGCGAGGGTCGCCGTCGGGCGGGCGGCGTCGAGCCGGGTGACGGCGGCGCGGGCCTCGCAGAAGCGGGCGGCAAGGTCGAGGAGGTCGGCAACGGCCGCATCGAGATCGCCGTAGCCGTTGGCCTGCAGGGTGAGGACGACGCGCCGCGTCTCCGGGGTCACCAGCGAGCGCACGTCCTGGCGCCAGTTCCAGCGCCGGCACAGCACCTTCTCGGCGTCGGCATAGACGACCTCGCCGGGCTTCGGCGGGTCGTCCCTGTCGTCTCTGTCGACTCCGGCGCCTTCGCCGTCGCCGGCCATGTCCCTGAAACTGTCGTCGGCGCGGGCATAGCGAAAGGCGATATCACCGACGACCTTGTCGAGATCGTCGGCACCGAGCGGCAGCACATGGCTGAGCGAGACGGTGTTGTAGGCGTCGACGAAACTGTTGATGCGGGCCAGCTCGCGCTCGGCGAGGACGTTCTTGACGAGGCGTTCGACCGATGAGCGATAGCTCGTCTTCTTGATGCCGAAGGCGCGATAGGCGCGGCGCCAGGCGGCGATCCCCGGAATGGCCGACAGCTCCATGCCGGCATGTTCGGCGCGGCAGGCGGCCTCGCGTTCGGCGACGAGGGCATCGAGTTCGGCCGGCCGCTCGACCGGGTTGCGGCCGAGTTCGAAAACCACGGCGGCAAGGGCGAAGTCGGGAAAGGCGGGGGCGATTTCGGAGATGTCGATCTGCATTCCACCCGGTTAGCCGATTTGGCCGCGAACCTCCAGATCGAACGCGACTGTCGGCATCGCCGGCCGGTTGCGGATGTGCGAACGGGGGCCCGGCACCGGCGGGAGGTGCGCCGGGCCGGGGCAGGTGGCATGCGTCACTTCACCGTGATGTTGATGACCGGCGAGACGACCGGCGGGTTGTGCGGGATGTGGTTGAGGTCGCCCATCACGAGCTGAAGCGTGTGGGGCCCCGGCGACAGCTCGACCATCGTTTCGGTCTGGCCGCCACCGAAGTGGATGTGATGCTCGTCGGCCGGGAGGCTGTAGTCGAGTTCGCCGGCGCCGTCGGCGGTCTTGCCGAGCGCCGGCCGATCGATCAGCAGATGGTGGTGGCCGGTCTTTTCCTTCTCGACGCCGGCGGGGGCGACGCCCATGCCCGACAGGCCGAAAACGACCTTGAGCGGGCTGGTGAGGACGGCACCATCCTCGATGTTGACGAAGTAGACCTTGGCGTCGGGGGGCGAGGGGGTCTCACCGGCGAAGGCGCCGCCGGCACCGCCGATGACGAGGGCGGCGGCGATCAACAATCCGTGTCTCATGCATTTCTTCCTTTCTCGTGAGCTTCGGCCGCGACAAGCTGCGGCCGCAATCACAACACCCGAGGGCAGGGATTTATTCGGATGGCTTGGCGGAGATCCGCTGAGAGCGAGGTGAGGCATGGCCTCAAGGCCGTGTTCGCGCGGCTGTGGCGCTATTGCCTGGTGCTGACCGGCAGCCGCGACCGCGCCGACGACCTTGCCCAGCTGGTCTGCGTCCGGGCGCTGGAGAAGGCCGCGCATTTCACGCCCGGCAGCCATCTCGACCGCTGGCTCTTTCGCATGGCCCAGCGGGTCTGGTTCAACGAGCTGCGATCGGATGCCGTCCGGCGCGGTGGCGGCCTGGCCTCGGTCGACGATGTCGACCTGCCGGATCACGGCGCCGACCCGGAAGCGAGCCTGATGGCACGCGAGGTGCTGCGCGAGGTGCTGACGCTACCGGAGGCGCAGCGCTTTGCCGTGGCGCTGGTTTATGTCGAGGGCTACAGCTACAAGGAGGCGGCCGAAATTCTCGATATTCCGATCGGGACGGTGATGAGCCGGCTGGCGGCGGCGCGCACGCGGATCGCCGGACGGTTCGAACACGAAAGACGTGGCCTCGGATGAACGGGACGCAGAGGTTCTCCGACGAAGAACTGGTCGCTTTTCTCGACGGGCAGGCCGAGCCCGAATCGGCGCGTGCGATCGAGCGGGCGCTTGCCACGGATGCCGATCTTGCCGCGCGGCTCAACGGGCTGCACATCGACATGGCCGGCATCAGGGAGGCTTTCGACGGGCTTTTGCCGCTGGCGCCGGCTTTCGACGAAAAGGTCGAAGGCCTCCTGCCGCCGGCCGGCGGCAGGAAGCGCCTGCCGATGGCCGTTGCCGCGACCGCCCTCATGTGCCTGATGGCCGGCGCCGGTGCCGGCTGGTTCGCCGGCACGCGGCAGGACGAGGGCTGGCAGTCTTTCGCTGCGACCTATCACAGCCTCTATGTCAACGACACGCTGGCCTCGGTCCATCAGCCGGATGCCGAAATCGCCGCCGATCTGGCACGCAGCTCGAAGGCGCTCGGCAGGGAGATCGGCGAAGGTGCGATCCGCCGGGTCGCCGGGCTCGATTTCCGGCGGGCCCAGATTCTGGGTTTCGGCGATCAGCCGCTGATCCAGCTCGCATTCCTGTCGAATGCCGGCGCGCCGGTGGCGCTTTGCATCACCCGCGCAGGGCCTGCTTCGCGGTCCGGAATCGAAATGAAGAGGCTGCGCGGGATGAGCGCGGCGTCCTGGATCAAGGGCGACTACGAATATCTGCTGATCGGCGGTCACGACGACGGGCTCATCGAGCGCGCCGCCGCGACCTTTGCCGAAAGCCTTTGACCGAAAAGCCCCGTGCGCCGCCGCTGCCGCGGCAGGTCACGAGACCTGACGTTCGTTGCGCCAGCCGACGAAGATGACACTGGCCGACTTCTTCGACAGCGCGTCGAAGCGGGCGAGGGCCTGGGTGCGCATCTCGCGCGACAGGCGGCGCTTCCAGGGGCCGATCTCCAGCAATGCGGCGACGAGATCGCGCGACAGGCCATGGGCGCGCGCGGCGATGATGAAGGCGCGGGGGTCCGACGCGGTCATCCAGTGCAGCGCGTCCTCGAACGGTACGCCGGTGAGCATACCGAGGGCGCAGACCACCTCGGCGAAGCGGTCGGCCTCGACGAGGCGGGCGACGACGTCGAGATTGAGGCCGCGCTCCACGGCAAGGGCCGAGACGCGCCGCCAGGCGTCGTCGAAATCGTACTGGGCGCGCCAGTAATCGCGCACGACCCGGTCGCGGGCGAGGTCGGCGGCCTCGTCGAGGCGCTTCAGGTCGTCCCTGCGATCCTGTTCGACGAGGCGCGTGCGGACATTGGCGGCGGCCTTGTCGACGAGGACCTCGATGAAGCGCTCGGGCACATCGGTGCGCGCGCCGAGGTGGCGACGGAGCTCGTCGTCGTTGTCGGCCATCTGGATCAGCTCGGCAAAGCCGTTCTCGGAGAAGGCGGCGCCCTTGTTGGCGGCGAGCAGACGGCGCACCGCCTCGCCGCTGCGCGGCACCATGGCGTCGGTCACCGGGATCGACAGCGACCGCCGCCGGGCGATCGCGGCCAGATGCTCCTCGCCGCGCGTCTCGACGATCCAGACCAGATCGTCGTCGGAAAGGGCCGGCGAGGTACTGAGGATCGGTTCGGCCACCGCGATCTCGTCGCGGGCGAGGCGCACCAGCGTATTGCCGGGGGCACGCTCCAGACGGGCCAGCATTTCGGCGACCTGACGGCGGAACTCGACCTCGACGAGACCGGCGAGGCGGAACAGGACCGAGTCGTAGATGCCGAGTTGTTCGTCGGTGCAAGTGCTCGACGTCATGCTGAACAGTGCAGCGACGTTGAAGAGCAGCTCGCGGTGCCTTTCGGAACCGACTGTCTGGTCGAGATCCCTCTGGTCGACAAGCTCGGACGTGAAGTTCGAGATCATGATATTACCCTGCACTCTCTAACGGCAGCCGGCCCCCCGGATGCGGCGTCAGACGGCAAGATAACAACGCCCCGTTTCGAAAGAAGTAATCCAGACGCTTGGATTTTACTTGAATTTAGCGCGATTTCCGAGACGACGACGGCCGCCGCGAGGGTGTCGCGACGGCCGCTACGGTCGGTCTCCTGCCGGTGTGCTCAGGCGGGTCCGCCGGCGGTGTCCTGGGCGAAATAGCCTTCGGTGTGGATCAGTTCGTCGCGGGCGCCGAGGCGCCGGGCGGCGGCAACGCAGGCCTCGACGAATTCCGGCGTGCCGGCGGCAAAGACGCTGTGGTCGGACAGGTCGGGGAAAAGCCCCGGCAGGATGTCGGGGACGCGGCCGGTGAGGACGCCGTCCTTCTTGTCGCGGGTCAGCGTCGGCCGGTAGCGGAAGTTGCGATGCTTCATCTGCCAGTAGGCCATGAGGCCGCCGTCGTAGAGATCGTCGACGGTGCGGGCCGAGAAGACGAGGGTGACGCGCTTCTTGTAGCCGCGGCGCAGGGCGGCCTCGGCAAGGGCGAGGATCGGCGCGAGGCCGGAGCCGGCGGCCATGCACAGCACCGGCGTGTCGACCGAGGGGTCGCCGATGAAGGTGCCGTAGGGGCCGTTGACCTTGACCATCTCGCCGGTGACGAGGCGCTCGTGCACCCAGCGGCTGGTGCGGCCGTCGTCCTTCCGGGTCACCTGCAGGGAGATCTCGCCGTCCGGGCGCGGGGCGTTGGCGATCGAATAGGAGCGCAGCGGCACCCCGGCGGCCGGATCGCCGAGCTGGACATACTGGCCGGGCCAGTAGCGCATCACCTCGCCGAGCGGGCGCAGGCGGATTTCCAGAATGCGCGGGGTGCGCTCGATGCGGTCGGTGACGGCGAACAGCATGCGCTCGCGCGGCGGAAAGAGCTTGGGCTTGGCGTCCTCGGTGCCGAACTCGATCTCGAGGGTTTCCGACAGCGGCTTGGCCATGCACATGAGGCCGAAACCGGCCTCGCGCTCTTCCGGAGAGAGCGCCATGTCGAGCACCATGCCCTGGTCGAACTCGCCGGCAAGCACCTTGGTCTTGCACTCGCCGCAGGCGCCGGCCCGGCAGTTGTTGGGCAGCGCGTAGCCGGCGCGCTCAAGGGCGGCGAGCACCGTGTCGCCGGGCTCGCAGGGCACCTCGCGGCCGGAGGGCTGAAGGCGGATGACGGTCATGGGCTTGTCGGCTCCCTCGTTCGCCGCGGCGGCCCCGGCGGGCTGCGGCGCTTTTGTTCTTTCGCAGGTGTCGTGCCGGCCCCTAGAATCGCTGCATTCCATGGGAGGTCGACATGCGCGTTCCCGTCTTTCTAGCTTCTCTCGTCGTCGCGGTCAGCAGTCTCGCGGCGCCCGCCCTGGCCACCGCCTTCGGCGGGCCGGAGAACGTCGCCTGCGCGGCCGACGAATATTGCAGGTTCCCGGATGGCAATGCCTGCGGTCGCGGCGGGGTCTCCGGAACCTGCCAGAAGCGGCCGGAGATCTGCACCAAGGAGTTCATGCCGGTCTGCGGCTGCGACGGCATGTTCTACTCGAACCGCTGCATGGCCCATATGGGCGGTACGGACGTCGATTTCGAAGGCTTCTGCGGCGACAAGCCGAAAGAGTGAGCGACGGGCCGGACCGGATGACAGGCACCCGGCCCGGCGCGCCGATCAGAAGACCGGGATGATCTCGTCCATCTCGATGTCGAGGATCTCCTTGCCGGAGATGCCGACCTCGGGAATGGCCGGGAAGGGGATGCCGTAGCGGTCGAGCACGCCCTTCATGTTGAGCATCGCCTTCTTCCAGTTTTCCTTCTTCATCTCGTATTCGGGAATGTGGAAGCCGGCGCCGCGGGCGATCTCCTCGCCCTTGCGCTGGACCTCGATGAAGTCCGGCGGCAGGTCCCAGAAGTCGGTCGGCGGCTCGAACAGGACGGCCGACAGGAACAGGTAGCCGGCGCGGATCTGCTTGGTGATGATGTCCTTGTTCTCGGTCTCGAGCTTGGGATAGTCGCGCTCCATGACGGCCATGCAGATCGCCATGTGACGACCCTCGTCACGGCCGATGTTGCGGAAGGCTTCCTTGAAGACGGGCTCGGTGCAGCCGGCGGCCATCTGGTGGAAGATGGTGGCAGCGGCGATCTCGCCCATCAGGAACGAGGAGAAGAGCACCGAGAGCGGGTATTTCGGCACCGCCTTCTTGTAGCCGGTCCAGTAGCGGCCGCCGTTGAAATAGAGCCAGTGGGCGTTGCGCTGCAGCTTCTTGCCGATCTCGGTCTTGGGCTCGTAGGTGAGCGGATCGGGATGCTCGAGCAGCTTGGTGATCGACAGGCCGCACATCTGCTCGTGGTTCTGCTCGTCGCGCGTCACCGAGAAGAAGCAGCGGCGGACGGCGTCCTCCTCGTGCACCTCGTAGGTCTTGATCAGCGCCTCGGCGAAGACCGGCGGGGCGGAGGCGTCGAAGACCGAGAGCAGGGTCCACCAATAGGCGATCGATTCACGCTCTTCCCAGGTGTAGGAGGACGGATCGAAGGTGTCCCAGGGCAGCTTCTTGGGGTCCCAGACCTCGCGCTGCGAGGCGTCCCAGATCTCCTCGAGCTTGCCGGTCTTCTGGTGCCAGGAGAGCGGATAGACGTTCGGCTGCGGCGTCTCCGGCGGGTATTCCATGGTATGGGCGATCTTCTCGTCCCTCGTCGACATCGGCGTTCCTCACTCCTCGGCGGGCACTTCGTTCAGGCCGCGCACGCCCCGGTCGCTGTGTTTGCCCGGTGCGCCGTGGGGCATTCTGTCGCACCGGTTCGTGGGCTTTCATTATTGTTACGAGAGCTGGCCGTCAAACCAAATTTTCGTAACAAGTCATTTTCCGCGAATATAAGCCGACCGGTCGGCTTGTAAACCGGAAAATGCGGCCGAGCTTGCGCAAAGCGTGGTTTTGTGCGGGCGGATGGCCGGTGCCGGCGGCCCGTGTCAGCGGCGCGAGAGGGCGAGCCAGGCGCTGGTGCCGACGAGGCAGAGCGCGGCGAAGCGGCCGCGATAGAAGGCGGCGCGCGGCGTCGAGAAGACACCGCGCAGGCGTCCCGAGAGGAGCGCGTAGCTGGCGTCGATCGAGAACAGCACGGCAAGGAAGGTGGCGCCGAGGACGAGGAACTGCGGCAGCACCGGCCGGCTGGCGTCGACGAACTGCGGCAGGAAGGCCGCGAGGAAGGCGATCGTCTTCGGGTTGACGGTGGCGATCAGCATGCCGCGGCCGAAGATGCGGGCCGAGCGCGGGGCGTCCGGCATCACCAGGCTGCCGGGACGGGCCGCGCGCCATTCCTTGACCGCAAGATAGAGAAGGTAGGCAACGCCGCCCCAGCGCAGCACCTCGCCGAGCCAGGCGGCGCTGGCGAGCAGCGGGGCGAGGCCGGCGATGACGACGACGATCTGGACGAGGAGCGCAAGGCTCGCGCCCGACGCGAGCAGCAGGCCGCGGCCGACGCCATGGGCAAGGCTCGTCCCGATGACGGCGGTGACGTTCGGCCCCGGAATGAGGGCAAGGATCAGCGTGGCGAGGACGAAGGTCGGGTAGGCGGGCGGCATCGGCGTCTCTCTCTCGGGCCGCCACTCTCCTACACCCGGCGCCCGGGCCTTGGGAAGCGCGCCGATCCGCCGCTCTCAAAATCTTGCCACGATGCCGTGCGAGGAGGGCGCCGTCCCCCGCGCGCCGCATCCGGCGCCGCTGCCTCCAGGAGCCGCCTTCCATGCCGTCTCGCGCAATCGTCCGCCTGCTTCCGGCGCTCGCCGTGGCGACCATGCTCGGCGGCTGCATGACGCTCTGGGGCAAGGAGCCGGCGGTCGTCGACGCGGCCGTGCCGGCCGGGCCGAGCTATCAGCCGGTGCCGTTCACCGAGGAAGAGTTCGAGCGGCTCGCCCGCGACGAGGCCGATCTGCGCGACGACCTCGCCGACATCACCACGCTCGTGGATGGCGGCCGCGGCGGCCGCATGGTCGAATACACCATGGCCGACGGCCGGGCCTATCTCTGGGCGCCGGGCGCGCGCGACGTCCTCGTCGGCCAGTGGAAGATCGAACCGGCGAGCCGGCCGGCCAAGGTGCATGTGCGCACCGACAAGGGCGTCGACCTGCGCGAGATGCCGATTTCCAATCTCTGCCTGCGCTACCAGTCGTCGGCGACGAACCCGGCCTCCGGCATCGCTTCGGGCAACTGGTCCTGCCGTCTCTTCACCGAGGCCGCCAAGACGCGGCTCGAGAGCCGCAGCGGCGACATCTTCCGCCTCGCCGAGCGGGCCGCCGTGCCCTATCCGCTGAGCCCGGAAAAGACCAGCCTCGGCGCGCTCCTCTCCCGCTGCGGCGACTGCTGAGGCGGCGCCGGCGGGGCAAGTATCCCTGAAGCCCTGCTTGCTCTGCCTATCAGCGCAATCTTTCCGTGTGCTTGAATGGCGATAGGACTATGATCCTTTCGGATTCGAGCGACGGACAAGATCGATGGAGCCTTCGACGGCAGTTCTGGCAAGGGCGCGGAGCGACTGGCAGCTTGCCGCGCTCAATGTCTCGTGGAAGGCGAGGCGCCTGAAGCTCGCCTTCAAATACAACTTCGATGCCGCTCTGCTCGCTTGTTTCTGCGCGTATTCTCGCCCGAAAACCGGTTCCCACTTTTCGGGAATACGCTCCAACCACGGGTCGCCGCCGGCAGTTCGGAGGGCGGCCAATGGACCGACTCCGGCGGGCGGTACATTCCAGTCTCCGACGCGGATCGCGCGTTCATCGGCGATCGCTCCGGCGAATCCGACCATTCGGGCGCCTATCGTGTCGCCGTCATCGACGGCCCGCAGCAATATTCGGTCGATCTTGCCGAGGAGGAGGTGCAGGGCGGACATACGATCGCCAGGCATGTCGGACAGCCGGGGAAAGCGCTAGTCGCACGTTTGCGGGCCGTACGTCCGAGATACATACCGGACGGGTTTGGCTATGAAGTCCGAGCCAAATCTGCGGATGGCTCGTTCGTCGACATTTACCAGGCCAATGACTTCGTCAACGAGGTCATTCGGGCGAATGCACCGATGGTTGCGCTGGTTTCGTAAGGCCAGTTCGGCTCGAGGGACATCGCCATCGAGAAACGGTTCGGCTACCAGACCGGCATAGAGGCCTATCGGGAGATCGGCATATTCGAAGGGTTTTCGGTCCGAAAGACCTACTGGGTTCGCGTCGTCATCAGATACAACGCGAATCGTAAGCGTAGCTACACGGTTGTTACGGCGTTTCCAGCCAATGGTAGTATTATTGACCGAATGAAAATCGTGGATCCAGAATAATGTCGCGCCGAGAGATAGATATACCCCCAGCTTTGGTCGATTTTCCCGAGGTTTTCTTCCGAATGTTCACGAGGAACACGGTGGGATTGCACAGGCCGTTCCATTCATTGTCAGTCTATGCATGCCGGAAGACAGGGAAGAACTCCGGCAGTTTCTGACAATGATGTTGGAAGACAACTATTCCGACAAGACTCTGGAAAGGGTCTGGGATGTCTGCGAACCGAGCTGGCTTATCGGGTTGGGTGGTCACCGGGTTCTCTATGGCATGGCACTCGAAGCGCTGGAGAAGAAGATTGCCGAGGGCGGTCAGGAGTGACGGCGTTTCCGGCCAATGGATCCATCAAAGGGCGCCCAGAGCTTTTCGAGGTGGAGCCATGACCCCGCGCAAAATCCACATTCCCGACTGGTTTGCACGCTTCGTTGGAACTTCCTGCCCGATCTCGAAGACGACTACGAGGACATCTATGAAGCGCTTCCGGACGTGGTCACGGCCTTTCTCCCTCATGAGCAAGGGGAACTCCGAGAGTTCTTTGTGCTGCTTCTCGAGGACGACTATTCCGATGCGACCCTGAAGGGGGCTTGGGACGTCTGCGGTCCGACCTGGAATTTCTCGCTCGGTGGCCATCGGCGCTTCTTCCGCACGGCGTTGGCCGAAGTCGAAAAAGCGATTGCCGAGCGCCGCGAAGGGTGAGGTGGCGTCGAGCGACGGCATCGGTTCGGTGCGCCGGAAAATGGCGCTATGATCTCTGCCGGTACGATGGATCGAGGGAGGCCGGAGATGATCGTCACCGTGGTGCAGTTCAGGATGTCCAACCCGGTGTCGCTGGCGGATGCGCGGCGCATGTTCGAATCGAGCGCGCCGAAATATGTCGGGCTCGCCGGGCTCCTGCGCAAATATTACATCCGCGCCGAGGACGGCAGCACGGCCGGCGGCGTCTATCTCTGGGAAAACCGGGCGGCGGCCGAGGCGGTCTATAGCGGCGAGTGGCGCGAGCGGGTGGAAAAGCTCTACGGCACCACGCCCGAGATCCTCTGGTTCGATGCGCCGGTCGTTGTCGACAATGCGGCGGGCGGGGCGGTCCTGAAGGACGGCTGAGGGGCCCTGCGGGCGGGGGCGCTCTTCGGTTCACCTCCTGCCGTGTTCTTTTTGCGAGAAAGTCCCCCTCACCCTGTCCCTCTCCCCCAAGGGGGCGAGGGGACGAAAGCAGCTTGCGCTTCGATGCTCGCCGGCGGCGAGCCGGGTCGGGAAGCGCTGGCGCCGTGTTCTCGTTGCGGCTGTCGAAGGTGGCGCATGGCGCCTTTGCCGAGACGTCCCTCGGGTAGGTTGAGGGAGCGGCAACTCATTGACTCAAAAAGCCCTCTCCCCTTGGGGGGAGAGGGTTGGGTGAGGGGGGCGACCGGTTGGCCCGCGCTTCGTTGGACGAGGGGGGCGACAGGATAGCCGGCGTTCCGTTGGCCAGGCGCGATGGGCCGGGCCGCGCGATTACCGCGAGAACTTCTTGTACTTGATGCGGTGCGGCTGGGCGGCGTCGGCGCCGAGGCGGCGCTTCTTGTCTTCCTCGTAGGCCTCGAAGTTGCCCTCGAACCACTCGACATGGCTGTCGCCCTCGAAGGCGAGGATGTGGGTGGCGAGGCGGTCGAGGAACATGCGGTCATGGCTGATGACCACGGCGCAGCCGGCGAAATCCTCCAGCGCATCCTCGAGGGCGCCGAGCGTCTCGGTGTCGAGGTCGTTGGTCGGCTCGTCGAGCAGGATGACGTTGGCGCCGGACTTCAGCATCTTGGCGAGGTGAACGCGGTTGCGCTCGCCGCCGGAGAGGCCGCCGACCTTCTTCTGCTGGTCGCCGCCCTTGAAGTTGAAGGCCGAGACATAGGCGCGCGAATTGACCTCGCGCTTGCCGAGGAGGATGACGTCGTTGCCGCCGGAGATCTCCTCCCAGACGGTCTTCTTGGCGTCCATGTCGTCGCGGCTCTGGTCGACATAGCCGAGCTTGACGGTGTCGCCGAGGCGGAAGCTGCCGCCGTCGGGCGCTTCCTGGCCGGTGATCATGCGGAAGAGGGTCGACTTGCCGGCGCCGTTCGGGCCGATGACGCCGACGATGCCGCCGGGCGGCAGCTTGAACGAGAGGTCGTCGATCAGCAGGCGGTCGCCATAGCCCTTGGAGAGGTGGTCGGCCTCGATGACGACGTCGCCGAGGCGCGGGCCGGCCGGGATGACGATCTGCGCGTTGCCGAGGGTGCGCTCCTCGTTGCGCTTGAGGAGTTCGTCATAGGCCTTGATGCGGGCCTTGGACTTGGCCTGGCGGGCGCGCGGCGAGGAGGCGATCCACTCGCGCTCGTGCGACAGCGCCCGCTGGCGGGCGGCTTCCTCGCGGCCTTCCTGCTCGAGGCGCTTGGCCTTGGCTTCGAGATAGGCCGAGTAGTTGCCCTCGTAGGGGATGCCGCGGCCGCGGTCGAGCTCGAGGATCCAGCCGGTGACGTTGTCGAGGAAGTAGCGGTCGTGGGTGACGATCAGGATCGCGCCCGGATATTCGCGCAGATGCGCCTCGAGCCACTGCACGGTCTCGGCGTCGAGATGGTTGGTCGGCTCGTCGAGGAGCAGGAGGTCGGGCTGCTCGAGCAACAGGCGGCAGAGCGCGACGCGGCGCTTCTCGCCGCCCGAGAGCTTCGATATGTCGGCGTCCGGCGCCGGGCAGCGCAGGGCGTCCATCGACTGCTCGACCTGGGCGTCGAGGTCCCACAGGTTCTTCGCGTCGATCTCGTCCTGGAGCCTGGCCGCTTCCTCCGCCGTCTCGTCGGAGTAGTTCATCATCAGCTCGTTGTAGCGGTCGATGATGGCCTTCTTCTTGGCGACGCCGTCCATGACGTTGTCGAGCACCGAGCGGGTGCCGTCGAGTTCCGGCTCCTGCGGCAGATAACCGACGGTCGCGCCCTCGGCGACCCAGCCGTCGCCGGTGAACTCCTTGTCGAGGCCGGCCATGATCTTCAGGAGCGTCGATTTGCCCGAGCCGTTCGGGCCGAGCACGCCGATCTTGGCGTCCGGGTAGAACGACAGGTTGATGTTGTCGAGCACCTTCTTGCCGCCCTGGTAGGACTTGGTGAGCCCGCGCATGTGATAGATGAACTGACGCGCCATGGCGTTTCTCCTGAAGCCCGGACGAGGGGCACCCGCGAATTGGGGGAACTGTCGTGGAAAGGGTCGGCGCTTACTTAAGCGAGAAGGGCCGGGGCGGCAAGGGCGGCGTTGGCAACGCGGCATCGCGGGGTCGCCGATCCGCTTGACGACTTGATCGGCATCCGTATAAACATATCTTTATGTCTTGAATGGGCCATCCGGACGGTGGGCGACATGACGGCAATCGGATTTCCGCGGGCGCTGCAGGCGCTTCGCGCAGCGGGCGAGCCGACGCGGCTGCGCGTCGTCGCGCTGCTGAAGCGCGGCGAGCTGACGGTGAAGGACCTGACCGCGGTGCTCGGCCAGAGCCAGCCGCGCATCTCGCGCCATCTGAAGCTCCTCACCGATGCCGGGCTCGTCGAGCGCGCGCCGGAGGGCGCCTGGGCCTATTATCGCCTCGCGGGCGAGGGCGGCGAGGCCGAGCTGATGCGCGCCGTGCTCGCGCTCGTCGATGCCGGCGACGAGGTGCTGAAGCGCGACGAGGAGCGCTATCTCGAGGTGCGCGCCGCGCAGGCCGAGGCGGCGGCCACCTATTTCAAGGAAAACGCGGCCGAATGGGACCGGCTGCGCTCGCTGCACGTCGCCGAGGCGGCGGTCGAGGTGGCGATCCGGGCGGCGGTCGGCGAGCGGCCGTTCGGCTCGATGATCGATCTCGGCACCGGCACCGGGCGCATGCTCGAGGTGCTGGCGCCGCTCTACGAGCGGGCGGTCGGCATCGATTCCAGCCCGGACATGCTGGCGGTGGCGAGGGCCAATCTCGCCAAGGCCGGCATCGCCCATGCCCGCGTGCAGCACGGCGACATCTTCCACCCGCCGGTCGCGGGCCAGACCTTCGAGCTCGTGGTGCTGCACCAGGTGCTGCACTATCTCGACGATCCCGGCCGGGCGATCGCCGAGGCGGCGCGGCTGGTGCGTCCCGGCGGGCGGCTGCTGATCGTCGACTTCGCGCCGCATTCGCTCGAATTCCTGCGCGAGGAGCATGCCCACCGCCGGCTCGGCTTTTCGCACGAGCAGATGGCCGGCTGGCTCGGTACCGCCGGTATCGACGTCGTCTCGGCGAACGATCTTGCCGCGCCGGGCGGGCGGGCCGACGGCCTCACCGTGACGGTGTGGCTCGGGCGCGACCGGCGCATGCTCATTGCCGGCGCGGCAGGCGGGGCGGCGGCCTGACGCGAAGAGCCGAGAGACAAGGTCGAACGATTGCGTTATCGGGTTCCCGGCGCGCCGCCCGAACGGGCGCTGCGCGGACCCGCCAGAGGGAGAGTTGAAATGTCCGTTGCCAGCCTCGGCGCCGATCCATTGCTCGGAACGGCCGAGATCTCCGTGTCCTTCGAGTTCTTTCCGCCGAAGACGGAGAAGATGGAGGAGACGCTCTGGGCGGCGATCCGGCGCCTCGAGCCGCTGGCTCCGCGCTTCGTGTCGGTGACCTATGGCGCCGGCGGTTCGACGCGCGAGCGCACCCACGCGACGGTGGCGCGCATCGTCAAGGAGACGAGCCTCAAGCCGGCGGCGCACCTCACTTGCGTCGCCGCGACGCGCGCGGAAATCGACGACATCATCCGCGCCTATTACGAGGCGGGCGTGCGCCACATCGTGGCCCTGCGCGGTGATCCGCCGGAGGGCGTCGGCGCCAGCTACTGCCCGCATCCGGGCGGCTATGCCAATGCCGCTGAGCTTACCGCCGGCATCAAGCGCATCGCCGATTTCGAGGTCTCGGTCTCGGCCTATCCGGAGCGGCACCCGGAATCGCCGAGCGTCGAGGCCGACATCGACATGCTCGCCGCCAAGGTCGATGCCGGCGCGAGCCGGGCGATCACCCAGTTCTTCTTCGACAACGCGCATTTCTATCGCTATGTCGACAAGGTCCGGGCGCGCGGCATCGATATCCCGATCGTGCCGGGCATCCTGCCGGTGGTGAACTTCCGCCAGGCCGCGGCCTTCGCGACGCGCTGCGGCACCTCGGTTCCGGCCTGGCTCGCCGACCGCTTCGAGGGCCTCGAGGACGACGCCGAGACGCGCAAGCTGATCGCCGCGGCCTTCGCGGCCGAGCAGGTGTTCGACCTCGTCAATCACGGCGTGAAGGACTTCCACTTCTACACCATGAACCGGGCCGACCTCGTCTACGCCATCTGCCGGCTGCTCGGCATCAAGCCGAAGCCCGCCGCCTGACAAGCCCGTCTGGAGCCGTCATGACCGACACAGTGTTTTGCGAGACCGAGAAGCGCCTGAGGGCCCTCGCCGCGGCCCGTATCCTCGTCCTCGACGGGGCGATGGGCACGATGATCCAGCGCCTGAAGCTCGACGAGGCCGGCTATCGCGGCGCGCGCTTCGCCGACTGGAAACAGGACGTGCGCGGCAACAACGACCTGCTCAACCTGACGATCCCGGCGGCGGTGCGCGACATCCACGTCGAGTATCTCGAGGCCGGCGCCGACATCGTCGAGACCAACACCTTCTCCTCGACGACGATCGCCCAGGCCGACTACGGCATGGAAGACCTCGTCTACGAGCTCAACTACGAGGGCGCGCGGCTCGCCGCCGAGGCCTGCCGCACCGTCGAGGCGCGCGATCCGTCGCGGCCGCGTTTCGTTGCCGGCGCCATCGGCCCGACCAACCGCACCGCCTCGATCTCGCCGGACGTCAACAATCCGGGCTTCCGGGCGATCACCTTCGACGAGCTGCGCATCGCCTATGCCGAGGCGGCACGCGGCCTCATCGACGGCGGCGCCGACATCATCCTGATCGAGACGGTGTTCGACACGCTGAACGCCAAGGCGGCGATCTTCGGCGTCGAGGAAATCTTCGTCGAGAAGGGTCGCCGGCTGCCGCTGATGATCTCGGGCACGATCACCGATCTTTCCGGGCGCACGCTTTCCGGCCAGACGCCGGAGGCGTTCTGGTATTCGCTGGCGCACGCCAGGCCGTTCTCGATCGGCCTCAACTGCGCCCTCGGCGCCAAGGAGATGCGGGCCCACATCGCCGAGCTTTCGCGCGTCGCCGATACGCTGGTCTGCGCCTATCCGAACGCCGGGCTGCCCAACGAGTTCGGCGAATACGACGAGAGCCCGGAAGCGATGGCCGCGCTCGTCGGCGAGTTCGCCCGCTCCGGCCTCGTCAACATCGTCGGCGGTTGCTGCGGCACGACCCCGGATCACATCCGGGCGATCGCCGGGGCGGTCGCGGGCGTCGCGCCGCGCGTCGTGCCGGTCATCGAGCCGAAACTCAGGCTGTCTGGGCTGGAGAGCTTCGTCACCGTGTAGGCCGCGATTGCTGTCGCGGGTGACGGGGCGAAATCGACGGGCGGGGGAGACGATCGGTGCGCGGCAGGAAGAACCCGCTGACAGGAATGGCGCGGGTGCTGAGGCGGCGACCGACCGATGCTGAACAGAAATTGTGGTTCGAGCTCCGGGACCGACGATTGCGGGGTTTCAAGTTCCGCAGGCAGATGCCGAAAGGGAACTACGTCGTCGATTTCGTGTGCGAGGACCGCAGGCTCGTCATCGAACTCGACGGCGGGCAGCATGGGGACCGCAAAGCCGCGGACGCGGAACGTTCGGCCTATCTCGTGGCCGAAGGGTATCGGGTGCTGCGGTTCTGGAATAACGAGGTGACGGAGAACGTCGAGGGCGTGTTGTCGGTCATCGTCGAAGCATTGGAAGACTAGGAACGAATATCCCCCTCACCCAACCCTCTCCCCTAGGGGGGAGAGGGCTTTTTCGGGGACGCGAGTGCTGGCGTTCCCTCTCCCCGGCGGGGAGAGGGACAGGGTGAGGGGGCGTCAGTCAGGTGCGGCGCATCCGCTGGATTGCGCCCGGTTCGGTTGAAGGCGACAGGCAGGAACTCCAAAGTGACCACCGAGACAGCCAATTTCACCATGATCGGCGAGCGGACGAACGTCACCGGCTCGGCCAGGTTCCGCAAGCTGATCGCCAACGACGACTACGAGGCGGCGCTGGATGTCGCCCGGGCGCAGGTCGAGAACGGCGCCCAGATCATCGACGTCAACATGGACGAGGGCCTGCTCGATTCCGAAGCGGCGATGGTCAGGTTCCTCAACCTCGTGGCGGCCGAGCCGGACATCGCCCGCGTGCCGGTGATGATCGACTCCTCGAAATGGTCGGTGATCGAGGCCGGCCTCAAATGCATCCAGGGCAAGGGCATCGTCAATTCGATCTCGCTGAAGGAAGGCGAGGAGAGCTTCGTCGACCAGGCCGAGAAGGTGCGCCGCTACGGCGCCGCCGTGGTCGTCATGGCCTTCGACGAAAAGGGCCAGGCCGACACCTACGAGCGCAAGACCGAGATCGCAAGGCGCTCCTACGACATCCTCGTCGAGAAGGTCGGCATCGCGCCGCAGGACATCATCATCGATCCGAACGTCTTTGCGGTCGCGACCGGCATCGAGGAGCACAACAATTACGGCGTCGACTTCATCGAGGCGACGCGCTGGATCCGCCAGAACCTGCCGCATGCGCACGTCTCGGGCGGCATCTCGAACCTCTCCTTCTCGTTCCGCGGCAACGAGACGGTGCGCGAGGCGATGCACGCGGTCTTCCTCTATCACGCGATCCGCGCCGGCATGGACATGGGCATCGTCAATGCCGGCCAGCTGGCGATCTACGAGGAGATCGAGCCGGAGCTGCGCGAGCGGGTCGAGGACGTCGTCCTCAACCGGCGCGCCGACGCGACCGACCGGCTGCTCGAGATCGCCGGGCGCTATCGCGGCGAAGGCGGCAAGAAGCGCGAGGCCGATCTTTCCTGGCGCGAGATGCCGGTCGAAAAGCGGCTGGAGCATGCGCTGGTCGCCGGCATCACCGAGTTCATCGAGGGCGATACGGAAGAGGCGCGGGCAACGCTCGGCCGGCCGCTCGACGTCATCGAGGGTCCGCTGATGGCCGGCATGAACGTCGTCGGCGACCTCTTCGGCGCCGGCAAGATGTTCCTGCCGCAGGTCGTCAAGTCGGCCCGCGTGATGAAGCAGGCGGTCGCCTATCTGATGCCCTATCTCGAGGCCGAGCAGCGCGAGGCCGGCATCGAGGGCTCGTCCTCGGCCGGCACGGTGCTGCTCGCGACCGTCAAGGGCGACGTCCACGACATCGGCAAGAACATCGTCGGCGTCGTGCTCCAGTGCAACAATTTCAACGTCATCGACCTCGGCGTCATGGTCCCGGCGGACAAGATCCTCGCTGCGGCGAAGGCCGAGAAGGCCGACATCATCGGGCTTTCCGGGCTCATCACGCCGAGCCTCGACGAGATGTGCCACGTCGCCTCGGAGATGGAGCGGCAAGGCTTCGAGGTGCCGCTGATGATCGGCGGGGCGACGACCTCGAAGGTCCATACCGCGGTCAAGATCCATCCGAACTACGGGCGCGGCCAGGCGGTCTACGTCACCGATGCGAGCCGCGCGGTCGGCGTCGCCAGCCGGCTGCTCGGCTCGGAGAAGGGCTCCTTCGTCACCGATCTTCGCGACGAATATGCGCGCATCGCCGAGGGCCATGCGCGCGGGCGCGGCGGGCGCGACCGCATGGCGCTCGCGACGGCGCGCGGCAACGGCTTCAAGACGGACTGGAGCGGCTACCAGCCGCCGCGGCCGCGCTTCCACGGCACGCTGATCTTCCCGGACTACGATCTTGCCGAACTGGTGCGCTACATCGACTGGACGCCGTTCTTCCAGACCTGGGAGATGACCGGGCGCTACCCGCGCCTCCTCGAGGACGCCAAGGTCGGGCCGGCGGCGCGGGCGCTCTTCAACGACGCCCAGGCGATGCTGCAGCGGATGATCGGCGAGGGCTGGCTGAAGGCCAATGCCGTCATCGGCTTCTGGCCGGCCAACGCCGTCGGCGACGACATCATGGTCTACGAGGACGAGGACCGCGCGAGCCCGCGGGCCGTGCTGCACACCCTGCGCCAGCAGATGGCGCGCCAGAGCGGACGGCCGAATTTCGCGCTCGCCGATTTCGTCGCCCCGAAGGAGACCGGGCTTGCCGACTATGTCGGCGCCTTCGCGGTCACCGCCGGCATCGGCGAGGAGGAGCTGGTCGCCCGCTTCGTCAAGGAGCACGACGACTACGGCAAGATCCTCGCCCAGGCGCTCGCCGACCGCCTCGCCGAGGCGCTGGCCGAGCGCATGCACGAGCGGGTGCGGCGCGAATTCTGGGCCTATGCCGGCGACGAGGCGCTGTCGAACGAGGAGCTGATCGCCGAGCAGTATCGCGGCATCCGCCCGGCGCCGGGCTATCCGGCGCAGCCCGATCACACCGAGAAGGGCACGCTGTTCGATCTTCTCGAGGCGGAAGAGGCGGCCGGCATGCGGCTGACCGAGAGTTACGCCATGCAGCCGGCGGCCTCGGTCTGCGGCGTCTACTTCTCGCACCCGGACGCGGCCTATTTCGGCCTCGGCAAGATCGAGCGCGATCAGGTCGCGGATTACGCGGAACGCAAGGGCTGGACGATCGACGAAGCCGAGCGCTGGCTCGCGCCAAATCTCGCCTATGATCCCAAAGTGCTCGACGCGGCGGAATAGTGGGCCAAGCTTAAGAACTTATTCGCAAAGACATGTTTAATTCGGCATCAAAGACAGCCACCGAGCGAAAAGATGCCGAATACAAGCCTTCTCGACCAGCTGACTGCACTTGCGCGTGAAGACAGCAGCGATCGCCGTCGCGATCTTCTCAGGGCGCTGACGGACCTCTACCTGTCCGACAGCGTCGATCCGGACGAGCGGGCCGGCATGCTCTACGGCGAGATCGTCGTCAAGGTGGCCGACCAGGTGGCGATCGACGCCCGTATCGAGCTCGCCCAGCGCCTGGCGCCGGCCGAGCATGCGCCGCATGCCGCCGTCTACAAGCTTGCCACCGACGAGATCGCCGTCGCCCGCGAGGTGCTGCGGCAGTCGAGCGTGCTTTCGGATGCCGATCTCGTCGCGATCGCCGAGACCCACGGCGACGATCACATGATGGAAATCGCCGCCCGGCCGGAACTCTCGGCGACCGTCACCGACGTTCTCGTCGACCGCGGTTCCAGCGGCGTGCTGCACACGGTGTCACGCAACAGCGGCGCGCGGTTTTCGGATTTCGGCTTCCAGACGCTGGCCACCAAGGCCGACGGCGACGAGGCGCTGCAGGAGATCCTCGTCGGTCGGCGCGACATGCCGGAAGCGGCGCGCAGCCAGCTGATGACGGTCATGTCCGACGCCCTCAAGGTGCGTCTCGCCGAAGAGGGCAAGTAGGTCGACCAGAAGGCGCTCGCCGCGCTCGCCCGCACGGCGGTCGACCAGGTCAACCAGGACGCCGCCCAGAGCGAGGGCCTTCGCTCGCGGGTCGCGGTGATGATCGAGGAAGTCAAACTCGGCAAGCGCCGGGTCGACAGCATCGTGCTCTTGATCTGCCGCGAGGACCGGGCGCTCGATCTCGGCTGGGCCCTCGCGATGCTCGCCGACGTGCCGGAGAACGGTGTCGCCAAGGCGGTGCTGAGCGCCGACCCGGGACCGCTCGCCATGCTGTGCAAGGTGCTTGGCGTCTCCAGCGAGGCCTATCGCAAGATCGCCGAAATGCGGCGCAAGCGCCTGCGTCTCGGCGACAGCGTGGTGATGCGCGAGACCGAGCAGTACAACGCGCTTTCCGAGGCCGACGCGCAGCGCGCGTTCCGCTTCCTCAAGGTGCGGCGCACGGCCGCCGCGAGCTAGGTCGCGGGAAAGGTATCGACAAAAAAGGCCGGGCCGCAGGGGACCGGCCTTTTCCGTTTCCGGGCATGATGCCGGGCCGGCAGGCTCAGCTCTTGGCCTTCAGCACGCCTTCGAGCCAGTTTGCGACGGCGAGCGTCTTGCCGTCGCGGCCGTGGTGGCCGACGACCTGGATGCCGAGCGGCAGGCCGCTCGCCGCATGCAGGCCGGGGACATTGACGGCGGGCACGCCCATCAGCGTCCAGAGGCGATTGAAGATCGAGGAACCGGTGGAGGCGAGGCCCTCGGGCGCCGCGCCGGTGGCGCTCGGCGTGACGATGACGTCGGCATCGCCGAGGGCGTCGCGCAGGGCGAGGCGGGCATGGCGCACGGTGCGCCGGGCGGTGTCGTAGTCCTCGACCGAGATCGAGCGGCCGTAGTCGAGCGTGTCGCGCAGCAGCGGGCTCAAGAGATCGCGGTGGTTGTCCATCTCGTAGGCGAGGGCCATCGCGGCCTGATGGTCCTGGATGACCTGATGGGCGGCGAAGGCTTCCGAGAAGATGCCGGGCAGATCGACGGAAACGACGCTCGCGCCGGCGGCGGTGGCGAGGCGCTCGACCGTGTCGATGGCGGCGCGCATCTCGCCGGTCGCCTCGTGCCAGAGGTGGGTGCGCACGACGGCGATGCGCGGTGCGGCCGTTTCCTTCGCCGTCACCTCGAGGCTGCGGCCGGTGATGGCGGCGGCGAAGAAGGCGACGTCGGCGACGGTCGGGGCGAAGAGGCCGACGGTGTCGAGGCTCCAGGCGAAGGCCTTGAGGCCGACCGTCGGCAGGATGCGGAAGCTCGGCTTGTAGCCGGCGACGCCGCAATAGGCGGCGGGACGGATGACCGAGCCGCCGGTCTGGCTGCCGATGGCGAAGGGCACCATGCCGGCGGCGACGGCGGCGGCCGAGCCGGACGAGGAACCGCCCGGCGTGTGGCCGGGATTGGCCGGATTGCGGGTGCGGCCGGGCTCGAAGAAGGCGAGTTCGGTCGTCACCGTCTTGCCGAGGACGACGCCGCCGGCGCGGCGGACCATCGAGACGACGGCGGCATCGGAGACCGGATGGTGGCCGGCATAGATCTGCGTGCCGTAGGAGGTCGGCATGTCGGCGGTGTCGAAGACGTCCTTGACGCCGACGGCGAGGCCGCGCAGCGGCCCGGCGGCGTCGTGGCTCCTGGCGATCGCGCCGTCGAAATCGAGGTGCTCGAAGGCGCCGACGATCGGCTCGGCCTCGGCGATGGTGTCGCCGCAGGCGCGCAGGATCGCGGCGGCGCTGGTGCGGCCGCTTTCGATATCGGCGAGGAGGCCGAGCGGGGAAAGCGGACGGGCGAGCATGGCGGGTCTCCGGATTGGCGGGCGAGCGTCATGTGAAAAGCCGGCGGCCGTGGCCGCCGGCTCGTCTCGTCATCGGCGATCAGCGCGGGGACTTCTGGTCCGGGTGCATGGTCTTGCCGAGGATGTGCTGGTCGGTGCCGATCACGTGGGCGCTGGAGCCGACGATCAGCGGGTCCGGGCCGCGCACGACCGAGAGGTTCTTGTTCGGGTAGGGCAGCGTCGACAGGAAATGCTGCATGCAGTTGAGGCGGGCCCGCTTCTTGTCGTCGGACTTGACGATCGTCCACGGCGCATCGGCGGTGTCGGTATAGAAGAACATCGCCTCCTTGGCCTCGGTGTAGTCGGACCACTTGTCGAGCGAGGCCTTGTCGATCGGCGACAGCTTCCACTGCTTCAGCGGATCGTGCTCGCGCGCGTTGAAGCGGCGGCGCTGCTCCTGGCGGCTGACCGAGAACCAGTACTTGAACATGCGGATGCCGGAGCGCACGAGCATGCGCTCGAGTTCCGGCGTGGTGCGCATGAATTCGAGATATTCGTTGGGCGAGCAGAAGCCCATGACGCGCTCGACGCCGGCGCGGTTGTACCAGGAGCGGTCGAACATGACGATCTCGCCGACGGCCGGCAGATGCTCGACATAGCGCTGGAAATACCACTGGGTGCGTTCGCGCTCGGTGGGCTTGGGCAAGGCCACGACGCGGGCGGCGCGCGGATTGAGGTGCTCCATGTAGCGCTTGATGGTGCCGCCCTTGCCGGCGGCGTCGCGACCCTCGAACAGCATGATGATCTTCTGGCCGGTCTCCTCGACCCAGCGCTGGACCTTCAGCAACTCGACCTGGAGCTCCGCCTTGTGCTTCTCGTAGGGTTCGCGCTTCATGCGCGTGTGGTAGGGGTATTCGCCGCTCTCGAAGACCTGGCGGATGGCGTCCGGATCGTGGCGCATCTCGGCGAGCTGGTGGCGCGCCGCGGCGGCGGACTCGACCGCGGCCCCGCGCTTGGCGGTACGCGGCTTCTTCGCCTTCGGCTCGCTCGCCGCTTCGGGGCTCGCCTCGGGGCTGTCCGCGGCAGCGGCTTCGGTGCCGGCCTTCTTGGCTGCTGCCGGCCGTTTCGCCTTGGCGGGCTTCTCGGTGGCGGGCTTCTCGGTGGCGGGCGCGGGCGCGGGTTCGGCGGCGGGCGCCGCCGCGGTCGTTTCGGCCTGAGCTTTCTCGCCGGTATCAGCCACCTTCGCCGCAGCGGCCCCGTCGGCCGCGCGGGCGTCGTCTTCCATACGGATCATCGTCGTGCGTTCCTCTGCTCGAAACGAACCCCAGTAAATTGCTGCTCCGAACAGCTTAAAATGCATTGATTTCAGTCAACTTAACGTCGACTGCGACAGAAAAACGACAGTCCGTGCGAAAGCCGTCACAGGCGTTTGCGCAAAAACAGCTCGGTGGCGTCGTCGAGCGTCAGGTCGTCGAGCCGCGCGGTCTCGTCGAAGCCCTGACGGCGATAAAAGGCGCGGGCCGCCTCGTTGAAGTCGGAGACGCAGACCCAGAGATTGCGGTCGCGGCCGGCGACCTCGCGGCCCATCCAGTCGATGACCGCGGCGCCGATGCCCTTGCCCTGGGCGGCCGGCAGGACGGCGAGGAGTTCCAGATAGGGGCCTTTCAGAAACGGGTGGCGCACGGAAACGGCGCCGACGACGGCGCCGTCGCGATCGATCGCGAACTTGTAGGTGCCGGCGTCGAGGCGGCGAAAGAACGCCTCGATGCTGCTCTCGGGGTATCCGAGGCGGGCCCAGGGATCGATCGCCGCAATGGCGGCGGCGAGGGGGGCGATCTCGTCGGCGGCGAGGCGGCGCAGGCGCGCCGGCCCGAGATCGTATTCCGCCTCGGTGAAGGGGCCGAGCGTCATGGTTTCCGGGCTCCCGTCGGCTCCGATGCGGCGCCGGGTCTCGCGTCGCCGGCAAGCGGCCGGCCGTCGGCGGTCGCCGGCTTGTCGTAGCGGGCATTGTCGCCGGGCTTCAGCTCGTAGCAGGTATCGGCGACGACGGGCGTGCCGGCGGCGAGGAGTTCGCCGACGGTGACGAGGCGATAGCCCTTCTTGCGCAGGCCCTCGATCAGGCGCGGCAGCGCCTCGGCAGTGTGGACGCCGCGGCCGTTGGCGTGGGCGACGACGATCGAGCCCGGCTGCACGGCGGCAAGGACGCCGCGCACGATGGCGTCGGCCGACTGGCCGGGGGCCGGGTCGCCGGAGACGACATCCCACTGCACGGCGACGAGGCCGGCCTCGGCGACGGCCTCGAGGGCGGCGGGATTGCAGACGCCGAAGGGAAAACGGAAAAGGCGCGGACGCTGCGGGGCGTGGCCGAGATCGAGCCCGGCGGCGCATTGGCGGGCGGCGAGGGCCTCGCGGGCGGCGGCGTAGGTCGCGAGCGGCGCGCGGATCTCGCCGGCAAGGCGATCGGCCGCGAGCTTCCTCAGATTGCGGTGCGACCAGGAATGGGTGCCGATCTCGAAGCGCGGGTCGGCGACGAGCTGGGCGAACCGTTCGGGATGGGTCGCCATCCAGTGGCCGCCGGCAAAGAAGGTGGCCCGGGCATCGGCGGCGCGCAGCGCTTCGACCACGCCGCCGTCGTAACCGGCGATCTCGCCGGCCGTCTCGCAGAGGTCGAAGGTGAGGGCGACGAGCTTCTCGCCCGCCGGCAACTCGACGCGGCGCACGGTGCCGAGGATCGGCGCGCGGGCGGCGGTGTCGGCGGCGGTGTCGGGCATCGCGACGGTCGAACCGGGGGCGCCCTTCACCGCCCGGGCCTCGCCCGGCCGGGCGGCGAGATCCTCGGCGCGCCAGCAGGCGGCAAGGGGCTCGCCGGCGGTGGCGGGAGCGCAGAAAAGCCCGGCAAGGGCGAGAAGGGCGAGGGCGGTGGTGCGGATCATGGTGCCGGAACTCCGAACGGGCGCCGATCTGGTGCGCGCGCCGGGCGGCGTTGTCAATCCACTTCGCGTCGCGGCCCGTCGGCCGCTTCCGGCCGGGATTGTCCGGCATTTTAGCAATTTTCTTCAGGCTTCGTTGCCCGTCGAAAGTCAAACCTGCGACGATTGCAGATCACCCCGGTCGGTTTTTAATGAAATTGAACGGTTGTCGTCCGATATGGCCTTCTCGGAGGTCCCGTCATGCTGCAATTGATCTACTGGAGCAAGCCGACGTTTTCCCTGAACAAGGAAACGCTGGCCAGGGAAGTCAAGGCGGTTCTGGAAGCGGCACGGCGCAACAACGGCCCGTTGCAGATCACCGGCGCGCTGGTCTTCAGCAAGGACAATTTCATCCAGGTGCTCGAAGGGCCGACCGACTTCGTGCGGCGGGTGTTCGAGCGGATCGCGGTCGACGAGCGGCATCGCGACGTGCTGGTGCTCGGCCGGCGCGAGCGGGCGGTGCGCGATTTCCCCTCCTGGGAGATGGCCTTCGTGCCGGACACGCCGGACAATCAGGCGCTGATCGAGAGCTATTGCGGGGAGGCCGGCTTCGACCCGCGAGCGATCGCTCCGGAAAAGCTGTTCGAGCTGATGAAGGCGCTCGTCGTCAAGAACGCCGCGGCCTCGGTGAAGCCTCTCGTCGCCTGATCCGCTCCGTCCTGGGTCCCGCAGGATCTCCGCTTCCCTCCTCCCGCCGCGAAATGCCGCCTTTTTTCGTCGCCGGCTCGACGTCTTCGTCGTCGGCGCGTGCTACCCCATTGCCCGAACGGGCAAGCGGCGCCACCTTGCAGGGAGGCTCGCGGAGGGCTGGCGCGACGCTCTGATACGAGTCAACAATCGCGGCAGGCTGCTCGCCGCGATCAACGGAACGGGAGAAACGAATGAAGGCCGATCTGCAGTTCGAATTCCTCGTCGACGCGGACAGCAGCACGATCACGGTGCGGCGGGAATTCGCCGCCAGGCGGCAGCTCGTCTGGGACTGCTACACGAAAAGCGATCTGCTCGACCAATGGTTCGCGCCGCCACCGCTGGCGACCCGGACGAAGGCGATGGCCTTCCGCGCCGGCGGTGCCTGGCATTACGTGATGACGGCGCCGGACGGCGAGGAGTTCTGGGGCCTCACCCAGTATCTCACCGTCGATCCGATCGACGGCTATACGGCAGTCGACGGCTTTGCCGACGCATCCGGCGCGATGAACACGGCGCTGCCGATCGCCGGATGGGACGTCTCGTTCCTCGATGCCGGTGACCGCACCGTCGTTCGCACCGTCGTTTCCTACGAGTCCGCCGAGGACATCGAGAAGGTCATCGCCATGGGCATGGAGGAGGGCGTCGCCACGACGCTCGAACGCCTCGACGCGCTGCTGGCGACGATGGGCAATTGAACCGATCGTCGTCCGCCCGCGCGACTTAGCGGTCAACCCTCTCCATACCCCCCGCCGGTCGGGGTCCTGAGGATCACCGCCTCGCCGGCAGCGACTTGCGTCTCGTCGCAGGCGTCGAGTTCCTCGAGACTGCCGTCGAGCCGGCGGACGAAGGTCGCGCCGAGCTCGCCCGGCTCGCCGCCGGCAAGGCCGAAGGGCCGCACGCGCCGGTGCGAGGAGAGGATCGCCAGGTGCATCGGTTCGAGGAAGCGGATGGTGCGCTCGGTGCCGTCGCCGGCGTGCCAGCGGCCGCGCCCGCCCGAGCCCTTTCGGATGTGGAAATCCTCGACGACGACGGGGAAGCGGAATTCCAGCACCTCCGGGTCGGTGAGGCGGGAATTGGTCATGTGGGTGTGGACCGCGTCGGCACCGGAAAAGCCCGGCCCGGCCGGGGCGCCCGAGCAGATCGTCTCGTAATACTGGTAGCGCGCGTTGCCGAAGGTGAGGTTGTTCATCGTGCCCTGCGCCGCCGACAGCGCGCCGAGGGCACCGAAGAGTGTGTCGACGACGTGCTGGCTCGTCTCGACATTGCCGGCAACGACCGCGGCCGGCCAGGCCGGCTTCAGCATCGAGCCGTCGGGGACGACGATGTCGATCGGCTCGAGGCAGCCGGCGTTGAGCGGAATCTGGCCGTCGACCATGACGCGGAAGACGTAGAGCACGGCGGCGCGGGTGACCGGCTCGGGGGCGTTGAAATTGTCCGGCTGGACCGGGCTCGTGCCGGTGAAATCGACCTTGGCGCGGCGCGCCTCGCGATCGACGGTGATCTTCACCCGGATATGGGCGCCCTTGTCGGTCTCGGTGTCGAACTCGGCGTCGGCGAGGGCCGCGATGACCCGGCGCACGTTCTCGGCGGCGTTGTCGCGGACATGGCCCATATAGGCCTTCACCGCGGCAAGGCCGAAATGCTCGACCTGGCGCATCAGCTCGTTGACGCCGGTCGCGTTGGCGGCGACCTGGGCTTTCAGATCGGCGACGTTCTGGGCGACGTTGCGCACCGGGAAGGGGTGCCCGGTCAGCAGCGCGACGAGTTCGGCCTCGCGGAAGCGGCCGGCCTCGACGAGATGGAAATTGTCGATGAGGACGCCTTCCTCCTCGACGGTCGTCGCCCGCGGCGTCATCGAGCCGGGCGCGGCACCGCCGATATCGGCGTGGTGGCCGCGGCTCGCGACCCAGAAGATGATTCCGGTGCCGGCCTCGTCGAAGACCGGGGTGACGACGGTGACGTCGGGCAGGTGGGTGCCGCCATTGTAGGGGGCGTTGAGGGCGAAGACGTCGCCGGGGTGGACGCGGCCCCCATTGGCGGCAATGATCGATTCCACCGAGCGGTCCATCGAGCCGAGGTGGACCGGCATGTGCGGGGCGTTGGCGACGAGCCGGCCGTCGCCGTCGAAAACGGCGCAGGAGAAGTCGAGCCGCTCCTTGATGTTCACCGAGCTTGCCGTGTTCTGCAGGGTCGCGCCCATGCGCTCGGCGATCGACATGAAGAGGTTGTTGAAGATCTCGAGCATCACCGGGTCGGCACCGGTGCCGATCGCCTCGCGCTTCGGCAGCGGCATGACGCGGGCGAGGACGACATGGTCGAGGGCGGTGATGCGGGCGCGCCAGCCGGGCTCGACGACGATCGTCTGGTGCGGCTCGGCGACGAGCGCCGGGCCGTCGATCTCGTGACCGGGACGAAGGCCGGCGCGCAGGTGGACGCCCGCCTCGTGCCAGGCACCCATGGAAAAGAAGCGGGTGCGGCGGGCCGGCTCCGGCGCCACCGTGCCCGCAAGAGCCTGCGAGCGCTCGGCGATGTCGGCGCCGCCGCCGACGCTCTCGACCTCCAGCGCCTCGACCATCAGGCGCTTGCCCGGAAAGAGAAAGCCGAACTGCTTCAGGTGCGCGGCCTCGAAGGCGGCGGTCATCTCGGCGCCCGGGCCGAGTGGCACCGGGATTGCCGTGTCGGAGCCTTCGTAGCGCAGATGGGCGCGGGCGAAAGTCTCGATATCGGAATCGCTTACGCCCTGACGTGAAAGTTCCGATTCAGTTTCGAGGCGCAGCTCCAGGAAAAGGCTCTGCAAGGCGCTTTCGGTTTCGGCCTCGAGCGGGCGGGCGACGGCGCGGGTGCGGTTGGCGCGGATGTCGGCAAGGCCCATGCCGTAGGCCGAGAGCACGCCGGAATAGGGGTGAATGAGGACGGTCTTCATGCCGAGACTGTCGGCGACCTGGCAGGCGTGCTGGCCGCCGGCGCCGCCGAAGCAGGCGAGGGCATAGGCGGTGACGTCGTAGCCGCGCTCGACGGAGATCTTCTTGATGGCGTTGGCCATGTTGTCGACGGCGATGCGCAGGAAGCCGTCGGCGATCTCGACGGCGCTCTTGCCGTCGCCGATTTCGGCGGCAAGGGCGTCGAAACGCGCCGCGACGGCGGCGGCGTCGAGTGGCCGGTCGCGGCCGGGGCCGAAGATCGCCGGGAAGAAATCGGGCACCAGCTTGCCGACGAGGAGATTGGCATCGGTGACGGCGAGCGGCCCGCCGCGGCGATAGCAGCAGGGGCCGGGATCGGCGCCGGCCGATTGCGGGCCGACCTGCAGGCGGCCGCCCTCGAAGCGCAAGAGCGAACCGCCGCCGGCCGCGACCGTGTGGATGCGCATCATCGGCGCGCGCATCCGGACGCCGGCGACCTCGGTTTCGAAGGCGCGCTCGTATTCACCCTCGAAATGGGAGACGTCGGTCGAGGTACCGCCCATGTCGAAGCCGATGACCCGGGGAAAGCCGGCGCGACGGGCGGTCTCGACGGCGGCGACGACGCCACCGGCGGGGCCGGAGAGGATCGCGTCCTTGCCCTGGAAGAGGTCGGCGGCGGTGAGCCCGCCCGACGACATCATGAACATCAGCCGGCAATCGCCGGCGATTTCGGCGGCGATGCGGTCGACGTAGCGGCGCAGGATCGGCGACAGATAGGCGTCGACGACGGTGGTGTCGCCACGGCCGACGAGCTTCATCAGCGGCGAGATCTCGTGCGAGACGGAGACCTGGGCAAAGCCGGCGGCGCGGGCGAGGCCGGCGGCGAGGCGCTCGTGATCGGGATAGCGCCAGGCATGCATGAAGACGATCGCGACCGAGCGGATGCCGTCTTCGAAAGCCGATTCAAGCGCGGCACGTATCGCATTGATATCCGGCGTTTTCTCGACGGTGCCGTCGGCCCGGACGCGCTCGCCGATCTCGGCGACACGCTCATAGAGCATCGAGGGCTTTTCGATTCGCCGGGCGAAGATGTCCGGGCGGGCCTGATGGCCGATCCTGAGGGCGTCGCGGAAGCCTTTGGTGACGAGGAGGAGGGTGCGGTCGCCGGCGCGCTCGAGGAGGGCGTTGGTCGCGACGGTGGTGCCCATCTTGATGGCGGCGATCGCGTCCGCCGGAATGCGGTCGCTCTCGGCAAGGCCCATGAACTCGCGGATGCCGGCGAGCGCGGCGTCGCGATAGGCTTGCGGGTTCTCCGACAAGAGCTTCTTGGAAAAGAGCTTTCCGGCAGGGTCGCGGGCCACGATGTCGGTGAAGGTGCCGCCGCGATCGATCCAGAAATCCCATTTTCCGGAAGGCTGCTCCGTCATCGATGGCTCCTCATCCTGCGACCCGAGGCCGGCATGATCGGATCGAAGCCGGGGCAAGGGCAAGGCCGGTATTGGCCGGCGCGCGGCAGCGTTGTCGACCGCGAGATTTCGCCAGCGGCGCGACAATGTCACACAACACTTTGGACGTATTCGACTTTACGTCGCCACAATCGGTCCCCACTTTAGGCGGCGCCGTAGAGGGGACATTTGCGGCATGACAGGGATGAGCGCGCAGAGTTCGCGAAATCGCGGACCGGGCGGTCGTTGCTCGTACGGAACCAGGAGACTTACAGTGAAGATGATTCTGCCGATCGCGCTCCTCGGAGCGCTGATGGTCGCTGGCTGCGACCAGAAGACCGAAGAAAGCAAGGCCCCGGCGACGCCGCCGGCCGGTGAGCAGAGCGGCATGTCCGGTATGTCCGGCATGGGCGGCATGTCCGGCGAGCAGAGCGGCATGTCCGGCATGAGCGGCATGGGCGGCATGTCCGGCGAGCAGAGCGGCATGTCCGGCATGTCCGGCATGGGTGGCATGTCCGGCGAGCAGAGCGGCATGTCCGGCATGTCCGGCATGGGTGGCATGTCCGGCGAGCAGAGCGGCA
>JAKPQE010000146.1 GCA_029572955.1 Pseudomonadota bacterium
CAAGGCGATCGCCGCCATGGGCGACAAGATCGAATCGAAGAAGGCGGCGGCCGCGGCCAAGGTTTCGACCGTGCCGGGCTATCTCGGCGAGATCGCCGACGCCGAACAGGCGGCGAAGATCGCCGACGAGATCGGCTATCCGGTGATGATTAAGGCGTCCGCCGGCGGCGGCGGCAAGGGCATGCGCATCGCCCATTCGCGCGAGGAGGTGGTGGAAGGCTTCACCCGCGCCCGCTCGGAGGCCAAATCCTCCTTCGGCGACGACCGCGTCTTCATCGAGAAATTCATCGTCGAGCCGCGCCATATCGAGATCCAGCTGCTCGGCGACAAGCATGGCAACGTGATCTACCTGGGCGAGCGCGAATGCTCGATCCAGCGCCGGAACCAGAAGGTCATCGAGGAGGCGCCCTCTCCGCTGCTCGACGACAAGACGCGCAAGGCCATGGGCGAGCAGGCGGTCGCGCTCGCCAAGGCGGTCGGCTACGACAGCGCCGGCACGGTCGAGTTTGTGGCCGGTCAGGACAAGAGCTTCTACTTCCTCGAGATGAACACGCGCCTGCAGGTCGAGCATCCGGTCACCGAGCTCATCACCGGCATCGACCTCGTCGAGCAGATGATCCGCGTCGCCGCCGGCGAGAAGCTGCCGATGACGCAGAAGGACATCAAGATCAAAGGCTGGGCGGTGGAGAGCCGCATCTACGCCGAGGACCCCTACCGCAATTTCCTCCCCTCCATCGGCCGCCTGGTGAAGTACCGGCCGCCGCACGAGGGTACCGAGAACGGCCTCACCATCCGCAACGACACCGGCGTCGAGGAGGGCGGCGAGATCTCGATGTTCTACGATCCGATGATCGCCAAGCTCGTTACCCACGGCCCGACGCGCGAGGCCGCCATCGACCTGCAGGCCGAGGCACTCGATGCCTTCTACATCGACGGCATCCAGCACAACATCCCGTTCCTCACCGCGCTGATGCAGCATCCGCGCTGGCGCTCGGGCAAGATCTCGACCGGCTTCATCAAGGAGGAGTACCCGGACGGCTTCAAGCCGCGCTCGCCGGAGGGCGAGGAGCTGAAGATCCTCGCCGCCGTGGCCGCCGCCCTGGACCATGTCTCGAATACGCGCCGGCGCCTCATCACGCAGCAGATGCACGGCAAATCGGTGCGTTTCACGCACCGCCGCGTGGTCGAGCTCGGCAAGGTGCGCCAGCCGGTGGAGGTGGTCGGCGAAGGCGGGCTCGACGACCCGATCAAAGTGTCGATCCTCGACGCCAAGGGAAAGGCCATCGACACGCTCGAGCTGGCCGCCCGCTGGTGGCCCGGCAACGCCC
>JAKPQE010000159.1 GCA_029572955.1 Pseudomonadota bacterium
TGATGACGGGCGTCAGCGCGTTGCGCAGCACATGCTTGCGATAGACCTGCCCGTCGGAAAGGCCGATGGCCCGCGCGGTCCGCACCCAGTCCTGCCCCATCGTCTCGACGACGGACGAGCGCGTCATGCGGGCAACGACCGCGAGGAAGGCGAGCGAGAGCGCGACGGCGGGCAGGATCATGCCGGAAATGTGGGCGACCGGATTGCTCCACGGGCGCAGGCCGCCGGCCGGCAGCCATCTCAGTTGCAGCGCGAAGATGGTGACCAGCGCCGCGCCGAGGACGAAGCCGGGCGTCGCGACGCCGAGACTGGTCACGGCGGCGACGAAGGTATCGGCCGCGCCGCCGCGCCGCGCCGCCCACGATCCCATGGCGATGCCGATGGCGACGGCGAGGATCGAACTCAACGCAATGAGTTCGAGGGAATTGGGGAGCCGGCGAAGCACGAGCTCCATCACCGGCGTGTCGTTGCGGAAGGACTGGCCGAGATCGCCGGCCAGAAAGCCGCTGACGAAATTCAGGTATTGCACCTGAAGCGGCTGATCGAGGCCGAGCGCGGCCCGCATGTTGGCGAGTTGCGCGGCGCTCGTGGTGCCGGTTTCGCCCCCGAGCAGCAACATGGCCGGGTCGCCGGGAACCGCCCGGATAGCAAGGAAGGTGATCGTCAGCACGACGAGGACCAGAAAAGCCCCTACCGCGATGCGCTTGGCAATCAGTACCGCCATGTGAGGGTCTCCGTGAGGGACCCGGCGGCATCGCGAAGGACGCCGCCGGAGATCAGACTTATTGCGCGAGATAGGCGTGCTCGAGCGTATAGGCCGAGTACGGGGCGACATTGTCGAGGGCGGCGAAGCCCTTGAGCCGGTCGGCGTAAGCATAACCGGCGTTGCGGGTGTTGAAAAAGGCAACCGGAACGTCAGTCTTGAGGATGGCGAGGGCCTCATCGAGCTTGGCCTTGCGGACGGCCGGATCGGCCGAACGGAACCCGTCCTCGAGCGCCTGGTTCAGGGTCGGATTGTCGTAACCGACGCTGCGGCTCATGCTCGGCGGACCGGACACGAGACTGGAGAGATAGCCGAGCGGATCGCTGACGGTCATGAAGGCGCCGTTCATGGTGATCTCGTAGTCGCCCTCGATGGTCCGCTGGTTGCG